>DASYEF010000166.1:0-11180 GCA_036499185.1 Actinomycetes bacterium | reverse complement strand
GACCCGGGCCGCCTGCTGCATGTTGTGGGTCACGATGATGATCGTGTACTCGTCCTTGAGGTTCTGGACGAGGTCCTCGATCGCCAGCGTCGAGATCGGGTCGAGCGCCGAGCAGGGCTCGTCCATCAGCAGCACCTGCGGCTCGACCGCGATGGCGCGGGCGATGCACAGCCGCTGCTGCTGGCCGCCGGACAGGCCGGAGCCGGGCTTCTGCAGCCGGTCCTTCACCTCGGTCCAGAGGTTGGCCGACTTCAACGACCGCTCGACGACCTCGTCGAGGACCGGCTTCTTCTTCATCCCGTTGAGGCGTAAGCCGGCCGCGACGTTGTCGTAGATGGACATCGTCGGGAACGGGTTGGGCCGCTGGAAGACCATGCCGATGGTGCGGCGCACCTCGACCGGGTCGACGCCGTCGCCGTACAGGTCCTGGTTGTCGAGCAGGATCTTGCCGCTGACCCGTGCGCCGGGCACGACCTCATGCATCCGGTTGAACGTCCGCAGCAGGGTGGACTTGCCGCAGCCGGAAGGGCCGATGAACGCGGTCACCGAGCGGGGCTCGACGGTCATCCCGACGTCTTCCACGGCGAGGAAGTCGCCGTAGAAGATGTTCAGGTCCGAGACGTCGATGCGTTTGGCCACAGGGTGTCCTTGTCGGTTCCGGCGCCGTCAGCGGCCGGCGGTCTTGGGGGCGAAGATGCGCGAGATGATTCTCGCCACCAGGTTGAGCGCCATCACGATCGCGATGAGGACGAGCGCTGCGGACCACGCCCGCTGGAAGCCGGCCTCGGGCGGGAAGCCCGGGGTCGCGAACCCGTAGTAGGCGTAGACCGGCAGCGTCGTCATCCGGCCGTCGAACAGGTTGGTGTTCATGGTCGTGGTCAGCCCGCACGCGAGCAAGAGGGGGGCCGTCT
Organism: Actinomycetes bacterium; assembly: GCA_036499185.1. Classification (GTDB taxonomy): domain Bacteria; phylum Actinomycetota; class Actinomycetes; order JACCUZ01; family JACCUZ01; genus DATBDW01. Next base: position 10,269 of record DASYEF010000166.1, on the reverse strand, counting down.
CGCCGATCACCCGGGCCAGGGCCAGCGTGATGCCGGTCGCGATGCCGGCGATCGCGGTCGGGAGCACCACGTAGACGATGGTCCGCCAGCGCGGGACACCGAGCGCGTACGACGCCTCGCGCAGCTCGTTGGGCACCAGCTTGAGCATCTCCTCGCTGGAGCGCACGACCACCGGGACCATCAGCACCGACAGTGCCACCGAGCCGGCGGCACCCATCCGGATGCCGGGTCCGTAGAAGACCTCGAACAGCGCGTAGGCGAACAGGCCGGCGACGATCGACGGGATGCCGGTCATGACGTCGACGAGGAACCTGACCGACGCGGCCAGCCGGCCCCGTCCGTACTCGACCAGGTAGATCGACGTCATCAGCCCGATCGGGATCGAGATGAGGGCCGCGAGGCCGGTGACGAGCAGGGTCCCGACGATGGCGTGCGCGATGCCGCCGCCCGCGCCGATGACGCCACGCATGTCGTGGGTGAAGAACTCGACCGACAGGCCGGGCAGTCCCTCACGCAGCACGGCATAGACCAGCGCGACCAGTGGCGTGGCCGCGAGCAGGAACGCGCCGTGGACGAGCACCGTGACGGTGCGGTCGGTGCCCTTGCGCCGGCCCTCGACGCGCCACGACAGCACGCTGGTCACCACCAGGCAGAGTACGAACGAGAGAGCGGCTATGCCGTAGAAGTTCACCCCTCGCGGCACGATCACCGCGGTGGCCACGGCGAGCGAACCGACCGCGACCGCGAGCGGGGTCCAGCGCGGCAGCACCCCGTGGATCAGGGACCGGTCGATGTCCTCGGGCCGGGTGCTCGGGGGAGTCGCGGTGGCCGTCATCAGTTGGCCCCGGAGAACTCGGCGGTGCGCGCCAGGATGCCGCGAGCGATGAAGTTGACGGCGAAGGTGATGACGAAGAGCACGAGTCCGGTGAAGATCAGCGCGTTGACCTCGATGCCGGAGGACTCCGGGAACTGCAGCGCGATGTTCGCCGCTATCGTCGACGGGTTCTGCGAGCTGATCAGGTTGAGGGTGACGCCGCCGCCGACCGACAGCAGCATGGCGACCGCCATCGTCTCGCCGAGGGCACGACCGAGCGCGAGCATCGCGGCGCTCACGATGCCGCCCTTCGCGTAGGGGAAGACCGACATCCGGATCATCTCCCAGCGGGTCGCGCCGAGGGCCAGCGCCGCCTCCTCGTGCAGGATCGGCGTCTGCAGGAACACCTCGCGGCAGATCGCCGTCATGATCGGCAGCACCATCACGGCGAGCACCAGCGCGACGCTGGCGATGGTGCGACCGGTGGTCGACGCCGGCCCGGCGAAGAACGGGATCGCCGAGAGGTGCTCGGCCAGCCAGCCGTACGCCGGTGCCAGCTGGGGAGCCAGGTAGAAGATCCCCCAGAGGCCGTAGACCACGCTGGGGATGGCGGCGAGCAGGTCGATGACGTACCCGAGTCCCGCGGCGAGCCGGCGCGGTGCGTAGTGCGAGATGAACAGCGCGATCCCCAGCGCGACCGGGACGGCCAGGATCAGCGCGAGGATCGCGGCGAGGATCGTGCCGTAGATCAGGGGCAGCGTGTAGGCGAGCAGGGACTTGCCGCCGGGCAGCTCGCTCTGTGAGGCAGTGAGGGCCGGCAACGACTCGGCCACCAGGAAGAGCGCGACCCCGGCGAGCGTCACGAGGATGAGGACGCCCGCGCTCTTGGACACCCCGGCGAAGATGCCGTCGCCGCGGCGCCGCTTCGTGGGGCGCAGCTCGGTGAGAGGTGCGGTGCTCTGGGTCATCGTCGTCTCACTGCTCCGGGTGCTGCTGGTGGGGCCAGTCGGGACGTGTGACGGTCCGGGCGGCCACCATCGTGGCCACCCGGACCGTCTTCGGGCAATGCGCCCTCGTCACGTCCGTCCCGTCAGCTGCCGGCCTTGATCATGTTGATCGAGGCGGTGACCTTCTGGCGGAGTGCGTCCGACAGCGGGGCCGACCCGGCCGCCTGCGCGGCGGCCGACTGGCCCTCGGCGCTCACGACGTAGGTCTCGAACGCCTTGACCAGATCGGCGTCCCCGGCCTTCTTGTACTCCGTGCAGACCACCTGGTACGAGATCAGGATGATCGGGTACGCGCCGTCGGTCGTGGTGTCGCGCTTCACGTCGATCGACAGGTCGCCGGCCGGCCGGCTCGGAGTCGGGGACGACTCCTCGGCGACCTTCGCCGCGGCGTCGGCGGACGGCTCGACGTAGGCGCTGCCGACCTTGACCTTGACCACGCCGAGGTCGCCGACCTGGCTGTCGTCGGCGTACCCGATCGTGCCGTCACCGGACTTGATCGCCTGGACCACACCGGAGGTGCCCTCCGCGGCCTCGCCGCCCTTGACCGGCCAGGTCTGCGCCGGCGGGTAGGTCCACGAGGTCGAGGCCTTGCTCAGGTAGTCGGTGAAGTTCTGGGTGGTGCCCGAGTCGTCGGAGCGGTGCACCGGGGTGATGGCGCTGCCCGGCAGCTTGACGCCCGAGTTCTGCGACGCGATCGCCGGGTCGTTCCACTTGGTGATCTTGCCGTCGAAGATCTTGGCGATCGTGTCCGCGTCGAGCTGCAGGCCGGCCACGCCCTTGACGTTGTAGGCCACGGCGATCGGGCTGATGTAGACGGGCAGGTCGATCGCGCCGGTGCCCCCGCCACAGACGCTCTGCGACTGGGTGAGCTCGTCGGCGGTCAGCGCGGCGTCCGAGCCGGCGAACTGCACGCCCCCCTGCAGGAACTGCTCGCGGCCACCGCCGGACCCGACCGGGTCGTAGTTGACCGTGACGCCCGAGTTCTTGTCCTGGAAGCCGGCCTGCCAGGCCTGCATCGCGGCCTGCTGCGCGGTCGACCCGGCGCCGTTGAGGTTGCCCGACAGGCTCTGCGCGGCCGAGCCGGTGGTGTTGTCGGCGCCGGTGGTGCCGCCACTGCTGCCGCCGCAGGCGGTGAGGGCGACGCTGCTGGCGGCGAGTGCGCCGACCAGCAGCGAGAAGCGGTTGAGCTTCACGGTGAGGTCCTCCAAGGACGTCTGCTTGTCGTCTGTGTTCGTGACGCTGCGGACGCTAGGGAGGGCAAGTGACGTGATGGCCCGGCCAGGGTGAACGAGAGGTGAACAGGCGCGCAGAGTTGGTGCCGAACCGGGCGGGTCACGCTCAGCTGTGCTGCACCTCACGGGAGAACATCACGTCGGTCTCCCACCGGGTGAAGCCGAGGGCCTGGTAGAGCCGGATCGCCGGCGCGTTGTCGGCGTCGACGTAGAGCATCGCGTCGGGCAGGCCGAGGGCGCGCAGGTGCCGCAGGCCGGTCAGCGTCAGGGCCCGGCCGAGGCCGGTCCCGCGTTCGGCGGGGTCGACGCCGACGACGTACACCTCACCGATCGGGTCGTGGCCGTGTCCATGCCCATCGGGATGCGGGTGCGGGTGCTCGTGTGAGTCACCGCCGTGGACCTTGGTCCAGTGGAAGCCGACGAGGCGCTCACCGTGCTCGTCCTGCCGGACGGCGAGGAAGAAGCCGGCCGGGTCGAACCAGGGCTCGGTCTCGCGGCGGTGCAGGTCGTCGATCGTCCAGGACCCCTGCTCGGGGTGGCCGCGGAACGCGAGGGCGTTGAGGGTGACCCAGGCCTCGTCGTCGGCACCGGGCCGGAAGGTGCGCAGCTCGACGCCCGCCGGCACCGACACCTCGGGCAGCGCGGCGTAGAGCGAGCGGCGCATCTGCCAGAGCTCGCGGGACTCCCGGAAGCCGAGGGACGCCGCGAGCGCGGCAGCAGCCGGATGGCCGCCGTGCGCCCACAGCCGCAACCGGCCGTCGCGGGTCTCGGCCACGGTGGCCTCGACGAGGGCCCGCCCGACACCGTGCCTTCGGTACGCCGGGTCGACGACCACCTCGGCGCTGGCCCCCGCGACCTCGTCGGTCACGTCGAGGTGGGCGTAGCCGGCGAGCTGGTCGCCGTCCCAGGCCAGCAGGTTGCGCACCGGGTCGTCGCCGCCGTACCGAAGGTGCAGCATGACGTGCTCGGAGAGCGGCCGGACCCCGTCGGCCTCGGTGGCGGCCTCGACCACGCCGCTCACAGCGGCGACCTCGTCGGCGTCGAGCACGCCGACGACCTCGAAGCGGACCACCGAGCGAGCCTAGGGGCCGCCGGGCGGGTCAGCCGACGGGTGTGGGCGCCGGTGCCGGTGACCCGACCGCGGTGTCCGAGCCGTCCTTCGGGAGCACGAACCGGTAGCCCACGTTGCGGACCGTGCCGATCAGGGTCTCGTGGTCGGAGCCGAGCTTGGCCCGCAGCCGGCGGACGTGCACGTCGACGGTGCGGGTGCCGCCGTAGTAGTCGTAGCCCCAGACCTCCTGGAGGAGCTGCGCGCGGCTGAACACTCGCCCGGGGTGCTGGGCGAGGTACTTCAGCAGCTCGAACTCCTTGAACGTCAGGTCGAGCACCCGTCCCTTGACCCGCGCGGTGTAGGTGGCTTCGTCGATCGTCACGTCGCCGCGCCGGATCTCGGTGAGCTGCTCGTCGCCGCCGCGCGCGGCCATCCGTCCGATCGCCAGCCGAAGCCGGGCCTCCACCTCGGCGGGGCCGGCGTGCTCGAGGAGCACGTCGTCGACCCCCCAGTCGGCGGTGACCGCGGCCAGCCCGCCCTCCGTCGTCACGAGCAGGACGGGGCAGTCCACGCCAGTGGTACGCAGCATCCGGCACAGCGAGCGCACGTGGGGCAGGTCGCGGCGCCCGTCGACGAGCAGCGCGTCGGCCGGCGGGGCCTCGAGCAGCGCGGAGACCTCCGCCGGAGCCACCCGCAGGCCGTGGGACAGCAGGCCCAGGGCCGGGAGCACCTCGCTGGAGGGCTGCAGCGTGTTGGTCAGCAGCAGCAGCTGGCTCACGGCATCCGCTCCCCACGTCGGTCCTCGTGTCGGCCTCTAGTTCACCATGATGATGCCTGCGCGGCACGGATCGTCCGCACCGCGAGAACGATTTACTCCCCAGCAACACCCCGACACGGGACGACACCGACGACATCGGCGCGACACACGCGCGACGAGGCAGGCAGGAGGACGCCGTGGCGGCCGGCACCATTCGCTACTGGGCGGCGGCCCGCGCCGCCGCCGGCACGGCCGAGGAGCCCTGGGACGCGAGCACCCTCGGGGAGGTCCTCGACGCCGCCGCGGTCCGCCATGGCGCTGCCCTGGCCCGGGTGTTCAGCGCGGCCAGCTTCCTGGTCGACGGCGTCCGCACCGGCCGGGACGCCGTGCTGGCCGACGGCGCGACCGTCGAGGTGCTGCCGCCGTTCGCCGGAGGCAGCCGGTGACGGTCGCGGTCCTCGTCGGGGTCGGGCTGGTCCAGCTGCTGCTGGTGTGGACCTGGTTCCCGGCGCTGCACGTGCGCGGCGTACTCGGCGGCCGCCTGGTCACCGTCGCGGCCGCCGCTGCGGCCGACGTGGCGGTCCTCGGTGCCGACGACGCGCGCCCGTCGGCGCCACTTGCTGCCGTCCTCGCCCTCGCGCTGCTCGCTGCCTTCGTGGTGCAGCTGGTCCGCCGGGACGGGCGCGATGGCCTGACGGCGTCCCTCACGGCCACCGGGACCGCGGCGACGATGGCCGTGCTCGGCTCGCTGTGGCTCGCGCTGGACACGGTGCGCCGGGGTGACGCCGTACTCCTGGTCGCGGTGCTCGCCCTGGCAGCCGTCGTGCTGGCTGATCTGCTCCCGCTGCCGGGCTGGCTGCGCTGGTCCAGCGGCGCGGTCGTGGCGCTGGGCGCGTCGCTCGCCGTGGCTCGCGGGTCGGACCTCGGCGTCGCCGTGACGTTGACCGTGGGCGCCGGTGCCGCGGTCGTGGCGGGGCTCGCCACGCTGGCCGCGCGCCGGGTGCCGGTGCCGCAGCCCGTGCTGCCCGCGGTGCTCGGTGCCCTCCTGGTGGCGCCGGTCGCCTACCTGCTCGCCCGCGTCCTCGTCGGCTGACCCGCCGGGTATCGTCGCCGGTTCCGCTCAACAGGACAGACGGGGACGAACCACCATGCTGCGGCACCATCGCTCCGCCCGCGTCGCCCTGGCCGGCACGGTCCTGCTGACCGGGCTTGCGGCCCTGCTGCCGCTGGCCGCCGTCGGCCCGGCCGCCGGCGCCGGCCCGGCCCGGCCGTACGACGTGGACGGTGACGGCCACCGCGATGTCGTGGTCGGCGCGCCCGACCACGACCGCCACACCGGTGCTGTGGTCGTGCGGCTGTCCCGTTCCGGTCATGGGCAGCTGATCCCGCTGCCGCGGCCGGCGCTTGCGCCCGACACCCCACGGTTCGGCGACTCGGTCACCAGTGCGGACTTCGACCGGGACGGCTTCGCGGACCTCGCGGTCGGCGCGCCGGGGGACTACCCGACTCCGCTGTCACTCGGTGGCAGCGTCACGATCTATCACGGCTCCGCGACGGGGCTGACCCTCGCCGAGCGGCTGGTCTCCGGCGCGACGGGGGCTGGTAGTGCGACGTTCGGCACCGAGGTGGTGGCTGGCGACACGGACCGGGACGGCTTCCCCGACCTGGTGCTCGGAGGCGACGACCGAACCGGGGCCTCCGGAGTGTGGGTGGCCCGCGGTGGCCCGGCGGGCTTCGACGCCGCAAGGCTCACCCAGGTCGCGGCCGGGCACAACGGCATGGGGGCGACGCTGGCGACCGGCGACGTGAACGCCGATGGCCGGCTCGACGTCGCCTTCGGCTGCTACGGCCGCACCACGGCTGCAGGCTGCGACTCCGGGCTGCTGCTCGGCGACCCGGCCGGGCTGGCAGTGGCACAGCGCTGGTCGGAGCCCGACGTCGGCGAGGTGGCCGTCGGTGACGTGTCCGGCGACGGCTTCGACGACGTCGTGCTCGGCGAGGGCGGTGTCCACAACGCAGGTGCCGCCGGCCGGGTGGTGGTCTACCTCGCTGGCCGTAGCGGCACCCGACCCGCGAGCCGCACGGTGCTGAAGCAGTCCAGCCGCGGCGTCCCCGGGTCGCAGCAGCGCGATGACGAGTTCGGGGCGACCCTCGCGCTGACCGACGTGGACCGCGACGGACGGCAGGACCTCGTCATCGGCGCGCCCGGCGAGGACCACGACCGCGGCCGGGTGACCGTCGTGCGCGGCGCCAAGGACGGCTGGACGGCCAAGGGCTCCTACGCGTTCGGTGAGGCCACCCGCGGCGTCCCGGGCGCAGCGCGCAACGGCGACCGGTTCGGCCAGGCCCTGTCCGCCCTGGACATCGCGGGGTCTGCTCGACCGGACCTGCTGGTCGGCTCGCCCGGCAGCGGGCACGGCGCGGTCGACGTCCTGGTCGCCAGCAAGCGGAGCTGGCACGCCGACGGCAGCCGGCTGCTGACCGCTGCCAGACTGAGGATCGGGACCGACGGCTCCTGGACTCCGCTGTCGGAGTTCGGCGGCGTCCTGGGGGTTCGGGGCCAGTCTTGATCAGGCCGGCGCCCGTTCCGGCGGGAATCGACGGCCGGTGGGCCCGGTTGCGACCTGTATGGGAGGCCTCGCTGCCGTGCTCGCGACGCTTGCCGTGGCGACCGCTGCCGGGCTCTGGCTGCAGCGCTCCGGCCGGCGGCTGGGCCGCCAGCGCACCCCCGCCGGTGCGCCCGGCGAGCGCCTCGTAGAGGCCGACCTCGGCGGCCCGCTGGGGGAGCGCGCCACGCTCGTGCAGTTCTCCAGCGCGTTCTGCGCACCCTGCCGGACCACCCGGGTGGTCCTCCGCGACGTGAGCCGCCTCGTCGACGGAGTCACGTACGTCGAGGTGGACGCCGAGAGCAACCTGGACCTGGTCCGCCGACTCGATGTCCGGCGTACGCCGACGGTGCTGGTCCTCGACGCCTCCGGCGCCGTCGTACGCCGGGCCAGCGGGGCGCCACGCAAGGCCGACGTCCTCGCGGCCCTCGGGGCGGCGGTCGCATGAGCCGTCCCAATTGGCGGAACGGGTCGTGCCAAAGCGTGGACACGTCTAGCATCACCTATGTGAGCACGGAGCTGACCCGTCGCCGCGCAGTGGACCTGCTGCGCACTGCGACCGCGCTCTGTCCCGCTTCCTGACCGACGCCCCGTCCGGCTGCTGAGCCGGCCCCGTCCTCGCTCTCGTCAGGAGCACACCGACATGTCGGCATCGCCCATTACCGCACCCGTCCGTCCCGCTGGCGCACCCAGGCCCGCCGACGGGCTGGCCCGCCTCGTCGACCCGCGCGCCCCGCGGTTCGGCGCGGCCGTCACCACGGTCGTGCTGGCCGCGGCGCTGCTCACCGGCGCCTGGTGGCTGCTCGCCGTGCAGGCGGTCGCGTTCGCCCTCGGGGTGGCCGGCCGCTCGCCGTACGTCCTCGCCTGGGCCCGTCTCGTCCGCCCGCACCTCGACCCGCCCGCGGAGCTCGAGGACGGCCGGCCGCTGCGCTTCGCCCAGACCGTCGGCCTCGGCTTCACGGTCGTCGCCCTCGCCGGGCTGGCCCTGCCGACCGCTGTCGTGACGGTCATCGCGACGGCATTCGCGTTGGCCGCGGCGTTCCTCAACGCGGCCTTCGGCATCTGCCTGGGCTGCGAGGTCTACCTGCTGCTCCGGCGCAGCAACCCCATTGCACGCACGGTCCCCAACCCGCGGGCCGTGACCCACTCCCATCCGGAGGTCTCTCCATGAGTCGCGAATCAACCCTGGTCGACGCCGACTGGGTCGAGGCGCACCTCGACGACCCGTCGATCGTCCTCGTCGAGGTCGACGAGGACACCGCCGCCTACGACAAGAACCACATCCGCGGCGCGGTACGCCTGGACTGGAAGAAGGACCTGCAGGACCCGGTCCGGCGGGACTTCATCGGCAAGGACCAGTTCGAGGCGTTGCTCGCCGAGCGCGGCATCGGCAACGACGACACGATCGTGCTCTACGGCGGCAACAACAACTGGTTCGCCGCGTACGCCTACTGGTACGTCAAGCTCTACGGCCACGGCGACGTCCGGCTGCTCGACGGCGGCCGCAAGAAGTGGGAGCTCGACTCCCGCGAGCTGGTCGACGACACCGTGTCGCGCCCGGCGACGACGTACACCGCGAAGGAGCAGGACCGCTCGATCCGCGCGTTCCGCGACGAGGTCGAGGCGGCGATCGGCCAGAAGAACCTGGTCGACGTGCGCAGCCCCGACGAGTTCGCCGGCCGCCTGCTCGCGCCCGCCCACCTGCCGCAGGAGCAGTCCCAGCGCCCCGGTCACATCCCGACCGCGCGCAACATCCCGTGGTCGCAGGCGGCGAACGACGACGGCACCTTCAAGTCCGACGACGAGCTCGCCACGCTGTACGGCGACAAGGGTGTCGACCTCGCGAGGGACACCATCGCCTACTGCCGCATCGGTGAGCGCTCGGCGCACACCTGGTTCGTCCTGCACGAGCTGCTCGGCCAGCCCAACGTCAAGAACTACGACGGGTCCTGGACCGAGTGGGGCTCACTCGTCGGCGTACCGATCGAGCTCGGTGACCAGTCGTGACGGAGGTCGTCTGATGTGTGGCGCGAAGGCGGGCGGGCCCTCGACCGAGGGCCTCAACCTGAAGGACGAGGCAGTCGTGCAGGGCGTCGTGACCCGTGACGGGGAACCGGTCGCTGGCGCCTACGTGCGGCTGCTCGACAAGGGCGGGGAGTTCGCCGCGGAGGTGCCGACGTCGGCGACCGGGCAGTTCCGGTTCTTCGCCGCGCCCGGCACCTGGACGCTGCGCACCCTGGCTCCCAAGGCCAGTCCGGTCGACCGCACCGTGGTCGCGACGAAGGGCGAGGTCGCCGAGCTCGAGGTGCTGATCGGCTGACTGCTGTCCGGCCCGCACCGGATGATGCCTCGAGTGAGGCGTCGGAGTGTCCGGTGGCGGGTAACCCAGTGCTGGGTGGTGGCCGGCGCTCTGCTGGTCCTTGCCGCGTGCACGGCAGCGGAGCCGTCGCAAGCCGGCCACCGCCCGATCGACGTCCAGGCGAAGGCGCTGCCGGGCACCTTCACGGCCCGCGTCGTGCGGGTCGTCGACGGCGACACGTTCATCGCCGACCACGCGGGCCGCGACGTGCGAGTGCGGCTGATCGGTGTCGACACCCCCGAGACGGTCAAGCCGGACTCGCCGGTCGAGTGCTGGGGGCCGCAGGCGTCCCGGCTCACCCACCGGCTGCTGCCGGTCGGCGCCCTGGTCCGCGGCTCCTACGAGCCCGGCAGGCACCTGGATCAGTACGGCCGCGACCTGTGGGATGTCCGGCTGCCGGACGGGCGGTTCCTGCAGGCCGTCCTGGTACGCCGGGGCGCCGC
>DASYEF010000165.1:0-34463 GCA_036499185.1 Actinomycetes bacterium | reverse complement strand
CGACCGCAGCACCGGCCGCAACGACACCGGCCGCCCCGGCGACGACTGCGGCACGCCGTCCCCAGGCGGGCAGCCCCGTCACGCGAGGTACTCCCGTGGCACCCGCGGACCGACCCGGGTGACGATCTCGTAGGAGATCGTGCCGGTCGCCGCCGCCCAGTCCTGCGCCGTCGGGCCACCGTCCTCGCCGGTCCCGAACAGCACCACCTCGTCGCCCGCCTCGGCGGGGTCGTCGCCGAGGTCGAGCACGAGCTGGTCCATGCACACCTGGCCGGCCACCGTGCGGGTGCTGCCGGCGGCCAGCACCGGGCCGAGGTTCGACGCGTTGCGCGGTACGCCGTCGGCGTACCCGAGCGGGACGAGCCCGAGGCTGGTCTCCCGGTCGGTCGTGTAGGTGTGCCCGTAGCTCACCCCGGTCCCCGCCGGCACCCGCTTCACCAGGACGAGGTCGGCAGCCAGCGTCATCGCCGGCCGCAGCCCGTAGTGCGCCGGCCCGGCGACATCAGGTACCGGCGACAGCCCGTAGACCGCGATGCCCGGCCGGACGAGGTCGAAGTGCTGGTCCGGTGCGGTCAGCGTGGCCGCGCTGTTGGCGAGGTGGCGCACCTCCGGGTCGATGCCCGCACCCTCGGCGTGCGCGACGGCCTCGCGGAACACGTCGGCCTGCCGCGCGATCGTCGGGTGCCCGGGCGCGTCGGCGTACGCGAAGTGCGACCACAGCCCTACGACGTGCACGGCACCCTCGGCCTCGGCCTTGCGGGCCGCGACCACCAGGCTGGGCCAGTCCGCGACCGCGGCGCCCCCGCGGCTCAGGCCGGTGTCGACCTTCAGGTGGACCCGGGCGGTGACACCGGTCTCGCGGGCCGCGGCAACAACCTCGGCCAGCGCCCACTCGGCGTTGACCGACACGTCGACGTCGGCCTGCAGCGCCTCCGCCCACGCTTCGCCCGGGCCCATCAGCCAGGCCAGGACCCGCGGCCCGGTCAGCCCTGCAGCGCGCAGGGCGAGCGCCTCGTCGAGCAGCGCCGTTCCGAGCCAGGTCGCGCCGCCCTCGACCGCCGCCTGCGCGGAGGGCACCAGGCCATGGCCGTAGCCGTCGGCCTTGACCACCGCCATCACCTCGGCGGAGGTCCCGCCTGCCAGGGCGGCGACGTTCGACCGGATCGCCCCGAGGTCGACCCGGGCGACGGCATGCCGGCGGCTCATCGTGCGGTGCTCACGACCCCAGTCTGTCAACCGGCTGCCCCTGCGCCGGTGACCGGACACGTCCGAAGGCCGCCGGCAGCGCGGCGAGGACGTCCTCCGCTGCGACGGGGCGGCCGCCGGCGGCGGCGATCCGGCCGGCCAGCCCGTGCAGCCAGGCACCGACCGACCCCGCGTCGAAGGGGTCCAGCCCGCCGGCCAGCAGCGCACCGCAGAGGCCGGCGAGGACGTCGCCCGACCCGGCGGTCGCCAGTGCCGGCGTACCGGTCGGGTTGACCCTGACCCGCCCGTCCGGTCGGGCCACGACCGTCGTCGAGCCCTTGAGCAGGACCACAGCCCGCAGGTCGCGGGCCGCCGCCCGAGCGTGGTGCAACCGGCGCGACTCCACGTCGGCGCGGTCGGCACCGACGAGGCGGGCCAGCTCACCGGCGTGCGGCGTCAGCAGCGCGGGTCCACCGGCACCGTCGAGGCCGGCGAAGGCGGCCAGCGCGTCGGCGTCCACGACGAGCGGTACGCCGGCACCGGCCGCGTGCTCGAGCCGCCGGGCTGCGCCTTCCCCACCGCCCGACCCGACCGCCCACGCCTGCACTCGCCCGTCGCCTACGACGACCTCGGGCCACCGCGCGCGGACCAGGGCTGCCGGCTCGGCGGCGCCGACGTAGCGGACCATGCCCGCCCCGCTGTGCACGGCGGCACCGGTGCACAGGACTGCGGCGCCGGTGTACTGGGCGGAGCCGGCGGCCACGCCGAGGACCCCCCGGCGGTACTTGTCCGACTCGCGGTCGGCCCGCGGCAACAGCTCGGCGACGTCATCGGCCTGCAGGACCTCGACGTCGGCCGGCGGCAGGCCGAGTCCGATGTCGATCAGCTCGACGACACCCGCGTGCTCGGCGCCCGGGTCGACCAGCAGCCCGGTCTTCAGCGCGCCGAAGGTCACCGTCACATCGGCCCGCACGGCGGGACCCGCCACCTCGCCGCTCGAGGCGTCCACGCCGCTGGGCACGTCGACCGCGACGACGAGCGCCTCCGCGCCGATCCGCGCGACGACGGCGGCCGCCGGTTCGTGCAGCCCGCCGCGGCCACCGATGCCGAGGATCCCGTCGACCACCAGGTCGGCCCGCTCGACCGCGCCGGCTCCGTCGGTACGCCGGCCCCCGGCGGCCAGGAACGCCACGAGCCCCGCCTCGTGCACCCGGTCGGCGAGCAGCAGCGCCTCGACCCGCGCGCCCCGCCGGGCCAGCGCGGCCCCGGCGTACAGCGCGTCCCCACCGTTGTTGCCCGAACCGACGAGCAGCAGGACGTGTGACCCGTAGACGCCGTCGAGCAGGCCGGCGCAGACCCGTGCGAGCCCCGTCGCGGCCCGGGCCATCAGCGCGCCGTCGGGCAGCGCCGCGAGCAGCGGGGCCTCGGCGGCGCGCACCGCGTCCGCGTCGTAGGCCGGGCGGACCATCTCCCGTCAGTCCTCGGCCACGACGACGGCCGACGCGATGCCGGCGTCGTGGCTGAGCGAGAGGTGGGTGTGCCGGACGCCGAGCGCCGCGGCTCGCGCGGCCACCGTCCCCGAGACCAGCAGGTGGGGCCGGCCGTCCTCGCCGCGGTCGACCTCTGCGTCGCGCCAGCGGAGACCCGTGGGCGCACCGAGCGCCTTGGCGAGGGCCTCCTTCGCGGCGAACCGGGCGGCGAGCGACGCGGGCGGCAGCCGCTGCTCGTTGTCGGTGAACAGCCGCTGCGCCAGCAGCGGCGTGCGCTGCAGCGACGCGGTGAACCGCTCGACGTCCACCACGTCGATCCCGATCCCGATGATCACGGACCCACCTTGACACGGGCGCCCCGCGGCAGGACACACCGCGGGGCGCACGTGGGAAACGACGCAGACGTCACCCGGTCACGACTTGCCCTCCCCCAGCCTGATCATGTGCGTCAGCGGGTCGACCTTGCGGTCCCGTGGGATCACCCCGGCGGGGTGGTCCACCGGCGACAGGCCGTAGGCCTTCTCGATCGTCGCCATGATCGACGTCGTGTCGTAGACCGAGTGGTCCACGCTGCTCGTCGTCAGACCGGGCGACACGATCAGCGCCGGGACGCGGGTGCCGGGGCCGAACGGGTCGTGCGCACCGGCCCGGCCCTGACCGGGAGGCGACATGTGGTCCCACTGGCCGCCGAACTCGTCGTACGTCACGACGATCAGGGTCTTCTTGCCGTCGGGACCCTTGCGGATCGCCTTGATCAGGTCGACCAGGTGGTCACTGCCGTTGGACTCGCTGGCGTAACCGGGGTGCTCGTTCTCGATCCCCAGCGGCTTGATGAAGCTCACCTTCGGCAGCGTGCCGGCCTTCGCCGAGGCGAGGAAGTCGGTCTCGTCCTTGAGGTGCGCGGCGCGCCCCGGCGTACCAGGTGCGTAGCGCGCGTAGTAGGCGAAGGGCTGGTGGTGCTGCTGGAAGGTCTTGTCCGGGCAGTAGGGGTAGCCGGCGTTCTGGCCGTTGATGTCGGGCCCGGCCGGAGCCGAGTTCGGGTCCGAGCAGGTCGGGCCGGCACCGTTGGTGTAGCCACTGCCGTCGGTGATGCCGGCCGCGTTGTCCCACCCGCCGGAGTACCACGCCCAGCTGACGCCGGCGTCGGACATCCGGTCACCGATGGTCAGGTCCTGGGTCGTGTCGTCCACGAGCGGGATCTTCGGTCCGTACGACGCGGTCGGCTGCATCGCCGGCAGCGAGGTGTTGACGCTCCAGTCACCGCAGGCGTACCCCGCCCGGGTGGTCGGCAGCCCGCACGACTGGGTCACCGTGCCGTCCCTGGCCACGTCCGTGGTCTTGTAGAACGGGTAGTTGTTGCGCACCATCCCCTGGGTGTCCAGGATGCTGTGCTCGGTCGCGGGCGCGGCCGACCAGAGGATCGGCTGGGCCGCCACCAGGTACTGGTGGTTGAGGTACGACCCGCCGTGCGCGCCCTGGAAGAAGTGGTCCGCGATGACGTAGTTCGGTGCGTGCTTGCCGTGCAGGTACGTGTAGATCGGCAGCTGCTTCGTCGCGTAGTAGCCCATCGACAGGCCGATCGCGTCGCTGCCGGTCACGTAGCGGTTCTGCCGGCCACCGTTGGTCTGGTAGATCTCCTGGTAGAACTTGTGGACCAGGTCCCTGGTGCAGCCGCCGGGCAGGCCCACCGGGTTGCCGTTGGCGTCCTTGGCGTTCTTGGGGACGCCGTTCGGGAAGCTGAACAGGCTGTCCCGGTTGGGGCAGGTCGTGTCGGTCGGCTTGATGAACGTGTCGATCTTGAACGGCTTGTTGCCGAAGTGACTCGCGTACGTCGTCGACGTACCGTCACCGAAGGTCACCGTCGAGGTCCCGCAGCTCGCCTTGAGCGGCCCGACAGTCAGGTTGACGTCGTTCTGCGGCAGGCACGCGTAGGGAGTGCCGTTCTGCTGGAGCTGCGTCGTGTGCGCCGCACCGGCCTTGGACCGGCCGTTCACATGGCGCTTCCCGACCTTGCCCCAGCTGCCGTACAGGTTGTCGAAGCTGTGGTTCTCCTCGTAGATCACCACGATGTGCTTGAAGCCACCCAGCGCCTTCGGGTGGGCGGCGGCCGCGCTCCCGGTAGCGGCCGTCGCGCCCGTGACAGATGCCGCGGTCGCCACCACGAGGGCGGCGGTCGCGAGCAGGGCCCCTGAGCCCAGCAGGTTTCGTCGTCGCATGCTGCGGACCTCCTCGATGACCCGCCCCGTTGCGAGTCTCGCGGGACCCTACGCCGTCATGGGGTGGTACGACCAGGGCTGGCGCCGAACACAGCTACTCGACGGTGACGCTCTTCGCGAGGTTGCGCGGCTGGTCGACGTCGTGGCCCCGGACGGTGGCCATCTCGCAGGCGAACACCTGCAGCGGGATCGTCGAGAGGAGCGGCTGGAGGAGGGTGGGCGCCTGCGGGATCCGGATGATCACGTCGGCGTGTGGCTCCACGTCGTGGTCACCCTCCTCGGCGATGACAATGGTCCGGGCGCCGCGGGCCCGGACCTCCTGCAGGTTGGACACGATCTTGTCGTGCAGCACGCCTCGCCCGCGGGGTGACGGCACGGCGCAGATCACCGGGACGCCGGCCTCCACCAGCGCGATGGGGCCGTGCTTGAGCTCTCCCGCCGCGAAGCCCTCGGCGTGCATGTACGCCAGCTCCTTGAGCTTCAGGGCTCCCTCCAGTGCCGTCGGGTAGCCGACATGCCGGCCGAAGAAGAGCACCGAGGTTGTGTCGGCGAGCTCCCGGGCCAGCTCCCGCACCGGTTCGAGGTGGTCGAGCACCCGCTGCATCTTGGCCGGCATGGCGCGCAGGTCATCGACGACCTCGGCGATCTCGTCGCCGTACTTCGTGCCGCGCACCTGGGCGAGGTAGAGCCCCACGAGGAAGCAGGCGACGATCTGGGTGAGGTAGCCCTTCGTCGAGGCGACCGCCACCTCCGGACCGGCGTGGGTGTAGAGCACCGCGTCGGACTCGCGCGGGATCGTCGACCCGTTGGTGTTGCAGATCGCCAGGACCTTGGCGCGCTGGTCGCGCGCGTGGCGCACCGCCATCATCGTGTCCATCGTCTCGCCGGACTGCGAGATCGCGACGACCAGCGTCGACCGGGTGAGCACCGGGTCGCGGTAGCGGAACTCCGAGGCCAGCTCGACCTCGCAGGGGATGCGGCACCAGTGCTCGATCGCGTACTTCGCCACCAGGCCGGCGTGGTAGGCCGTGCCGCAGGCCACGACGATGATCTTGTCGATCTCGCGCAGGTCGTCGTCCGAGAGGCGCATCTCGTCCAGCACGAGGCGGTTGTCGTCGTCCAGCCGTCCGAGCAGCGTGTCGGACACGGCCTGCGGCTGCTCGTCGATCTCCTTGAGCATGAAGAACGGGTAGCCGCCCTTCGCCGCCGCCGACAGGTCCCAGTCGACGTGGTACGCGCGGGTCTCGCCCGGCCCACCGTCGAAGTCGGTGACGGTGACGCCGTCGCTGCGTACCTCGACCACCTGGTCCTGCCCGAGCTCGAGCGCCTCGCGGGTGTGCGCGATGAAGGCCGCCACGTCCGACGCGAGGAAGTTCTCGCCGTCGCCAAGGCCGACGACGAGCGGCGAGTTGCGACGCGCGCCGACCACAACGTCGGGCTCGTCGACGTAGGTCGCGACGAGGGTGAACGCGCCGTGCAGGCGGCGACAGACCCGGCGCATCGCTTCGGCGAGGGAGACGGTCGAGCGTCCGTCTGCTCGCGACGGCCGCAGCTCGTCCTCGAGGAGATGCGCCACCGCCTCTGTGTCGGTGTCGCTGACGAGCTCGTGGCCGCGCGCCTCGAGCTCGGTACGCAGGGCGGAGAAGTTCTCGATGATGCCGTTGTGGATGACGGCCACTGACCCCGTGCAGTCCACGTGCGGGTGTGCGTTGCGGTCGTTGGGGGCGCCGTGGGTGGCCCAGCGCGTGTGCCCCATCCCCGTGGTGGCCGGCTCGAGCGGGGACTCCGCGAGCGCCGCCTCGAGGTTGGCCAGCTTGCCGGCCCGCTTGGCGGTGGACAGCTTGTCGCCGGTGATCAGCGCGACGCCGGCCGAGTCGTAGCCGCGGTACTCCAGCCGCCGAAGGCCCTCGATGACGACCTCGAGCGCCGACTGCTGGCCGACGTAGCCCACGATGCCGCACATGGGTGACAGGGTATCCGGCGTGCCCGGACCGCTCGTTCCGCCGACGGCGGCGCCGTCGCCGTACCTCGTGGTCGAGCGGGACCGGTGGAGCGCACTGCGCGCCGGGACGCCGCTCACCCTCGACACCGCAGACCTGGAGCGGCTGCGCGGTCTCGGCGAGCCGATCGACCTGGGTGAGGTCGAGGAGGTCTACCTGCCGCTGGCCCGACTGATCAGCCTGCTCGTCGCCGCGGCCCAGGAGCGGTACCGCGCGGTGTCGACGTTCCTCGGCGAGGATCGGGCGCCGCTGAGCGGCCGGGTGCCGTTCGTCCTCGGGGTGGCCGGCAGCGTCGCGGTGGGCAAGAGCACGACCTCGCGGGTGCTCCGCGAGCTGCTCGCCCGGTGGCCGCACCACCCTCGCGTCGAGCTCGTCACGACCGACGGCTTCCTGCTCCCGAACGCCGAGCTGGAGCGGCGCGGGATCCTGGACCGGAAGGGCTTCCCTGAGTCCTACGACCAGCGGGCGCTGCTGCGCTTCCTCGCCGCCGTGAAGTCCGGGGTCCCCGAGGTCGAGGCACCGGTCTACTCGCACCTGCACTACGACGTGGTGCCAGGAGAGTCGGTCGCCGTGCGGCAGCCCGACGTGCTGCTCGTCGAGGGACTCAACGTCCTGCAGCCGCCCCGGCTACGCGCCGACGGAGCCAGCCGGACGGCGGTCTCGGACTACTTCGACGTGTCGTTGTACGTCGACGCCGGCACCGACGACATCGAGCGGTGGTACGTCGAGCGTTTCCTCGGGCTGCGCCGCACGGCGTTCGCCGACCCCGCGTCGTACTTCAGCCGCTACGCCGGGCTGTCCGACCACGAGGCCCGTGCGACTGCCCTCGCGATCTGGGCGCGGGTCAACGAGCCGAACCTGGCCGCGAACATCCTCCCGACCCGCGATCGCGCGACCGTCGTACTGGAGAAGGGCCCCGACCATGCCGTGCGCCGGGTCCGCCTGAGGCGGTTGTGATCGCAGCTGCGGCTTTGGTGGGTGGCTGGGTCAGAACAAAGGCGCCAGAACGACGGAGGCAGGTGGGTGGCTCGCCGCCGTCCGCGACTGCGGGTTGATCCGCGCGAAACCGAAAGTGGACCGGCTGCAGGGGACTACCGGTCGCGCCGAACCGGTCCACTCCACCAGGAGAAGCCGAATCGCCGAACGGAATGGCCCAGACCAGCGACTCAGAGCGAGAGGTGCGCCTTGACGACCTCGGCGAGCCGCGCGGCGACGGCGTCCGCGCGGGCCTTGTCGGGGGCCTCGACCATGACGCGGACAACGGGCTCGGTCCCGCTCGGGCGCAGCAGCACGCGGCCGGTCGCTCCGAGCTCCGCCTCGACCTCGCGGACGGCGGCCTGCAGCGGCGCGCAGGAGTCGACCGCGGACCGGTCCACCCCGGCCACGTTCACGAGCACCTGCGGCAGGCGGTCCATCACCGCGGCGAGCTCGTCGAGCGGCTTCCCGGTCGCGGCGCAGCGGGCCAGCAGGTGCAACGCGGTCAACGTGCCATCGCCGGTGGTGGCGTGCTCGGTGAGGATCACGTGGCCGGACTGCTCACCGCCGAGGGCGTAGCCGCCGGCGCGCATCGCCTCGAGCACGTAACGGTCACCGACCGCGGTCTCGACCACCGTGACGCCTTCACGGGCCATCGCGAGCCGGAAGCCGAGGTTCGACATCACCGTCACGACCGCCGTGTCGTGCGGCAGGTGCCCGGCCTCCAGCATCGCCAGGGCGAGGATCGCGAGGATCTGGTCGCCGTCGACGACCTCGCCGCCGGCGTCGACCGCGAGGCAGCGGTCGGCGTCGCCGTCCAGGGCGACGCCGGCGTGGGCGCCGTGCGCGACCACCGCGGCTCGCAGCTTGTCGAGGTGGGTGGAGCCGTAGCCGTCGTTGATGTTCAGGCCGTCCGGGCGGTCGCCGATCGCCACCACCTCGGCACCTGCGCGGCGAAGCACGTCGGGAGCGACCAGGTGACCCGCGCCGTTCGCCGCGTCGAGGACGACGGTGATCCCGTCCAGGCTGTGCGGCAGTGTCCTGAGCAAGTGCTCGACGTACCGCTCACCGGCCGTCGCGTCCTGTCGCACTCGCCCGACCGCGGCTCCGGTGGGGCGCGCCCAGCCCTCGCGCAGGCGACCCTCGATGGCGTCCTCGAGCTCGTCGGCGAGCTTGTGCCCGCCGCGGGCGAGGAACTTCAGCCCGTTGTCGGGCATCGGGTTGTGGCTGGCCGAGATGACCGCGCCCAGGTCGGCGCCGAGGTCGGCGGTGAGGAACGCCACCGCGGGTGTTGGCAGCACACCGACGTCCACGACGTCCACGCCGGCGCTGGCCAGTCCCGCGACGACCGCCGCGGTGAGGAACTCACCCGAGGCACGCGGGTCGCGGCCCACGACGGCAACCGGCCGGTGACCTTCGAAGGCACCGACGTCGCCCAGGACGTGCGCGGCCGCCACCGAGAGGTCGAGCGCCAGCTCGGCGGTGAGGTCCCGGTTCGCGAGCCCGCGTGCGCCGTCGGTGCCGAAGATGCGTCCCAAGGCGAGCCGGGTCAGCGCTTGCTGTACTGCGGCGCCTTGCGAGCCTTCTTCAAGCCGTACTTCTTGCGCTCCTTCACCCGGGCGTCACGGGTCAGGAAGCCGGCCCGCTTGAGCGCGGGGCGGTTGCCCTCCGTGTCGATCTCGTTGAGGGCCCGCGAGATCGCCAGACGCAGCGCGCCGGCCTGACCGGACACCCCGCCGCCGTGGATGCGGGCGATGATGTCGAAGCGGTCTTCGGCACCCAGGGTCACGAACGGGTCGTTGACGAGCTGCTGGTGCACCTTGTTCGGGAAGTAGACGTCGAGCGGCTTGCCGTTCACGACCCAGTGGCCGGTGCCGGGCACGAGGCGGACCCGGGCGATGGCCTCCTTGCGGCGGCCGGTCGCCGCGGCCGGCGCGGTCACGATCTCGCGCGGCGCGGGGGGACTGAACGACTCGGCCGAGGACTCGGACGTGAAGCTCTCGGGCACCGTGTCGGTGCTCTCGGCGTCGGTCGTCTCGTCGGCGGTGGTGGGCTCGGCGGTGGTCTCAGCCACGGTGTCTCTCAGCTTCTCTTCGCGTCTGGGGTGGTCCGGCCGGCGCTTACTGCGCGACCTGGATGATCTCGAACGGCGTCGGCGACTGCGCCTGGTGGGGGTGCTCGGGCCCGGCGTACACCTTGAGCTTGCGCATCATCGCGCGGCCCAGGGTGTTGTGGGGGACCATCCCCTTGATGGCCTTCTCGACGGCCTTCTCCGGGTGCTTCTCGAGCAGGTCGGTGTACGACGTGGCACGCAGGCCGCCCGGGAAGCCCGAGTGCCGGTAGGCCATCTTGGCCTCACGCTTGTTGCCGGTGAGCGCGACCTTGCCGGCGTTGATGATGATGACGAAGTCGCCGGTGTCCAGGTGCGGCGCGTAGATCGGCTTGTGCTTCCCGCGCAGCAGGGTGGCGGCCTGGGTGGCCAGCCGCCCGAGGACGACGTCGGTGGCGTCGATGACGAGCCACTGACGCTGGACGTCGCCGGGCTTGGGGCTGTACGTACGCACGGTGCGGCCTTCTCGGGTAGGTCGTGGGCGGGACGTCGCGCCGCATGCAGGCCGCTGAAGGCGGCCCACGGACAGGCGCAGGCGACCTCGAACGATACCCGGCGCCCCGCACGGGGGTCAAAATCGCTGCCTACGGGGTCCGCTGCACCCGGCCCTCGTCCCAGACCGGGCGGTCGGACTCGTAGACCCCGCCGTCGGCGCCGAACACGAGGAACCGGTCGAACCCGCGGGCGAACCACCGGTCGTGGGTCACCCCGACGACCGTGCCGTCGAAGGCCCGCAGCCCGTCCTCGAGGGCCTCGGCCGAGACGATGTCCAGGTTGTCCGTGGGCTCGTCGAGCAGCAGCAGGGTCGCCCCGGACAGCTCCAGCAGCAGGATCTGCAGGCGGGCCTGCTGCCCGCCCGAGAGCGACTCGAAGACCTGCTCCGCCGCGTGCGCCAGCTCGTAGCGGTCCAGGGCCCGGGACGCGGGCTCGCGGCCCATCCCGTCGCGGTGGTCGTCGCCGCGCCAGAGGATGTCGAGCAGGGTCCGCCCGATCAGCTCTGGGTGCTCATGGGTCTGCGCGAACCAGCCGGGCCGGACCCGCGCGCCGAGGCGGGCCCGTCCGGTGTGAGCCACCGGGGCGATGGCCGTCTCGTCGACCGGGCGGTGCTCCGCGTCCGGGTCGCTGCCGCCGAGCGCGAGCAGACGCAAGAAGTGCGACTTGCCCGAGCCGTTCGAGCCGAGGACGGCCACCCGGTCGCCGTACCAGACCTCGAGGTCGAACGGCTTCATCAGCCCGGTCAGCTCGAGGCCCTCGCAGACCACCGCGCGCTTCCCGGTCCGGGCGCCGCGCAGCCGCATGGTCACGTCCTGCTGCTGCGGGATCGCCTCCGGGGGCCCGGCCTCCTCGAACATCCGCAGCCGGGTCACCGCGGCCTGGTACCTCGAGGCCATGCCGTCGTTGTACGCAGCCTTCTGCTTGTACATCAGGACCAGCGCCTTGATCTTGGCGTGCTCCTCGTCCCATCGCCGGCGCAGCTCCTCGAGTCGCGCGAACCGCTCGGTGCGCGCCTCGTGGTAGGTCGCGAAGCCACCGCCGTGGGTCCACGTCGTGTTGCCGCCCGCACCGAGCTCGACCGTGACGATCCGCGTCGCGGTGCGGGCGAGCAGCTCGCGGTCGTGGCTCACGAACAGGACCGTCTTGGGCGACTCCCGCAGCGACTCCTCGAGCCACAGCTTCCCGGGTACGTCGAGATAGTTGTCCGGCTCGTCGAGCATGAGCACGTCGTCCGGGCCGCGCAGCAGCGCCTCGAGGACAACCCGCTTCTGCTCGCCGCCGGAGAGCGTGCGGACCTCGCGCCACTGCGCCTTCTCGAACGGGATGCCCAGCGCGGCGACCGTGCAGGTGTCCCACAGCACCTCGGCCTCGTACCCCCCGGCGTCGGCCCAGTCGGCCAGCGCCTGCGCGTAGTGCAGCTGGGTCGGCTCGTCGTCGCGCTCCATCATCAGCAGCTCGGCCCGCTCCAGCGCGGTGGCGGCCGCACGGACGGCCGGCGGCGCGACCGAGACCAGCAGGTCGCGCACCGACGAGTCGTCACGGACCGACCCGACGAACTGGCGCATCACGCCGAGTCCGCCGGAGCGCCCGATCGACCCCTCGTGCGGGTCGATGTCGCCGGCGACGAGCTTGAGCAGGGTCGTCTTGCCGGCACCGTTGGCGCCCACCAGCGCCACCTTGGCCCCGTCGCCGACCCGGAACGCGACGTCGGAGAGCAGGCACCGCCCGTCCGGGAGGTAGTAGCTGATGCCGTTGATGTCGACGTGGCCCACAACCGTCGAGTGTGCGGGCTGGTGGCGCTTCGCGCGACTCGGTTAGGGCAACGGTGAGCGGACCGGTACGCCGGGCAGGTCGGCGAAACCCGCGGCGTCGGCGGTGACCACCATCCGGTCCCTGGCCCGAGCCGTTGCCGCGATGAGGAGGTCGTGCGCCCCCCTCGTCCGACCGGACCGGCGGACGTGCACCATCAGGTCGGCATGCGCGCGCGCCACGGCCAGGTCGTAGTCCTCCACCGGCACGGTGTCCAGGACGCTGGCCACGAACGCGGACCGGTGCGCCCGGTGGGCATCGTCGGCCAGCGCGACGCCCACGAGCAGCTCGGCCGCCGTGACGGCCGCGATGGCCACGTCGTCCTCGTCGGACAGCAGCCGGTCCAGCCCGCTGCGCGACCGCTCGACACCAATGAGCACTGTCGTGTCCAGGATCACTCGGGCCACGGACGGTCCTCGGTGCGCAGGCCGGCACGGACGTCCGCGAGCTCCTGGGCCCACGAGGGGTCGGCGGCGTAGTGCTGCAGGAGGGCCTTGACCGCCTTGCCCGACGTCCCGATCGCCGGCTCGATCCGGGCGACCGGGCGCCCGCCGCGGGTGATGAGGAAGGTCTCGCCGTCGCGTTCCAGGGCGTCGAGCAGCGCCGAGAAGCCGCGGGCCGCCTCGGTCGCCGTGATCTCGCGCATGTGATCAGATTATCTGATCGTCATGCGGCCCGCAAATGATCACGGTTCCGTGATCGTTTGCTGTCAACCGCGTTGTGTTTACCGCGGTTGAGCGCCACTCGCCACGGAACGGTGGCCGTTGCGTCGCAGGCCGGCACCGCAACGGCGGGAGAGTGCGTGCTGACCCGCAGCCAGCCGCGTCTCGTCGTCAGCAGCACTGATCGCACCCCGACCGGTGGAGAGGTCCGGCCCGCCGCTCCCCCGACCGCCCGACCGCCCGACCGCCCGACCGCAGTCGGCGATCACAGGTTCCGTGGCCAGCTGCGGTGTACCGAGGCAAACACACCTCGGTCGAGCGAAAGTGATCACGGAACCGTGATCATTTGCGGAAATGGGGGGAGGGTTCGTCAGCCCTGCAGGACCGGGGCGAGCGGGTCGGTGAGATCCACCACGACCGTGGCGTGCACCCAGGGGTCGTCCCGCTCCTGGTGCAGCGACTCGGCCGCGAGGTAGCGGCGCAGGTACAGCTCGCGGACCTGCTCCGGGGTGCCGAGGTCCGCGTCACGCACCAGGCCGCGCTCGAGCACCCGGGCCGGGTCGGCGACCACCAGGATCGCCAGGTCCCACCGGTCGGCCAGCTCCGGGACCAGCAGGAACGACCCTTCGACGAGGACGACGCCGTTCGGCGCCAGAGGCACCGGGTCGGGCCGGACCGGCCGGTCCGTGGCAAGGTCGTAGGACGCCGGGATGACCGCTGCGGCTCCGGCTTCGACCGGGTCGAGCACCAGGCGACGGAGCGCCTCCGGGTCGAACGAGTCCTCGAGGTAGCCCGCCGCGGACGAGCGGCCCTGCCGGTGGCGGCGCTCCCGCGGGTGGTGGAAGTCGTCGTACGCCAGCGCCACGAGCGGGCGACCGGCCCCCGCGACCACGGGTGCCAGCTCGGCCGCCAGCGTGGACTTGCCGGTGCAGCCCATGCCGGTCAGGGCGACCGCGCGGGGCGCGTCGTCGGGCAGGGCCAGGATCTGGGCCGAGAGGGAGACCACGAGCTCCTCGCGGCTGACCGGCTGGTTGGGGCGGGTCACCGGGCCGGCACCTCGCGACGCGCCCGCGTCGTGACCGCGCGGGCTGCGAGCTCGTCGTCGGCGGGGTAGCGGACCTCCTCGAGCGTGAGCGCGTGGGGCGGGGCGACGTACAGGTCTGGGACGCGCTCTCGGCCGGCGAGGACGCTGGCCGGCCAGCCGACCGCGCGCCGGCCCTCCCCGACGGCGAGAGAGGCACCGACCAGGGCGCGCACCATCGTGTGGCAGAAGGCGTCGGCGACCACCCCGGCCACGAGCAACCGGTCCTCGCGCACCCACGAGAGCTCGAGCAGGGTGCGGACCGTGGTCGCCCCCTCGCGGCGCCGGCAGAAGGCGGCGAAGTCGTGCGTGCCCATCAGGCCGGCCGCCGCCGCCGTCATCGCCTCGACGTCCAGGGGCCGCCGGTGCGCCAGCACCTGGTGGCGGAGCAGAGGGTCCGGACCGAACGGGTCCTCGCTGATCCGGTAGGCGTACCGGCGCCAGAGCGGCGAGAACCGGGCGTCGAAGCCGGGGGCGGCCCGGCCGACTGCCCGCACGCCGATGTCGTCGGGCAGCACGCCCGACAGCCGGCGCGCGAGGGTGTGGTGGTCGCCCTGCGCGGCGTACGCGGTCTCCGGTACGTCGACGTGCAGCACCTGCGAGCGGGCGTGCACACCGGCGTCGGTGCGGCCGGCGCAGACGACCCTGACCTCGCTCAGGCGAAGAACCGTGGCGAGGGCCCGCTCGACCTCGCTCTGCACGGTGCGCTGCTCCGGCTGGGTCGCCCACCCCGCGAACCGGGTGCCGTCGTAACCCAGGTCCACGCGGAGACGGACGAGCCCGCCGTCCCCCGTATCGGGGACGGCGGGCTCGGTCGACGCTGCGGGGATCTCGGTCAGGACGCGTCCTCGTCGGTGGCGCCCTCGTCGGACGCAACACCGTCGAAGCCGGCTGCCTCGGCGGCCTCGGCGCTGGCGAACCAGACCTCGGCCACGGTGCGGTCGAAGTACGGGCTCTCCGGCGTGTGGTACTTCATCGAGTCCGCATTGCCCTTGACCGGGTAGCCGTCAGGGGCCTCGGCCGGGTCGTCCAGCGGGGCGTGCGATCCCTCGCCGTACGGGTGGTCGCTGCCCCAGCCGGTCGGCTCGAAGCCGGCCGCCTCGGCCGCGTCGGTCGTGGCGAACCAGACCTCGGCGACCGTGCGGTCGTAGTGCGGGCTGCCGGGCACGTGGTACTTCTTCGAGTCCTCGTTGCCCTTGATGTCGAAGCCGTCGGCCTGGGTGGCCGAGGAACCCTCGCCGTACGGCGCGCCGGACGCGTCGTCGGCAGCCGGCTCGGCCGCAGCCGTCTTCTTGGCGGCCGCCTTCTTGGCCGGCGCCTTCTTGGCGGCCTTCTTGGTTGCCGCGGTCGCCTCGCTGACGGTCTCGGCCTTGGCGGTCATGGCCTCGACGAGCTCGATCACCGCCATCGCGGCGTTGTCACCCTTGCGGGGACCGACCTTGGTGATCCGGGTGTAGCCGCCGTGCCGGTTCTCGTAGCGAGGACCGATCTCGGTGAACAGCTCGTGCACGACACCCTTGTCGCGGACGACCGTCATGACCCGACGCCGGGCATGGAGGTCACCACGCTTGGCGAAGGTGATGAGCCGCTCGGCGAGCGGGCGCAGTCGCTTGGCCTTGGCCTCGGTGGTGGTGATCTTCCCGTGCTCGAACAGTGCGGTGGCGAGGTTCGCCAGCATCAGCCGCTCGTGGGCGGGACCACCGCCGAGGCGCGCTCCCTTGGTGGGGGTGGGCATGGTCAGGAATCTCCAGTTCTCGGTCGCAGTACTGCACGGTCAGCCGGGGTGCCCGACCGTCAGTACTGCTCGTCCTCGACGTAGGCCGTGTCGTCGTCGGCGCCGTAGCTGTCGACGGCGGTGCTGGGGTCGAACCCGGGCGGGCTGTCCTTGAGCGCGAGGCCCATCGAGTGCAGCTTCGCCTTGACCTCGTCGATCGACTTGGCGCCGAAGTTGCGGATGTCGAGCAGGTCCGCCTCGCTGCGCGAGACCAGCTCGCCCACCGTGTGGATGCCCTCGCGCTTGAGGCAGTTGTAGGACCGGACGGTGAGCTCGAGGTCCTCGACCGGCAGTGCCAGGTCGGCGGCCAGCGCGGCGTCCGTCGGCGACGGCCCCATGTCGATGCCCTCGGCCTCGACGTTGAGCTCGCGAGCCAGACCGAACAGCTCGACCAGGGTCTTGCCGGCCGAGGCCATCGCGTCGCGCGGGAGCATCGAGCGCTTGGTCTCGACGTCGACGACGAGCTTGTCGAAGTCGGTGCGCTGCTCGACGCGGGTCGCCTCGACCTTGTAGGTGACCTTGAGCACCGGCGAGTAGATCGAGTCGACCGGGATCCGGCCGATCTCCTGGCCCTGCTGCTTGTTCTGGACGGCCGAGACGTAACCACGACCGCGCTCGACGGTCAGCTCCATCTCGAGCTTGCCCTTGGCGTTGAGGGTCGCGATGTGCAGGTCCGGGTTGTGCACCTCGACACCGGCCGGCGGCGCGATGTCCGCGGCGGTCACGGGACCGGGGCCCTGCTTGCGCAGGTACATGACGACGGGCTCGTCCACCTCGGAGCTCACAACGAGCCCTTTGATGTTGAGGATGATGTCGGTCAGGTCCTCCTTGACGCCGGGCACCGAGGTGAACTCGTGCAGGACGCCGTCGACCCGGATGCTCGTGACCGAGGCACCGGGGATCGAGGAGAGCAGCGTGCGCCGGAGACTGTTCCCGAGTGTGTAGCCGAAGCCGGGCTCGAGAGGCTCGATGACGAACCGCGAGCGGTAGTCGTCGACGACGTCTTCGGTGAGGGTGGGGCGCTGTGCGATCAGCACGTCAGTTCCTTCCCACGGGCGTCCGCCATATGACGCCTCGCGATCTGCGCCCGGAGCGGCGTCGGTATGCCGCCCCGGGGTGGTGCTTACTTGCTGTAGAGCTCGACGATGAGCTGCTCCTGGACCGGCGTGTCGATGACCTGCCGGGCCGGGAGGGAGTGCACGAGGATGCGCATCCGGTTGGGGATGACCTCGATCCAGGCCGGGACGGGACGCTCCCCGGCCTCGGCGCGCGCGATGATGAACGGCGTCATCTCGAGCGAGCTCTCGCGCACCTCGATGATGTCGCTGTCGCTCACCCGGAACGACGGGATGTCGACCTTGCCGCCATTGACCTTGATGTGGCCGTGGCGCACCAGCTGGCGAGCCATGTCGCGGCTCTTCGCGAACCCGGCCCGGTAGACGACGTTGTCGAGGCGGCTCTCGAGGATGCGCAGCAGGTTCTCGCCGGTCTTGCCCTGCTTGCGGTTCGCCTCGTCGTAGTAGCCCCGGAACTGCTTCTCGAGGACGCCGTAGATGCGCGCGCACTTCTGCTTCTCGCGCATCTGCAGCAGGTACTCGCTGTCCTTCGTCCGGCCGCGACCGTGCTCACCCGGCGGGTAGGGCCGGATCTCGATCGGGCACTTCGGGGACTCGCACTTGGAGCCCTTGAGGAACAGCTTCATCTTCTCGCGGCGGCAGCGCTTGCAGTCCGCACCTGTGTACCTAGCCATGGTTTTCCATCAGTCTCTCTTTCGGGGCCCCCGCGGCGCTTTCGTGGTAGCGAGGAACGAGCGGAGCGAAAAGGTCGTGGGGATTAGACCCGGCGCCGCTTGGGAGGGCGGCAGCCGTTGTGCGGGACGGGGGTGACGTCCTGGATTGTCCCGACCTCGAGGCCGGCCGCCTGAAGCGACCGGATCGCAGTCTCGCGGCCCGAACCCGGGCCCTTGACGAACACGTCGACCTTGCGCATGCCGTGCTCCTGCGCGCGGCGCGCGGCGTTCTCTGCCGCCATCTGCGCCGCGAACGGCGTGGACTTGCGCGAGCCCTTGAACCCGACGTGTCCGGCGGAGGCCCACGCGATCACGGCACCCATGGGATCCGTGATCGAGACGATCGTGTTGTTGAACGTGCTCTTGATGTGAGCGTGGCCGTGGGCCACGTTCTTCTTCTCCTTGCGGCGCACCTTTTTGGCGGCCGCGCCCTTACGGCTCTGGGGAGGCATCTGTTCTCAGTACTCCTGTGGCTGGGTGAGGTCGGCGAGCGACGTGTGGACCGGAGTCACTTCTTGCCGACCTTCTTCTTGCCGGCGATCGCCTTGCGCGGGCCCTTGCGGGTCCGGGCGTTGGTGTGGGTGCGCTGACCGTGGACCGGCAGGCCGCGGCGGTGCCGAATGCCCTCGTAGCAGCCGATCTCGACCTTGCGGCGGATGTCGGCCTGCACCTCGCGGCGCAGGTCACCCTCGATCCGGTAGTTGGACTCGATCCAGTCGCGCAGCTTGACCAGGTCGTCGTCGGCGAGGTCACGTACCCGGGTGTCGGGACTGACACCGGTCTGCGCGAGGGTCTCGACGGCGCGGCTGCGCCCGACCCCGAAGATGTAGGTCAAGGCGATCTCGACGCGCTTCTCGCGCGGGAGGTCGACGCCTACGAGGCGTGCCATCTGGGCGGTTCTCCTTCGTGCTGCCAGGTCGTGCCCGCCGCTCCCCCACCCGCCCGGGTGGATGGCCCCGGCCTGGTCCGGGGGTGACCGTCGTCCCGGTGGGGGATGACGGGTGCGGCGCGCTGTACGTCGTGCTCGGTAGTCCGTGCGGTCTCGAGGTCTGCGGCTTCGTGCGGTGCCGGGGACTCAGCCCTGGCGCTGCTTGTGACGTGCGTTGTCGCAGATCACCATGACCCGCCCGTGACGGCGGATCACCTTGCACTTGTCGCAGATCTTCTTGACGCTGGGCTTGACCTTCATCGGTGTCCTCAGCCTCGATCTGGGTGGAACTGGTGGTCGGAAGTGTTCACTTGTAGCGGTAGACGATCCGCCCGCGGTTGAGGTCGTAGGGGCTGAGCTCCACCACGACGCGGTCCTCGGGGAGGATCCGGATGTAGTGCTGGCGCATCTTGCCGCTGATGTGGGCGAGAACCTTGTGGCCGTTGGTCAGCTCCACGCGGAAGAACGCGTTCGGCAGTGCCTCGACCACGGTGCCCTCGATCTCGATGACCCCGTCCTTCTTGGGCATGTCCTCCGCAATCCGTCTCTGGACGTCCCCGATGGCACCGGGGACGGGCCCGCCGGCGGCGCCGGGCAGGGTCGTGCTGGTCCTGCGATCTGGTCGTGCGGGTCGGGCTCACTGGTGACGGGGCACGCCAGCCGACCCAGCCGCGGGGCGCGCGTGACCATGGCTCGTGAGCCAGCAGGGAAGTCTACGCCACGCTCGGGCGCGCTGCCAAAACAACCTCAGCCGGCGGCCACCGTCACGCCGAGATCCCCCAGGCGGGCCGTGCCACCGTCCAGGGCGGTCAGCACCCACGGTCCGTGCTGGGTGAGCGCGAACGTGTGTTCGAAGTGGGCGGCCAGGCTGGCGTCGGCGGTGGAGACCGTCCAGCCGTCCGCGTGCTCCCGGGTGAACCGGGCCCCGAGGGTCAGCATCGGCTCGACGGCCAGCGCGAGGCCGGTCACGAGGGCCGGCCCGCGGCCCGCTCGGCCGTAGTTGAGGACGTGGGGCTCCTGATGCATCTCGGTGCCGATCCCGTGGCCGCCGTACTCCTCGACGATGCCGTAGCCGCCCTGGGTCCGCGTGTAGCTCTCGACGGCGTGGCCGATGTCGCTCACCCGCCCGCCCAGCCGGGCCGCTGCGATCCCCCGCCACATGGACTCCTCGGTGACCCGCAGCAGCTCGGCCGCCTCCGGCGCCACCGCCCCGACCGCGACGGTCACCGCCGCGTCACCGTGCCAGCCCGCCAGGATCGCGCCGCAGTCGATCGAGATGATGTCGCCCTCGTGCAGGCGCCGGGGACCCGGGATGCCGTGGACCACCTCGTCGTTGACCGAGGCACAGATCGAGCCCGGGAACGGCGGCACGGCCGGATGCGGCTGGTAGCCCTTGAAGGACGGGATGGCGCCCGCCGAGCGGATGGAGTCCTCCGCCAGCTCGTCGAGCTCCTGGGTGGTGATGCCCGGCTGGGCCGCCGCGCGCAGTGCCTCGAGCGTGCGGCCGACGACGAGCCCGGCGGCCCGCATCAGCTCGATCTCGGCATCGGACTTGATCTGGATCATGCGTCCCCGCTTCCGGAACACGGCTCGGACCGCCTAGTCGCCGAACCGGCGCAACGCGTTGATGGCGCGCTCGGTGACGTCCTCGACGGGTCCCGTGGCGTCCACCCCGCGCAGCAGGCCACGGTCCCCGTAGTAGCCGATCAGTGGCGAGGTCTGGTCGGCGTACACCTCCAGCCGGTGCCGAATGGTGTCCTCGCGGTCGTCGTCGCGCTGGAACAGCTCGCCGCCGCAGCGGTCGCAGGCGTCCGGCGTGGTGGGCGGGTCGAAGTCGACGTGCCAGACATGCCCGCACTGCCGGCAGGTGCGTCGCCCGGACAGTCGACGCACGACCTCGTCGTCGTCGACCACCAGCTCGAGGACGACGGTGACCGCCGTGCCCTGGCCGGACAGCGTGTTGTCGAGCACCTCTGCCTGGTGCACGGTCCGCGGGAAGCCGTCGAGCAGGAACCCCTCGGTGGCGTCGTCCTGCTTGAGGCGGTCCTGGACCATGCCGATCGTGACCTCGTCGGGCACCAGGTCACCGGCGTCCATGAACTTCTTCGCCTCGAGACCCAGCCGGGTGCCCTGGCTGACGTTGGCCCGGAAGATGTCCCCGGTCGAGATCTTCGGGACGGCGAAGTGCGACGCGATGAACTGCGCCTGGGTGCCCTTCCCTGCACCGGGCGGCCCGACCAGTACGAGCCTCATCTACCGCAGGAAGCCCTCGTAGTTGCGCTGCTGGAGCTGGCTCTCGATCTGCTTCACGGTCTCCAGGCCGACACCGACGATGATGAGGATCGCGGTGCCTCCGAACGGGAAGTTCTGGGTCGCATTGAACAGGGCGAGCGCCATCAGGGGGATCAGGGCAATCGTGCCGAGGTACAGGGCTCCCGGCAGGGTGATCCGTGACAGGACATAGTCCAGGTACTCCGCGGTCGGCCGGCCGGCCCGGATGCCCGGGATGAAGCCGCCGTACTTCTTCATGTTGTCCGCGACCTCGGTCGGGTTGAACGTGATCGCCACGTAGAAGTAGGTGAAGAACACGATCAGCCCGAAGTACAGGGCCATGTAGATGGGGTGGTCGCCACGGACCAGGTAGGTCTGGACCCACGTGGCCCAGCCGGGCGGGTTGTTGTGGTCGGTGAGGTTGACCGCCAGCGCTGGTAGGTAGAGCAGCGACGAGGCGAAGATCACCGGGATGACGCCGGCCTGGTTGACCTTCAGCGGGATGTACGTCGAGGAGCCGCCGTACATGCGCCGCCCCACCATCCGCTTCGCGTACTGCACGGGGATGCGCCGCTGGGCCTGCTCGACGAACACGACCAGGGCCACCAGGACCAACCCGGCGGCGATGACCACGGTGAAGAGCGTCCACCCCCGGGCCAGCTTGATCTGCCACAGCGAGGTCGGGAACCGGGCCGCGATGGAGGTGAAGATCAGCAGCGACATGCCGTTGCCGATGCCGCGGTCGGTGATGAGCTCGCCGAGCCACATGATCACGCCGGTCCCGGCCGTCATGACGATCACCATCACGATGATCCCGAACAGGGTGGTGTCGCTGTAGATGATCGACTCCTGACAGCCCTGGAACAGCTGCCCGGGCTGGCGGGCCAGTGCGATCAGCCCGGTCGACTGCAGGATCGCCAGGCCGATGGTCAGGTAGCGGGTGTACTGGGTGAGCCGGGCGGTGCCCGACTGGCCTTCCTTCTTGAGTGCCTCGAACCGCGGGATGACCACGGTGAGCAGCTGCACGATGATGCTCGCCGTGATGTACGGCATGATCCCCAGCGCGAAGACCGACAGCTGGAGGAGCGCGCCGCCGCTGAAGAGGTTGATCAGGCTGTAGATGCCGCTCGTGCCGCTGTTGTCCAGGCACGTGTGGATCGCCTGGTAGGACACCCCGGGGGTGGGGATGACGGAGCCGAGTCGGAACAGCGCCATGATCCCCAGCGTGAAGAGGATCTTCGAGCGCAGGTCGGGCGTACGCAACGCCCGAGCGAACGCGGTGAGCACGAGGATCCTCCGGTTGTCACGTTCCGCACCCACACGGTCGCGGGGCGCGAAGGTCCTTCGGGGTCGGCGGCTCGGGCACGGGCCCGACGCACCAGCGGGTTACGGCTGTGACGGGACTCTAACAGCCTGCGCGGGCGTCCCCCAGGGGCCGACGGCCGGTCCCGGGGCCGCTGGCCCCGGGACGGCCGACGCGCTCAGAGCTGGGTGGTCGAGCCCCCGGCTGCAGCGATCTTGTCCTTGGCGCTCGCCGAGAAGGCGTGCGCGCTGACCTGCAGGGCAGCCCCGGCCTCGCCCGAGCCGAGCACCTTGACCAGCTGGCCCTTGCGGACCGCACCCTTGGCGACCAGGTCCTCGACGGTGACCTCGCCACCGTCCGGGAAGAGCGCGCTGAGCTTGTCCAGGTTGACGACCTGGTACTCGGTGCGGAACGGGTTGGTGAAGCCGCGCAGCTTGGGCAGCCGCATGTGGAGCGGCATCTGGCCGCCCTCGAACCGCTCCGGCACCTGGTAGCGCGCCTTGGTGCCCTTGGTGCCTCGACCGGCCGTCTTGCCCTTCGAGCCCTCACCGCGACCCACCCGGGTCTTCGCGGTCCGGGCGCCCGGAGCCGGGCGCAGGTGGTGGACCTTGAGGGTCCGGCCCGGCTCGGCAACGTCCGTCGTGGACTTCGCGCTCTTCGTGCTCTTCGTGCTCTTCGTGTCAGCCACTGTTAGTCGACCTCCTCCACGGTGACGAGGTGCGACACCGTGTTCACCATGCCGCGGATCTCGGGCCGGTCCTCCTTGACGACGACGTCGTGGAGGCGCTTGAGGCCCAGGGAACGCAGCGTCTCGCGCTGGTTCTTCTTGCCACCGATCCCGGAGCGGGTCTGGGTGACCTTCAGCCGCTTGCCCATCAGGTGCCTGCCCCGGCGGCCCGGGCCCGCAGCAGCGAGGCGGGAGCTACGTCCTCGAGAGGCAGGCCGCGGCGGGCCGCCACGGCCTCGGGCCGCTCGAGGCCCTTGAGGGCGGCCACGGTCGCGTGCACGATGTTGATGGGGTTGGACGACCCGAGCGACTTGGAGAGCACGTCGTGCACGCCGGCGCACTCGAGCACGGCACGCACCGGGCCACCGGCGATCACGCCGGTACCGGGGGATGCCGGCTTCAGCAGGACCACGCCGGCCGCCTTCTCGCCCTGGATGGGGTGCGGGATGGTGCCCTGGATGCGCGGGACCTTGAAGAAGTGCTTCTTGGCCTCCTCCACGCCCTTGGCGATGGCGGCCGGCACCTCCTTGGCCTTGCCGTAGCCGACGCCGACCGTGCCGTCGCCGTCACCGACGACGACGAGGGCGGTGAAGCTGAACCGGCGACCGCCCTTGACGACCTTGGCCACCCGGTTGATCGCCACGACGCGCTCGACGAACGCGGTCTTCTCCGGCGCACCGCCGTCGCGGCGGTTGCCGCGGTCACGGCGGTTGCTGTCGCCGCCGGGGGCGCCACCTCGGCGCTGGGGTCCAGGCATCAGATTTCCCTCATCTCGTGACGAACGTTCGTGCGGCAGGCGGCGCTCACAGCGCCAGTCCTGCTTCGCGGGCACCGTCGGCGATCGCGGCGACCCGACCGTGGTAGCGGTTGCCTCCACGGTCGAAGACCACCGACTCGACGCCGGCCCTCTTGGCCCGCTCTCCAACGAGCTCGCCGACCTTGCGTGCCTTGGCGGTCTTGTCGCCGTCGAACCCGCGCAGGTCGGCCTCCATGCTGGAGGCGGACACCAGGGTCCGGCCGCCGACGTCGTCCACGACCTGCACGAAGACGTGCCGGCTGGACCGGGTGACGACCAGGCGCGGACGCGCGGTCGTCCCGGTGACCCGCTTGCGGACCCGCAGGTGGCGGCGGCGGCGCGCGACGTTCTTGTCGCCGCGCCTGATCTTGACTGCCAGCGACATGGTTACTTACCAGCCTTTCCGGCCTTGCGGCGGATCTGCTCACCCTGGTAGCGGACGCCCTTGCCCTTGTAAGGGTCGGGCTTGCGCAGCTTGCGGATCTTTGCCGAGACCTCGCCGACCTGCTGCTTGTCGACGCCGGACACCGAGAACCGCGTGGGGCTCTCCACGACGAAGGTGATGCCCTCGGGGGCCTTCACCAGGACGGGGTGGGAGAAGCCCAGCTGGAACTCCAGGTCGGAGCCCTTGGCGACGACGCGGTAGCCGGTGCCGACGATCTCGAGGACCTTCGTGTAGCCCTCGGTGACGCCCTGGACCATGTTGAACACGAGCGAGCGAGAGAGGCCGTGCAGGGCACGGTTGGTCCGCTCGTCGTTCGGGCGGGTGACCTGCAGGGTCCCGTCCTCAGCCCGCACGATCTCGATGGGCTCGGCGACAGTGTGCTGCAGGGTCCCCTTGGGGCCCTTCACGGTGACGGCGCGGCCGTCGATGGCCACGTCGACCCCGGAGGGCACGGTGATCGGAAGTCGTCCGATGCGCGACATGTCAGGTCCCCTTACCAGACGTAGGCGAGGACTTCCCCACCCACGCCCTTCTTGCCGGCCTGCCGGTCCGTGAGCAGCCCCGAGGACGTGGAGATGATCGCCACGCCCAGGCCACCGAGCACCCGCGGCAGGTTCGTCGACTTCGCGTAGACCCGCAGACCCGGCTTGCTGATCCGCTTGATGCCCGCGATCGAGCGTTCCCGGTTCGGGCCGTACTTGAGGTCGAGGACCAGGGTCTTGCCGACCTGGTCCTCGGTCGGCTCCTCGACCCGCCAGCCGCCGATGTAGCCCTCCTGCTGGAGGATCTCCGCGACGTGGGTCTTGAGCTTGGAGTGGGGCATCGCCACGCTGTCGTGGTACGCCGTGTTCGCGTTGCGCAGACGGGTCAGCATGTCTGCGATCGGGTCGGTCATCGTCATGGCTTCGAGTGCCGCTTTCTCGCCGGGGTTTCCGCCCGCCTTCCGGCGGGGGACCTACGGCGTTTCGGAGGTCGTGAAGTGGGTGGGAGTTACCAGCTGCTCTTGGTGATGCCCGGGAGCTCGCCCGCGTGTGCCATCTCGCGGAAGCAGATCCGGCAGAGCCCGAACTTGCGGTAGACGGAGTGCGGGCGCCCGCACCGCTGGCAGCGGGTGTAGCCACGCACCTTGAACTTCGGCTTGCGCGCGGCCTTGTTGATCAGAGCGGTCTTGGCCACGGTCAGGCCTCCTTGAAGGGGAACCCGAGGAGCCGCAGCAGGGCACGACCCTCGTCGTCGGTGGTCGCGGTGGTCACGACCGTGATGTCCATGCCGCGGACCCGGTCGATCCTGTCCTGGTCGATCTCGTGGAACATCGACTGCTCGTTCAGGCCGAACGTGTAGTTGCCCTTGCCGTCGAACTGGCGGGGCGAGAGGCCGCGGAAGTCGCGGATACGGGGCAGTGCCAGCGAGAGCAGTCGGTCGACGAACTCCCACATCCGGTCGCCGCGCAGCGTCACGTGGCAGCCGATCGGCATGCCCTCGCGCAGCTTGAACTGGGCGATGGACTTGCGGGCCTTGGTGACCTGCGGCTTCTGGCCGGTGATCGTGGCCAGGTCGCGCAGCGCGCCGTCCATCAGCTTGGAGTCCTTGGCCGCGTCCCCCACGCCCATGTTGACCACGACCTTGACCAGGCCGGGGACCTGCATGACGTTCGGGTAGCCGAACTCCTCGCGCAGCTGGCCCAGGACCTCGCCCCGGTAGCGTTCCTTGAGCCGCGGCAGCGCGGCCTTGGGCTTCTCAGCCGTTGTGGTGCTCATCAGATGTCCTCACCGGTCCGCTTCGCAATGCGGACCCGAACCGTCTTCTCGCGGCCGTCCCGGTTCACGGTCTCGACCCGGTACCCGACGCGGCTGCCGACCTTCTTGCCTTCGACCTCGACGAGCACCATCACGTTGCTCACGTGGACCCGGGCCTCCTGGGTCACGATGCCGCCGGTCTTGGCGCCGCGCGCGGACTGGCCGATCTTGGTGTGCTTCTTGATCCGGTTCACGCCCTCGACCAGGACCTGGTCCGTCTGGGGGTAGGCCTCGATGACCCGACCCGTGACGCCCTTGTCCTTGCCCGTGACGACGATGACCCGGTCGCCCTTCTTGATCTTCATCTACAACACCTCCGGCGCGAGCGAGATGATGCGCATGAAGCGCTTGTCGCGCAGCTCGCGGCCAACGGGGCCGAAGATCCGCGTCCCGCGCGGGTCCCCGCCGTCCCTGATGAGGACCGCGGCGTTCTCGTCGAAGCGGATGTAGGACCCGTCCGGCCGCCGGCGCTCCTTACGCGTGCGGACGATGACCGCCTTGACGACCTCGCCCTTCTTGACGTTGCCACCCGGGATGGCGTCCTTGACCGTGGCCACGATGACGTCACCGATGCCGGCATAGCGCCGTCCGGACCCACCCAGCACCCGGATGCACAACAGCTCCTTGGCGCCTGTGTTGTCGGCGACGCGCAGTCGCGACTCCTGCTGGATCACTTTGCCTTCTCCAGAATTTCAACGACCCGCCAGCGCTTGGTCGCGGACAGCGGCCGGGTCTCCATGAGGAGCACCCGGTCACCGACGCCGCAGGCGTTCGCCTCGTCGTGCGCCTTGAGGTTGCTGGTTCGCCGGATGACCTTGCCGTAGAGCGGGTGCTTGACGCGGTCCTCGACAGCGACGACGACGGTCTTGTCCATCTTGTCGCTGACGACCAGACCCTCACGGGGCTTGCGGAAGCCCCGCGGGTTGATGCTCGCGGTAGTGGTCTCGGTGCTCATCTCTGCTGCCTTCTCGGTCATGCCGGTGCCTCGGCGTCGGTCTCGACGGCGCTGATGCCCAGCTCGCGCTCGCGCATGATCGTGTAGATCCGGGCGATGTCCTTGCGGACGGCGTTCAGCCGGCCATGGCTCTCCAGCTGTCCCGTCGCCGCCTGGAAGCGGAGGTTGAACAGCTCCTCCTTGGCTTCCCGCAGCTTGGTGACCAGCTCGTCGTCCTCCAGCGAGCGCATCGGGGCCGCGAGCTTGTTG
Source organism: Actinomycetes bacterium (assembly GCA_036499185.1). Classification (GTDB taxonomy): domain Bacteria; phylum Actinomycetota; class Actinomycetes; order JACCUZ01; family JACCUZ01; genus DATBDW01. The sequence goes on along the minus strand of DASYEF010000165.1, from coordinate 7,407 downwards.
GCTGTGCTGCTCATCAGACCTCCTCGCGCCGGACGAACCGGCACTTCATCGGGAGCTTGTGCATCGCCCGGCGCATGGCTTCCTTGGCGATCGGCTCCGGCACGCCGGACAGCTCGAACATGACCCGACCTGGCTTGACGTTCGCGATCCACCACTCGGGCGAGCCCTTACCCGAGCCCATCCGGGTCTCGGCCGGCTTCTTGGTCAACGGGCGGTCCGGGTAGATGTTGATCCAGACCTTGCCGCCACGCTTGATGTGGCGGGTCATCGCGATACGGGCCGACTCGATCTGCCGGTTCGTCACGTACGCCGGCTCGACGGCCTGGATGCCGTAGTCGCCGAACGTCACCTTGGTGCCACCCTTGGCGGCGCCGGTGCGCCCGGGGTGATGCTGCTTACGGTGCTTGACCCTGCGTGGGATGAGCATGGTCAGGCCTCCGATCCGGTCGTCGGCGCCGTCTCGGTCGCCACCGGTGCGGTGGTCACGGGGGCGTCCGGCGCAGTCGCGGACTCGTCCCCGTTGACACCTGCGGGGCCGTCCTCGCGCCGCGGCGGGCGGCCGGGCGCGGCCGCACGGACCGGCCGCTGCCGCTGCGCCATCCGGGCCGCAGCCTGCGCCGCGTCCCGCTCGCCCTTGGTGCCGGCGGCGTCGCCCTTGTAGATCCAGACCTTCACACCGATCCGGCCGAACGTCGTGCGGGCCTCGTAGAACCCGTAGTCGATGTTCGCCCGCAGGGTGTGCAGCGGGACCCGGCCCTCGCGGTAGAACTCCGACCGGGACATCTCGGCGCCGCCGAGGCGACCCGAGCACTGGACCCGGATGCCCTTGGCGCCGGCCTTCATGGTGGTCTGCATCGACTTGCGCATGGCCCGCCGGAACGACACGCGGCTGGACAGCTGCTCCGCGACGCCCTGCGCCACGAGCTGAGCGTCCACCTCGGGGTTCTTCACCTCGAGGATGTTGAGCTGCACCTGCTTGTTGGTGAGCTTCTCCAGGTCGCCACGGATCCGGTCGGCCTCGGCACCGCGACGACCGATGACGATCCCCGGCCGTGCGGTGTGGATGTCGACGCGGACGCGGTCGCGGGTGCGCTCGATCTCGACGCGGCTGATGCCGGCTCGCTCCATGCCCTTGGCCATGAGGCGCCGGATCGCGACGTCTTCCTTGACGTAGTCGCTGTAGCGCTGACCCGGCGTCGTGTCGTCGGCGAACCACCGGCTCTTGTGATCGGTGGAGATCCCGAGACGGAAGCCGTTTGGATTGACTTTCTGGCCCACTATCGGGCCCTCCTCTTCGAACGGGTCGCGGTGGTGCGCGCGTCCTCAGGACGCGCCGCGACGACGACCGTGATGTGGCTGGTGCGCTTGCGGACTCGGAAGGCACGACCCTGCGCCCGGGGGCGGAACCTCTTCAGGGTCGGGCCCTCGTCGACGTAGGCCTCGCTGACCACCAGGTCCTCGACGTCGAGGCGACGGCTCTCCTGCTCGGCCGTGTGCCGGGCGTTCGCGACCGCGCTGGCGACCACCTTGTAGACCGTCTCGCTGGCGGCCTGCGGCGCGAACCGCAGGACGGCGAGGGCCTGCTCGGCGGGCATCCCGCGCACCAGGTCGATGACCCGGCGAGCCTTCATCGGCGTGATCCGGACGTAGCGGGCCTGAGCGCGCGCCGTCGGGATCTCGATGGCATCGGGTGCGTTGTCAGCCACGGCGAGCCCTCCGGTCGTCCTTCACGTGACCGCGGAAGGTTCGCGTCGGCGCGAACTCGCCGAGCTTGTGACCCACCATCGCCTCGGTGACGAACACCGGGACGTGCTTGCGGCCGTCGTGGACGGCGATCGTGTGGCCGAGCATCGCCGGCACGATCATGGACCGGCGGGACCACGTCTTGATGACGTTCTTGGTGCCCTTGTCGTTCTGGACGTCCACCTTCTTCATCAGGTGGTCGTCCACGAAGGGGCCCTTTTTCAGGGAGCGCGGCATGTTTCCAGTACTCCGATCAGCGCTTCTTGCCGGTCTTGCGGCGGCGGACGATCATCGCGTCGCTGGACTTGTTGGCCCGGCGGGTGCGGCCTTCAGGCTTGCCGTTCGGGTTGACCGGGTGGCGGCCACCGGACGTCTTTCCTTCGCCACCGCCGTGCGGGTGGTCGACCGGGTTCATGGCGACACCGCGGACGGTCGGGCGCTTGCCCTTCCACCGCATCCGGCCGGCCTTGCCCCAGTTGATGTTCGACTGCTCGGCGTTGCCCACCTCGCCGACCGTGGCCCGGCACCGCACGTCCACGTTGCGGATCTCGCCCGAGGGCATCCGCAGCTGGGCGTAGGGACCGTCCTTGGCGACCAGCTGGACGCTGGCACCGGCCGAGCGGGCGATCTTCGCTCCCCCACCGGGGCGCAGCTCGATCGCATGGATGACCGTGCCGACGGGGATGTTGCGCAGCGGCAAGCTGTTGCCCGGCTTGATGTCGGCCGACGGGCCGTTCTCGATCCGGTCACCCTGCTTGAGCCGGTTCGGCGCGATGATGTAGCGCTTCTCGCCGTCGGCGTAGTGCAGCAGCGCGATGCGCGCGGTTCGGTTGGGGTCGTACTCGATGTGCGCAACCTTGGCCGGCACGCCGTCCTTGTCGTGGCGACGGAAGTCGATCACCCGGTAGGCGCGCTTGTGCCCGCCACCCTGGTGGCGGGTGGTGATCCGGCCGGCGTTGTTGCGGCCGCCCTTGCTGTGCAAGGGGCGGACCAGCGACTTCTCCGGCTCGGAGCGCGTCACCTCGACGAAGTCGGCGACGCTGGAGCCACGGCGGGCGGGGGTCGTCGGCTTGTACTTGCGGATGCCCATTAGGAGACCGGCCCCCCGAAGATGTCGATGCGGTCGCCCTCGGCGACCGAGACGATGGCGCGCTTGGTCGCCTTGCGCCGGCCGAAGCCGGTGCGGGTGCGCTTGCGCTTGCCCTCGCGGTTGAGCGTGTTGACGCTGTTCACCTTGACGCCGAACACCTGCTCGACCGCGATCTTGATCTCGGTCTTGTTCGCATCCGGGTGCACGAGGAACGTGTACTTGTTCTCGTCGAGGAGCCCGTAGCTCTTCTCGGAGACGACCGGCGCCAGCAGGACGTCGCGATGGTCCTTGTGGACGGAAGACATCAGGCCTCCACCTCGCTCTCAGCGGCCGCGGCCTTCGCCGTGCGGCCCTTGACCGGGCCGGCCAGGAACTCGTCGAGAGCGCTGCGGGTGAACACGACGTCGTCCGAGACGAGCACGTCGTAGGTGTTGAGCTGGTCCGGACGCAGCAGGTGCACCCGGACCGCGTTGCGCAGGCTCTTCCAGGTCAGCTCGTCGCTGCGCTGGGCGACCACGAGCACGTGCTTGCGCTCGGAAAGCCCGGCGAGCATCGCGACGGCCTCGCGGGTGCTCGGGGCGTCGCCCTCGAGAACGCCGGACACGACGTGGATGCGGCCGTTGCGCGCCCGGTCGGACAGGGCACCGCGCAGGGCGGCGGCCTTCATCTTCTTGGGCGTGCGCTGGGCGTAGGACCGGGGGGTCGGGCCGTGCACGACACCACCGCCTGCGAACTGCGGCGCGCGGGTCGAGCCCTGGCGGGCCCGACCGGTGCCCTTCTGGCGGTAGGGCTTTGCCCCGCCACCGCGGACCTCGCCACGACTCTTCGTGGAGTGCGTGCCCTGGCGGGCTGCGGCGAGCTGGGCGACGACGACCTGGTGGATGAGAGGGACGTTGACCTGCACGTCGAACACCGACGCGGGCAGCGTCACGGTGCCGTCGGTCGTGCCGGCGGCGGTCCGGACGTCGACCTCGAGGTCGCGCGGCTCGGTGCGATCGGTGGGCTCTGTTGCGGTGGTGCTCACTGGTCGGCTCCCTTCGCGACGGCGGTGCCCTTGGCGGCGGTGCGGACCAGGACGAGTGCGCCCTTGGGGCCGGGGACGGCGCCCTTGAGGAGCAGCAGCCCCTTCTCGGCGTCGACCGCATGCACGGTCAGGCCTTGGGTCGTGATGCGGACGCCGCCGAACCGGCCGGCCATCCGCATCCCCTTGAAGACCCGGCCCGGCGTAGCGCACGCGCCGATCGAGCCCGGCTTGCGGTGGTTGCGGTGGGCACCGTGCGAGGCGCCCACGCCGTGGAAGCCGTGGCGCTTCATGACTCCGGCGAAGCCCTTGCCCTTGCTGGTCGCGCTGACGTCGACCCGGGACCCGGCCTCGAACACGTCGGCCGTGATCTCCTGGCCGAGCGTGTACTCGGTGGCGTCGTCGGTGCGCAGCTCCACGGAGAAGCGTCGCGGCGTGACGCCCGCCTTGGCGAAGTGCCCCGTCTCGGGCTTGTTCACCTTGCGGGGGTCGATCGCGCCGTAGCCGATCTGCACCGCGGCGTAGCCGTCGACGTCCACCGAGCGGACCTGGGTCACGACACACGGTCCCGCCGCGAGGACGGTGACCGGCACGATCCGGTTGTTCTCGTCGAACACCTGGGTCATGCCGAGCTTCTCGCCCAGCAACCCCTTCATCTGCTTACCCATGACTGATGCGTCCCTCGAAGTCTGTACGTCAGAGCTTGATCTCGATGTCGACCCCGGCCGGAAGATCGAGTCGCATCAGCGAGTCGACCGTCTTGGGCGTGGGATCGATGATGTCGATCAGCCGCTTGTGGGTGCGCATCTCGAAGTGCTCGCGGCTGTCCTTGTACTTGTGCGGCGATCGGATCACGCAGTAGACGTTCTTCTCGGTCGGCAGCGGCACCGGCCCCGCGACCTTTGCGCCCGTCCGGGTCACCGTGTCGACGATCTTGCGCGCCGACGAGTCGATGACCTCGTGGTCGTAGGCCTTGAGCCTGATGCGGATCTTCTGTCCCGCCATGGCTTCGCTTCGTTCCTTCTCGTTCGTACCGCTGCGGCGGACCCTCCGGCGTGCTGCCCGGTGGTCCGTGGGCTACTTCTCCGACCCCCGAGGTCGGGCGTGTCGCGGTGTCCCGGCGAACCGGGAGGTCGCGAACGGTCGGTGGTCGGTGTCGCGCTGACGGGCCGACATGCGTCCCGGCGCGCACAGCGAGGACGGCCGGAGAGCTCCCCCTCGGGGGAACCGTGCCCAGCCGTCCCGCCAGGCATCTTGCAACTGCGAGCCAGTATGCCGCAGGTGGTGCGGCCCTGGCGAATCGAGAACCCGCGAGACCGCTCGATGTGCTGGCGATCCCGCGGGGACCTCGGGACAGGTGGTGCGGACCTACTTGATGATCTTCGTCACCCGGCCGGCGCCCACGGTGCGGCCGCCCTCGCGGATGGCGAAGCGCAGGCCCTCCTCCATGGCGATCGGCTGGATGAGGTCGACCTTCATCTCGGTGTTGTCGCCCGGCATGACCATCTCGGTGCCCTCGGGGAGGGTCACGACGCCGGTCACGTCGGTCGTCCGGAAGTAGAACTGCGGACGGTAGTTGTTGAAGAACGGCGTGTGCCGGCCGCCCTCGTCCTTGGACAGGATGTAGACGTTCGCCTCGAACTCGGTGTGCGGGGTGGTCGTCCCGGGCTTGATGATGACCTGGCCGCGCTCGACGTCCTCGCGCTTGGTGCCACGGAGGAGCAGGCCGACGTTCTCGCCCGCGCGACCCTCGTCGAGCAGCTTGCGGAACATCTCGACGCCGGTGACCGTGGTCGTCTGCTTGGCCTCACGGATGCCGACGATGTCGACGGTCTCGTTGACCTTGACCACACCGCGCTCGATCCGGCCGGTCACCACCGTGCCTCGGCCGGTGATCGTGAAGACGTCCTCGACGGGCATGAGGAACGGCTTGTCGACCTCACGCTCGGGCTGCGGGATCGACGCGTCGACCGCCGACATGAGCTCCATGATCTTCTCGCCCCACTCGGCGTCGCCCTCGAGCGCCTTGAGCGCCGAGACACGCACGACCGGCAGGTCATCGCCGGGGAACTCGTACTCGGAGAGGAGCTCACGGACCTCCAGCTCGACGAGCTCGAGGATCTCCTCGTCGTCGACCATGTCGGCCTTGTTGAGCGCGACCACGATGTAGGGGACACCGACCTGGCGGGCCAGGAGCACGTGCTCCTTGGTCTGGGGCATCGGGCCGTCGGTCGCCGCGACCACGAGGATCGCGCCGTCCATCTGGGCCGCACCGGTGATCATGTTCTTGATGTAGTCGGCGTGACCCGGGCAGTCGACGTGGGCGTAGTGGCGCGCCTCGGTCTGGTACTCGATGTGCGCGATCGAGATCGTGATGCCCCGCTGCCGCTCCTCCGGGGCCTTGTCGATCTGGTCGAAGGCCTGCGTGTCCGGATTCTCAGCCGGGTACTTGTCGTGCAGCACGCGGGAGATGGCAGCGGTCAGCGTCGTCTTGCCGTGGTCGATGTGACCGATGGTGCCGATGTTGACGTGCGGCTTAGTCCGCTCGAACTTCGCCTTCGCCACTGGGGTCCTCCTAGGACTTGAGGGTGTTACGCCGTACGACGTGTTCTGGTCTGTCTGGTCAGGCGCTGGTCGGGTGGTGCTGGGACGGCTACTCGCCGCGTGCCTTCTTGATGATCTCCTCCGCCACGTTGCGCGGGACCTCGGCGTAGGAGTCGAACTGCATGCTGTAGCTCGCCCGGCCCTGGGTCCTGCTCCGGAGGTCGCCGACATAGCCGAACATCTCCGACAGGGGTACGAGCGCTGTGACCACCCGTGCACCTGCCCTCTCGTCCATGGCCTGAATCTGACCACGACGGGAGTTCAGGTCGCCGATGACCTCGCCCATGTAGTCCTCGGGCGTGGTCACCTCCACGGCCATCATCGGCTCCAGGAGCACCGGGTCCGCCTTGCGGGCCGCCTCCTTGAACGCCATCGAACCGGCGATCTTGAAGGCGAGCTCGGAGGAGTCGACCTCGTGGTAGCCGCCGTCGAGCAGCGTCACCTTGATGTCGACCAACGGGTAGCCCGCCAGGACGCCGAACTCCATGGCCTCCTGGCAACCGGCGTCGACCGACGGGATGTACTCCCGCGGGATCCGACCACCGGTGACCTTGTTCTCGAACTCGTAGCCGCCGTCTCCGGCGCCCGTGGGCTCGATGGCGATCTGGACCTTCGCGAACTGGCCGGAGCCACCCGTCTGCTTCTTGTGGGTGTAGTCGTGCCGCTCGACCTTCTTGCGGATCGTCTCGCGGTAGGCCACCTGCGGCTTGCCGACGTTGGCCTCGACGTGGAACTCACGCTTCATCCGGTCGACGAGCACCTCGAGGTGCAGCTCCCCCATCCCGGAGATGATCGTCTGACCGGTCTCCTCGTCGGTGCGCACCTGGAAGGTCGGGTCCTCCTCGGCGAGCCGCTGGATCGCGACGCCGAGCTTCTCCTGGTCGGCCTTCGACTTCGGCTCGATGGCCACCGAGATGACGGGGGCCGGGAACTCCATCGACTCGAGGAT
>DASYEF010000164.1:0-9597 GCA_036499185.1 Actinomycetes bacterium | reverse complement strand
CGATGCACCGCCCTCGCCATCCGGCTCGAGGGGCTCGACGGACGCTGGCAGTGCACCGCTCTCGAGGGCGGCTGAGGACCCGGCTCGGAGTACGTCAGGACGCCGGAGGGCGGTCCTTCTTCGGCAGCTTGGCCACCACGGTGTCGTAGGACGCGTCGATCGCCTCGCGCAGGTCCTCGTCCGGGATCGCCCCCGAGATGCGCAGCGAGTTCCACCCCGACCTCCCGATGTACGGCATCACCGAGGCGTCGTCCGGGAAGCGGGCCACCCACTCGTCGGCCTCCTCACGGCTCGCGCCGCACTTGAGACCGACGGTCTCCGTCCCCAGGAACGCGAAGATCTTGGCGCCCACCTTCGCCACGGTGTCGCCCTCCCACGGCTCGTCGGGCCAGGCGCCCGCCTTGGCCAGGCAGTACGTCCGCAGCTGCTTCGGATTCATCGCACCTCCCGTGGTGGTCGGTGCCCATCATGGCGGGGTGGCCCACGTGGCCGCTGTCCCGCCGTCGTCGGTGAGGTCAGATCAAGAGCGGCTTTGGAGGCGGGAGGGTGGCGCAGTCCCTGCCGTCGGCGACCGTGGGGCGACCGCTCGGCGACACAACTGGTGTCGCGGAGCTGTCGGTCACGGACACACCAACACACAGTCTCGCCTCGCTGGCCGCGGCCGCATGCTCAGCACGACCCCGCGACCAAGGGGACTGTGTGTTCTTAGGTCCGGCAGCCACCACCACCGACGGTCCGGGCCGTGCCGACCGCACCCCTCCCCCGTCCAAAGCCGCTCTTGACCTGACCCTCGCGCACAACGGTGCGACAGTCGACACCCGGGGTCAGCTCACCCGAGCCCGCGGGTCCCCGTGGCACCGCTTGAACTTCTTGCCGGAACCGCACGGGCACGGAGCATTGCGCGGGACGTCGCCGAAGTCGGCCGTCGAGCCGTTGACGGCCTCGTTGCGCACGGTCTTCGGCGCCGCGTTCGGGTCGCCGTCCACGGTCGGTGCGGTGTACTGCAAGTGCAGAGGACGACTCGGGGCGGCGAGCCCCTTGGCGACCATCTCGTGCGCCGGGGGCTCGCCGTCGGCGTCGCCGGACGGCGGAGTGTCCTCGACCTGCACCTCGACGTTGAAGACGTACCCGACCGACTCCTCCTTGATGCCGTCCATCATCGCGGCGAACATGTTGAAGCCCTCGCGCTGGTACTCGACCAGCGGGTCGCGCTGGGCCATCGCGCGCAGGCCGATGCCCTCCTGCAGGTAGTCCATCTCGTAGAGGTGCTCGCGCCACTTGCGGTCCAGGACCGACAGGACGACCCGGCGCTCGAGCTCGCGCATGGTCTCCTCGCCGAGGGCTTCCTCGCGGGCGTCGTACGCCGACTGCGCGTCGGCCTGCAGCTCCTCGATCAGGAACTCGGCGGTGAGCCCGGCCCGGTCCCCGCCGGAGGCCTCCTCGAGCTCGTGGACGGTCACCGACACCGGGTAGAGCGTTTTGAGCGCGGCCCACAGCTGCTCGAGGTCCCACTCCTCCGCGAAGCCCTCCGCGGTCGCCGCCGTCACGTACCCCTCGACCACGTCGTCGACCATGTGGCGGATCTGCTCGTGCAGGTCCGCTCCCTGGAGCACCTTGCGCCGCTCGTCGTAGATGACCGTGCGCTGCCGGTTGAGGACCTCGTCGTACTTGAGGACGTTCTTGCGGATCTCGAAGTTCTGGGACTCGACCTGGGTCTGCGCCGACCGGATCGCGTTGGTCACCATCTTCGACTCGATGGGCACCTCGTCCGGGATGTTGAAGCGGGTGAGGAAGTTCTCGACCATCGCCGAGTTGAACAGCCGCATCAGGTCGTCACCGAGCGAGAGGTAGAAGCGGGACTCCCCCGGGTCGCCCTGGCGCCCGGACCGGCCGCGCAGCTGGTTGTCGATGCGGCGGGACTCGTGGCGCTCGGTGCCGAGCACGTAGAGGCCGCCGGCCTCGGTGACGTCGTCGTGCTCCTCGGCCACCGCCCTCTTGACCGACTCGATCTCCTCGGGCCACGCCTTCTCGTAGTCCTCGGGAGCCTCCACGGGGTCGAGCCCGCGAGCCCGCAAGTTGTGGTCGGCGCGGAACTCGACGTTGCCGCCGAGCATGATGTCGGTGCCTCGACCGGCCATGTTGGTGGCGACCGTGACCGCGCCGCGCCGGCCCGCCTCCGCGACGATCAACGCCTCCCGCTCGTGCTGCTTGGCGTTGAGGACCTCATGCTTCACGCCGCGCTTCTTGAGCAGCCCGGAGAGCAACTCGGACTTCTCCACGCTCACGGTGCCGACGAGGATCGGCTGGCCCTTCGAGTGCCGCTCGACGATGTCGTCGACGACCGCCTTGAACTTCGCTTCTTCGGTCTTGTAGACGAGGTCGGCCTGGTCTGCCCGGACCATCGGCATGTTGGTGGGGATCGGCACCACCCCGAGCTTGTAGATCTGGGAGAACTCGGCGGCCTCGGTCATCGCCGTGCCGGTCATCCCGGAGAGCTTGTCGTAGAGCCGGAAGAAGTTCTGCAGGGTGATGGTCGCCAGGGTCTGGTTCTCCTGCTTGACCTCCACACCTTCCTTGGCCTCGATGGCCTGGTGCATGCCCTCGTTGTAGCGGCGGCCGGCCAGGATGCGGCCGGTGTGCTCGTCGACGATGAGCACCTCGCCGCTCATGACGACGTAGTCCTTGTCGACCTTGAACAGCTCCTTGGCCTTGATGGCGTTGTTCAGGTAGCCGACCAGCGGTGTGTTCGCCGACTCGTAGAGGTTCTCGATGCCGAGGAAGTCCTCCACCCGCTCAACCCCGCGCTCGAGGATCCCGACGGTGCGCTTCTTCTCGTCGACCTCGTAGTCGACGTCGCGGCCGAGCCGGTTCACGATGGCGGCGAAGTCGGCGTACCACTTGGTGGGCTGGTCGGCAGGGCCGCTGATGATGAGCGGTGTGCGCGCCTCGTCGATGAGGATCGAGTCCACCTCGTCGACGATGCCGAAGTTGTGGCCGCGCTGCTGGACGAGCTCCTCCTGCGACCAGGCCATGTTGTCTCGCAGGTAGTCGAAGCCGAACTCGTTGTTGGTGCCGTAGGTGATGTCCGCGTCGTACTGCCGGCGACGCTCGTCGGGCTTCATCGATGCGAGGATCACGCCGACCTCGAGGCCGAGGAAGCGGTGCACGCGGCCCATCAGCTCGGACTGGTACTCAGCCAGGTAGTCGTTGACGGTGACGACATGGACCCCCTTGCGCTCGAGCGCATTGAGGTACGCCGGGAGGGTGGCCACCAGCGTCTTGCCCTCGCCGGTCTTCATCTCGGCGATGTTGCCGAGGTGCAGCGCGGCGCCCCCCATGATCTGCACGTCGAAGTGCCGCTGGCCGAGCGTGCGCCTGGCCGCCTCGCGGACCGTCGCGAACGCCTCCGGGAGGAGGTCGTCCAGGGACTGGCCGTCGTCGAGCCGGGCGCGGAACTCGTCGGTCATGCCGCGCAGCTCGGCGTCGGACATCGCGACGAAGTCGTCCTCGATCGCGTTGACCTGAACCGAGATCGCCTTGAGCTTGCGGAGGATCTTGCCCTCGCCGGCGCGCATCATCCTGTCGAAGACTGCGGGCACCCTGGAACTCCTCGTACGTCGGTGGTCCGTCGGCTGGCTTGCGTCCAGCTGTCTATCCGTCCATTGGACTGCTGCACATCGTAGGCGCAGGAGACGCTCCGGGCCGGTCCCGGCGGGCTGGTCACCGCTGGTAACGCCTCGACCGGCGGGGTGGTGCCCGGTTGGATGGGGCGATGACCTTCCCGGGACCGATGCCGCTGACAGACGGGCGACTTCTGCTCCGCCTGCCCGAGGAGCGCGATGTGGCGCAGATCACGCGCGCCTGCCAGGACCCCACCCTGGCCGCCTTCGTCCCCGTGCCGCTCCCCTACACCGAGGAGCACGCCCGGGAGTTCGTCCGCCAACGGCCGGAGCGGTGGCAGGCCGACGACGGAGAGATGACCTGGGCAGTCACCGCGCCCGAGGGCGGCGACCTGCTGGGCATGGTCGGGCTGCACGCCCGGGACGTGACGATGCGCGAGATCGGCTTCTGGACCGCGCCGTGGGCCCGCGGGCAGGGCGTGATGACCTCGGCCGCCCGGCTGGTGATCCGGTTCGGGTTCGACGTGCTGCACCTCGAGCGGGTCGAGTGGCTGGCGATCGTCGGGAACGACGCCTCCCGGAGGGTCGCAGAGAAGCTGGGCTTCACCATGGAAGGCACGGCCCGCAAGGGGATCCTGCACCGGGGCGAGCGACGAGATGCCTGGGTCGCCGGCCTCCTGGTGGGAGAGCTCACCTGATGTCCCTCACGCTGCCCGCGGTATCGCCGGATCTGCACGGGGACGGTGTGCTGCTCACCCCATGGCGGCAGGAGGACGTGACGGCCATCGTCGAGCTCGCGGACGATCCCGCGAGCCGAGCCTGGTCGGCCTCGCTGCGACACGTCTACGACGTCGAGGGGGCACGAGCCTGGCTGGCCGGCCGCGCCGGGCCCGACCGGGTCGACTGGGCGGTCCGGGAGCCAGGCACCGGCCGGCTCATCGGCCGTACCGGTCTGCACCGGCTCGACGACCGGCCGCCCGGCGCCGAGCTCGGCTACGGCGTGCACCCGGCGTACCGCCGTCGCGGCCTGGCGGTCGCCGCCGCGCAGACCGCGACCCGATACGGGTTCGAGCAGCTCGGGCTGACCCGGATCGAGCTGGTGCACGCCACCGGCAACATCGCGTCCTGCGCGGTCGCCACGCGTGCCGGGTTCGCCTACGAGGGGACCGACCGTGCCTCGATGGACCACGGCGACGGAGTCCTCCACGACGCGCACCGTCACGCCCGGCTCGCGACCGACCCGCCCGGCCCCGCGGAGGCCGTGCCGCGGCCCCTGGAGGTGCCGGACCTCGAGGGCGGCGCCGGCGTCCGGCTGCGGCCGTGGGAGACCGCCGACGCCGAGACGTTCGCGCGCGGGATGGCCGACCCGTTGGCCGCGCGGTGGTCCAACGCGCCGCAACCCTTCACTGCCGCCCACGCGCTGCGGATGTTCGACCACTTCCGGCGCCGCGCCCGGGACGGACAGTCGGCGGCCTGGGCCGTGGAGAGCGGCGGCCTCGTTGCCGGCGCCGTGGTGGTGCGCAGCATCAACACCGTCGACTGGCACGCGAGCGCCGCGTACTGGGTGCTGCCCGAGCACCGTGGCCGCGGGATCGCCCCGGCCGCGTTGCGGCTGGCCGCCGGCTACGCGTTCGACGCCCTCGGACTGCACCGGGTGCAGCTGCAGCACGCGGTCAAGAACACGGCGTCCTGCCGGGTCGCCGAGAAGGCCGGCTTCGAGCTCGAGTCGGTCCAGCGAGGCTCGTGCCTGCTCGCCGATGGCTTCGTCGACGAGCACCAGCACGTGCGGCTGAGCACCGACGGCTGAGCAACCTCGTGCGGATCCACGTCGACACCGACATCGCCGGGGACCCGGACGACGTCGCGGCGCTGTGCTATCTCCTGGCCCGGCCGGACGTCGAGCTGACCGGCGTCACGACGGTCGACGACCCGGGCGGCCTGCGCGCGGGGTACGCCGTCGAGGTGCTGCGGATGGCCGGGCGCCACGACGTGCGCGTCGCTGCTGGGGCGGAGGTCTCGTCGGCCACCGGACGTCCGTCCGGCGGGCCACCGCCGGGCGACCGGCACTACTGGCCGACGGCAGTGCGGCCGCGGCCCGGTCCACTGGAGGCTGCCGTCGACCTGCTGGCGCGGTCGGTGGCCGCAGGCGCGGTGGTGCTCGGCATCGGCCCCGCCACGACGCTGGCAGCCGCCGAACGCGCCCGCTCCGGGCTGCTGGCCGGCACGCACGTGGTGCTGATGGGCGGCTTCCTGGCACCTCCGGCGGCCGGCCTGCCGCAGTGGTCGGCAGCAGACGACTGGAACGTCGTCTGCGACGTCCCAGCCGCCGTCGCGGTACGCCGGGCGGCCGGCCGGCTCACCGTCGTACCCCTCGCGGCGACCGCGCAGGCCCACCTCCGTGGCCGTGTCCTGCCCCGGCTGCGGGCGATCGGCCCACTCGGCGAGCTGATGGCCCGGCAGGCCGCGTCGTATCGGGACGACGAGGACAAGGCCGGTCTCGCCACGACGCACGACGGGCTCCCCGATGACCTGGCCAACTTCCACCACGACCCGCTGGCTGCGGCGGTCGCCGCCGGCTGGGACGGGGTGACGGTCGAGCGACGCCGGCTGCGTACCGACCCGGACGACCCCTGGGGGCGACTCGAGGACGTGACAACTGGCGGCCGGGACGTGGACCTGGTCACCGGCGTCGACGGTCCCGCGTTCGGTGAGCACTGGCTCGCCACGGTCGAGGCACCGGGCCGTTGATGACTCAGCGCAGCCGGTGACTCAGCCCCGGCGGACCTCGCGCGCGAGGGCGCCGGCCAGGTCGCCGCGCCGGTCCACGTGCACACCGTCGAGCCCGAGCCAGCCGGCCATCTCACCCAGCTCGGCCGCGAGCTCGGGCGCGGTCTCGGGCGGCGCGTGGTCCTCGGCGTACGCCGAGCGGACGAGCAGCACGCCGGTCTGCCGATCGGCCTTCAGGTCGACGCGCGCCACGAGCCGGTCGCCGAGCAGGAAGGGCAGCACGTAGTAGCCGTGCACCCGTTTCTCGGCCGGGACGTAGATCTCGATGCGGTAGTGGAAGTCGAAGAGGTGCTCGGCGCGCCACCGGAACCACACCAGCGGGTCGAACGGCACGAGCAGTGCCCGCGCGTCGACCCGGCGCGGGACGCGTGCCTCGTGGTGGAGGTACGCCGGTCGCGACCAGCCCTCGACCTGCACGGGCACGAGCTCGCCGGCCTCGACGAGGCTGGCCACCGCGGCCTGCGAGTCCTGCGGGCGCAGGCGGAAGTAGTCGCGCAGGCACGGCTCGGTCGCCAGACCGTGCGCGCGCGCCGCGATCCTGGTCAGCTCGAGGAAGGCGTCTTGGTCACTGACCGGCGGCGCGTGGAGGACCGCGCGTGGCAGGACGCGCTCGGGGACGGCGTACCGGCGCTCGAAGGAGGTCGTGCGGCCGGCGGAGCTGATCTCCCCGGCGTAGAAGAGAAACTCGAGCGCGCGCTTGACCTCGGACCAGTTCCAGCCCCAGTCGACCTTCGCGCGCGGCACGTCGTGCTCCAGGGCGGCCTCGACCTGGCCGGCCGTCATGGGCACGGTGCGGTCCTTGAGCTCGTCGCGCACCGCCTGCACCAGGTCGGGTCGCTGGGCGGCGATGGAGCGGATCCCGCCCCACGCCTCCTCGCTGCGGCGCATCCGCCAACGCAGCAGGCGCAATGTCTCCGGAGGGACCAGGCTCGCCTCGTGCGCCCAGTACTCGACCAGCTTGCGGGGCGCGCGGCCGGTCGCGCGGTCGAGCAGGGTGCGGTCGTAGGCGCCGAGGCGGGAGAACAAGGGCAGGTAGTGGGCGCGGCTGAGCACGTTGACGCTGTCGATCTGCAGCAGCCCGATCCGGTCGACAGTGCCGGTGATCTGGCGTAGCCCCACAGTCGCCGGACGCGGCGCGGCCAGGCCCTGCGCGGCGATCGCGACCCGCCGGGCCCGGGCCAGGCTCAGGCGGACCGGCGTCATGCCGGCAGATCCTGGCACGCTGCACCGACACCGCGATCTGCACGTGTCAGCCGCTGAACGACCCAGAGGTCGTTGAGCGGCTGACAAGTCCGAGGAGGGACCGGAGGATCGCCTCGACCCGATCGGGATCGACCCGGCAGGCCGAGGCGGGCAACCGGACCGGCGCGTCGCCGCCGTCGGGAGCCGCCTGGATCTCAGCAGCCCGCAGGAGGTCGTCGTACCACCGGCTGACGTCGAGGTGACCCATGCCGTCGATCTCGACCCAGAGCCGGCGGCCGTTCGGAAGGCGCCACCATGCGTCGAGAAAGCGTCGCCGCCCACGAGAGTCCACCCGAATCTGCTGGCGGATCGGCTCCGGGAGACCACGACGCCGGCAGAAGCGAGTGAAGTCGATCTCGCTCAGTGCCTGTGCGCCTCCTGCTAGATCAGCCGCCGTGGCCCTCATCAGTCGAAGCCGTTTGACCTTCCCCACCTGGTCGAGCGTCTCCAGGAGCCGGGTGGGGGTCGTGAGCCCCTGCTGCACGACCGCCGCGAGGACCCCGCAGGCGGTGCGATCGCTCGTCGTCCAGGCGCCGGCGTCGATCGCGGCGCGCTCGGGGCTGTGTACGGCCAGCCCACTCCGAACGGCAACGTGCTCGGGCACATGGCGACGCGACTCGTGGACGACCACCGATCCGAGGTCGGTCGGCACCTCCGGTGGCGCACACCCTCGCCGGACGATGACGTGAACGGCTGGTCGCGACCAACCGGCCAAACCCTGTTCCTCAAGCGCCGTCCAGCTCGCCAAGGCCGAATCGCTCCCACAGTGCAGAAGGGCAGCGACCCGACGGGCCCGCTCGGTCAGAGGGCCTCGGTGGAGGACGACAACTTGGGGGCCGATCGACGACCAACGGCGGGCCACCGTTTGATGGTCCACGGCGTCCGAGTCGATGCCGAGGCCTCGCAGCTGGTCGCGGCTGCACACGGCTTCCTGCTCCTGCCAGAAGGTGCGCAGTCCGGCAACGTCGTCGAACACCGTGGCACGCCCAGACATGACACAGAACTCTCCCTCCGGCGCACCCCGGCACAACGCCCACGGCCTGAATCTGTGGATAAGCCAGCTGAGCTCGCACCCTGTTCACGAGACTTGTCAGCCGCTGGACGACCCAGGGGTCGTCCAGCGGCTGACAAGGTGCGGAATTGCTCAGTGGGCGGCGGGGAGGCGGCGGTCCAGCCACGGCGGGAGCCACCAGTTGCGCCGGCCCAGCAGGGACATCGCCGCGGGGAGCAGCACGGCCCGCACCACCGTCGCGTCGACGAGTACAGCGGCGGCGAGCCCCACGCCGAGCTGCTTGAACTCCAGCAGCGAGAGCGTTGCGAAGATGCTGAACACCCCGATCATCACCGCTGCCGCGCTCGTCACCACACCCGCCGAGGACGTGACCCCGCTGGCGACCGCGACCCTCGTGGGCTCACCGCGCCGGTGCGCCTCGCGGATCCGGCTGACCACGAAGACGTGGTAGTCCATCGACAGGCCGAACAGGATGACGAACAGGAACAGCGGCAGCCAGTCCACGACGAACCCGCTCTGCTGGACGCCGAGCAGCCCGTTGAGGAACCCGTGCTGGAAGACCAGCACGAGCAAGCCGTAGGCCGCGCCGACCGACAGCAGGTTGAGCCCGACCGCGGTCGCGGCGATGGTCACCGACCGGAACGACAGCACCAGCACGAGGAACGTCACGGCGAGGACGAAGCCGAACACGAGCGGCAGGTGTGACTGCAGCGTGGCGGTGAAGTCCACCGACGACGCGGTGTCACCGGTGACGGCGACCTCGGTCCCGGGCAGCCGGTGCTGCAGCGCGGGGGCGAGGTCGTCGCGCAGCAGGGTCAGCGACGACTTCGCCCGGTCGGTGTTGAAGTCACCAGTCATCGGTACGTCGACCTGGGCGGTCCGCCCGTCCGGCGCGAAGTCGACGTGCGAGCCCGACAGGTCGGCGTACCGCCCCGA
>DASYEF010000163.1:0-15900 GCA_036499185.1 Actinomycetes bacterium | reverse complement strand
GGGCCCGGCAGGCCGTCGTCGCCGGTGAACGTGCCGGGCACCCAGGCGCCGGTGCGGCCCTTGTCGTTGTGGAAGATCGGGACGGTGATGCCGTCGGCGCGCGCTTTGTTGGAGAGGTGCTGCATGTACGCGGTGTTGGAGCCCGCGTACACGATCTCGATCTGGTAGAGGATCACCGAGCCGGTGCCGTTGGTCAGCTGGTGGCGGGCGATGATCGCGTCGATCTGCGACTGGTACTCGTCCGTGTAGGTCAGGTACGTCGCGTTGTTGGAGCGCGCCCCGCCGGCCGTCTCCTGGAGCCAGCCCGGGTAGCCGCCGCTGTCCACCTCGGCGTTGATGTACGGGCCGGGCCGGGCGATCACGTAGATGCCGGCCTGGTCGGCGATGTCCAGGAGCTTGTCCATGTCCCGGACGCCGCTGAAGTCGTAGACGCCCGGCTTGGGCGAGTGGTAGGCCCAGTCGAAGTAGATCGATGTCGCGTCATAGCCGTTGGCCTTCATCTTCTGCAGCACGTCGCGCCACAGGTCGGGGCTCGGCAGCCGCCAGTAGTGGAACTCCCCGGACCAGATGAAGGTGCGCTGCCCGTCGATCTTCAGCGAGTGCTGGTCGAAGGTCACGGTGTGCGGGGTGCCGACGACGGCACCGGTGGGATCGACGGCCGGCACCGAGGACGCGGCCGGTGAGGTGGCGACGGTCCCCACTCCCGTGGCGGACGGCGCCGCGACCGTCGCCGCTGACGACGCTGTCGACCATGGCGGCCCGACCGCGCCGGCCAGGACGAGCGCAAGGGCGGCGACCCACCCGATGCGGGCTCGGCAGCGGCCGGCGGAGCTGCCGGCCGGGTGTTCTGCGGGACGGAGAGCGCGAAGTGACATCGGTGCGACCTTCCCGCCTGGGCCGCAGCGCCAGGTGATGCATTGTGGTCGATTTGTGGTGGGAACGGTGTGATCGTGTGCTCATCAGCATGCTTTGTCAACACTTCTCACCAGATAGCTAGGCATTTCATCGACGTCGACCTGGGCTTGACATCGATGTGTCGCCGATATATCGTCAATGCATCGCCGGACAGTCGGCGACGTATATCGAGAGGAACACCCCATGAACGACACACGAGAGCGTCCGGTCGAGGCCGGACCAGACGAGAGGCGGCGCCGGCCTCGACACGATGGCCCGCACCGCTCCCACGCCGCCTGGCTGATGGCGGAGGAGAACGTCGGAGCGGCCGGCCCGACCGGCCGAGGTCCGCGGCGCGGCCGCGGGCGTAGCAGCACGGACGGTCCGGGCGGACCCGGCGGCCACGGCTTCGGCCACGGCGGCTTCGGGCACGGCGGCCGCCGAGGCGGCGGACGGCGCGGCGGACGAGGCGGGCGCGGCGACGTGCGCGCCGCGGTCCTGCTGCTGCTGGCCGAGGCGCCCATGCACGGCTACCAGCTGATCCAGCAGATCACCGAGCGCAGCGGCGGCGTATGGAACCCGAGCCCCGGCTCGGTCTACCCGGCGCTCAGCCAGCTCGAGGACGAGGGCCTGGTCACCCTGAGCCGCGTCGAGGGACGCAACACCGCGAGCCTCACCGAGGAGGGCACGGCGTACGTCGAGGCGCACCGCGCCGAGCTCGGCGCCCCGTGGGACGACGTCGGCGGCGGGGTCACCCGTGAGTCGCGCGACCTGCGAGCCGAGATCGGTGCCCTGATGGGCGCGGCCCACCAGGTGGCGCAGGTCGGCAGCCGGACCCAGGTGGCCGCGGCGGTCACCACGCTGGCGGAGGCCCGCAAGGCCCTCTACCGGCTGCTCGCCGACGACGATCCGACGGCGTAGGCAGCGCAGAACGGGACAGGATGGACCGGTGAGCGACACGCCCCGCCGGTTCGTCCTGCACGACCACCGCAAGCCTCGGCCACACTTCGACCTCCGGCTCGAAGAGGACGGGGTCCTGCGGTCCTGGGCCGTCCCGCGTGGCCTGCCGGACAACCCTGGCGACAACCGCCTGGCGGTCCAGGTCGACGACCACGACCTCGACCACGTCGACTACACCGACGAGACGAAGTTCATCGCCGACACCGGCACCTGGGTCGAGGAGGACCGCAACGACCGGCGGATCGTCTTCGTCCTGCACGGCCGGTCCGGAGCGCGCCGCTACGCGCTGATCCGCACCGACTCCGACTGGCTGGTGCACCTCACCAAGGACCAGCCGGCAGATTGACCACGTGACCCGGAGCGCTCCTCCGCTGGGGTGCGGACCCGATTGGGCCCGCGCAACGTACGCGGATGGCTATCCTCGCCCGCGTGGACACGGGCTCCGTGAGAAGCACGCTGCGCGACATCGACCTGGAGCTCGTCGCGCGGATGCGCGACCACGTGCTCTCGTACGCTGCGTCGAGCACCGTCCGGCGGGTTGTGGTCATCGCCAACGCCCCGCTCGAGCCCAGCGCGGAACGACGCGACCTCATCGACTCCGCCGACGTGGTCATCCGGTGCAACTCCCTCGCCCTCGACCGGCCCGGCGAGCCACCCTGCGTCGGCTCTCGCACCCACGTGGTCGTCGCCGCCAGGACGACGCGGCCCACGCCCGGGTTCCTGGCGGACTATCGCAACCGCGCCTACTTCGTGGTTGACGTCTTCCACCTCACGGTGCCCGAGCCGCCGGGCTGGCCGACGACCTGGCCGGCGGACCTCGGCGCGTGGCCGCTCCCCAACCGCGCGCTGGGCCTGCCGCTCAAGTACCTGCTGCGGCCGAGCGACGCCGGGCAGGGTCTCGCGCCCACGACGGGCACGCAGGCGGCGTACCTCGCCCACCGGTTGTTTCCGGACGCCGACATCGTCCTCGCCGGGTACTCGTTCCTCGACGACCCGGATCAGCGGAGCTGGAGCTACCACCAGGGGGGCACGCGTCCCTCACCGGTGCACTCGACCCACAAGCTGGACCGCGAAGGTGCCTACCTCCAGGGCCTGGTCGACCGTGGAGAGGTCAGGTGCGTGGCATGACCCGCGTCCTGGCAGGCGTGCGCACGCGCCTGCGCCGCCGTCTGCGGAAGGTCGGCGGGTACGACGAGCTGGTCAAGCGGGTCGCGAAGACCGAGTCCGCACAGGCCCGCCAGGCCGAGAAGCTCGCCCGCCTCCAGGAACGATTCGGCCGGACCAAGGAGCGGATCGACCAGATCAAGCTGACCGCGTTCCAGGCGAACACCTCCTACGAGATCCTCAACGCGCAGGTGGGTGCGATCGAGGTGCGGTTGCAGGACCTGTCCGACAAGCTCGGCAAGGGCCGGTTCGAGACGAACGACGAGGACACGGCGTCGGCCCGGAGTCTGGTCGAGGAGATCCGCGACGAGCACCGTCGGATCCGGGTCCGGTTCGGCACGATGACGCTGTACGAGGAACGCATCCGCAGGCTGGAGTCGGCGTTGGCCGAGGAGATGGCCGCCGCGGCGGAGCTCGCGGACCAGGCGGCCCAGCACGGTGCCCTCCTCGACGCGCCGACCCAGGGTGCCGTCGACCTGCCGGACGATCAGCCGGTCACGAGGGGCTGATCTCCCGCTGGGCCACCGCGGCGTTGATCGCCACGAGGTCCGGATGGCTGTCCAGGACCTCGATGACGCCGTCGCAGTCCAGTCCCGCGGCTCCGTGCTCGTCGAGCAGTCGGCGGATGAGCTCGAGGTCCTCCGCGGTGTCGAGCGTGACGCGATACCACGACCGGTCGACCGACCGTCGTACCTGAACGACCTGCGGCAGCCGGTGCGGGCCCACGTACATCCAGGGCGTCACGTGCTCGCGGTCGCGCGGGGCGCTCGCCTCGCGGTCGGCCCGTGCCAGAGCCGCGGCGGTGAAGACCTCGAAGTCGAAGCCCCTCGGGTAGGTCCGCTCGAGGGTGTTGGACAGGTAGACGTCCTCGCCGTGCTCCGCACGCAGCCCCAGGAACCGCGCCACACCCTCGGCCACGACGCCGCCATCGATCAACGGGCAGTCCGAGGTGACCCGCACCACGGCGTCGAGGTCGTACGCGCGGGCGCAGCCCGCGAAACGCGAGAGGACGTCGTGTTCGCTGCCGCGGAAGACGGCGAGCCCTCGGCCCTCGGCAAGACCGGCGACGCGGTCGTCCGCCGGGAGGTCGGTGGTGGCGACGTAGACGTCCAGGCCGGCGGCCAGCAGCCGGTCGAGGTGGTGGTCGAGCATGGTCCGACCGCCGGCCTCGATCAGGACCTTCCCCGGCAGCCTGGTGCTGCCCGTCCTGGCCTGGGTGATGACGCCGACGCGCACTGGCTCGGTCACGTCAGCCGAGGGTCCTCGTCAGCGTCTCGACCACCTGGTCGACCTGGGCGTCGGTCAGATCAGGGAACATCGGCAGCGACAGCTCCTGCTCGTAGAACGCCTCGGCGTGGGGGCACATGCCGCGGTGGTAGCCCAGGTCCGCGTAGACCGGGTGCCAGTACACGGGCAGGTAGTTGACCTGCACCCCGATGCCCGCCTCGCGCATCCGCTCGAACACCTCGCGGCGACGGCCGTCCAGCACGCGCACCGGGTAGAGGTGCCACACCGGCGCCGCCCCCGGCTGCTGCGGTGGTGTGCCCAGCCCGGGGACGTCGGCCAGCGCGTCGTCGTACCGCGCCTTGATCTCCGCCCGGCGCCGGCCGAACTCCGGCAGCCGGCGCAGCTGGCTCAAGCCGAGGGCGCACCCGACGTCGGTGAGCCGGTAGTTGAGACCGAACGCGTGCACCTCCTGGTGCCACGGGCCCTGCTCGCGCACCCGGAAACGGTCCGCATCGCGGACGAGGCCGATGTTGTGGAACTCGCGGGCGCGGGTGGCGACAGCCGGGTCCTTCGCCGTCACCGCTCCGCCTTCGGCGGTGGTGAGGTTCTTCGTCGGGAAGAACGAGAAGGTCGTGACGTCGGCCAGGTCGCCGACCGGGCGGCCGTCGACCGTCCCGCCGATGGAGTGGGCTGCGTCGGCGAGCGTCACGGCACCGACCCGGTCGGCGATCGCCTGCAGGCGCGGGTAGTCGCACGGGTGGCCGGCGTAGTCGACAGCCGCAACGACGCGCGTGCGGTCACCGACGAGCTCGTCGACCGCCGCCGGGTCGATCAACCCGCTCGCCGGATCGACGTCGGCGAACCGGACGGTCGCGCCGAGCATCGACGCACCGCTCGCCGTGGCGACGAACGTCATCGGGGTCGTGACGACCTCATCGCCGGGTCCGATGCCGAGCGCGGCGTAGGCGATGTGCAGCGCTGCCGTGCCGGACGTGCAGCTGACGACGGGGTGCCCCCCGGTTGCCTGTGAGACGGCCGCCTCGAACGCGTCGACGGCGGGACCGGTGGTCAGCCAGTCGCCGCGGAGCACGGCGACGACTGCCGCCACGTCGTCGTCCGACATGGACTGGCGGCCGTAGGGCAACATCAGGTCCCGGCCGCGCTGAAGCGCTGCAGAACGGACACGTTCGGTGTACCTCTCGTCGGAGCTGGCCGGACCGGTGGGTCGTTATCGTAGGGCGGTCCCATCCCGAGGCTGCCACAGGAGGCCGGCCCTCCCGTGCGCGTCCTCGTCCACTGCAACGGCGGCCCCGACATCGGGGCCGGGCACGTCTTCCGCGCGGCGGCGGTCGCGGAGGAGGCGCTGCGCCGCGGCCACGACGTCGAGCTGCACGGCACCTTCGACGGGTCGCTCGTCGCCGACCGGGTGCGTTTGCTCGGCGTGCCCACCGTGGCCGCACCGCGACCGGACGCGTATGACGTCGTCCACCTGGACACCTACGCGCCGTACGGCGACGAGCTGGCGGCGCGGTTCGTCGGCGCCGCGCTCGTGAGCAACGTGGAGGACGCGGCCTTCGGACGCCGGCCCGCGGACCTCGTCATCGACCCGAACCTCGGGGCGGAGAGCGCCCCGCGCGAGAGCGGCCCGGTGCTGGCGCGCGGTTCGCGGTGGGCGCTGGTGCGCGAGTCAGTGGCCGACCGAGCGGGCTCGGCCCAGGTCCACGACGAGGCGCGCCACGTCCTGGTGGTGCTGGGCGGCACCGACGCCCTCGGAGTCACCGGCGAGCTGCTCGGCGTGCTGGCACGCGCCGGCCGTCCGCTGCAGGTGACCGCCGTCGCCCAGCCGGACGCCGGTGACGACCTGCGCGGTCGCGCGCTCGACCTCGGTCTCGACGTCGACCTCGTGACGCCGCAGACCGACCTCACCGACCTGATGCTCGCGAGCGACCTGACCGTCAGCGCAGCCGGTACCGCGGTGTGGGAGCTCTGCTGCCTCGGGGTGCCCGCCGCACTGGTCTGCGTGGCCGACAACCAGCGTGCGGGGTACGAACGAGTGCTCGCCCGTGGCGCCGCCGTCGGCCTGGGCGACGCGGACCGCGGGCTCGACCCCGACTCCGCTGCGGCGACGCTCCGCGGCGTGCTCGACGACGCCGATCGCCGGCGCGCCCTCGCGGCCGCGGGCCGCCGGCTGGTCGACGGGCGAGGTGCCTGGCGCGTCGTCGGCGCCTGGGAGCAGCTGACCGCGACGGGTCCGTTGACCGGGCCCGAGCCGGTCGACGTACGGCCGGCGACAGCCGGGGACGCCGAGGTGCTGCGCCGCTGGCGGGACGAGCCGGCGACGCGGGCTGCGTCGCGCAGCTCGGCCGCACTAAACCCCGACGAGCACCGCGCGTGGCTGGTGCGCGTACTGGTCGACCCGGACCGCCACCTCCTCGTCGGGTCCGACGACACCGGAGATGTCGGGACGGTGCGGTGGGACCGCGTCGTGGACGGCGAGTGGGAGGTCAGCATCACCGTCGCGCCGGACCGCCGGGGTCAGGGGCTGGCCGGGCGGTTGCTCGCCGCCGGCGAGGTCTGGCTAGCCGACCGGGAGCCGGCCACGAGCACGATGCTCGCGTCGGTGCGAGCGGACAACCCGCCGTCGTTGCGGCTGTTCCGGTCGGCCCGCTACCTGCCGGACCTGCCGCCGGGCGACGGGGGCTTCCTACGGCTGGTGCGCCAGCGGGTGCCGAGGGGGTAGTTAGACGAGGTCCCAGTCGAGCGGCGTACCGCGGCTGACGTCACTGCTGAAGCGGCGGCCGAGCACGGCGGCCAGCGTGTCCGGCGGCAGACCACCGGCGGGCCGGATCGAGCGCACGTTCTTGTCGGTCACCTCGTCGCCCGCCTGGACGTCCTCGACCACGTAGAGCGACCGCCGCAGCCGCAGCACCGACTGCTCGGACTCGGTGGGCCCGAGGTGAGCAGCGCTGCGCGCCGCCTGCCACGCGACCTCGGTCTCGGCGCGCAGCCGGGTCAGCTCGGCCGGCTCCAGGGAGAACGCCGAGTCGACGCCACCGTCGGCCCGGTGCAAGGTGGCGTGCTTCTCGATGCAGACCGCCCCGAGCGCAACCGCTGCGACGGACACGGCGACACCGAGGGTGTGGTCGGAGAGACCGACCGGCACACCGAAGGCTTCGGAGAGCAGGGCGATGTTCTGCAGCCGTGCGTCCGCCGGGTCGGCGGGGTACGAGGCGGTGCAGGCCAGCAGCACGAGCTCCGTGCATCCGGCGCCCGCGGCCGCCTCGACCGCTGCAGCGATCTCCCCCAACGTGGCCATGCCGGTCGACATCACGATCGGCTTGCCCGTGCGGGCCACCTGGCGGATCAGCGGGAGGTCGACGATCTCCGCGCTGGCGGTCTTGTACAGCTCGACCCCCAGGTCCTCGAGCAGGTCGATGGCGCTGGGGTCGAACGGGCTGGAGAAGGGCACCAGGCCCCGCGCGCGCGCCCGGTCGAAGATCGGGCGGTGCCACTCCCACGGCGTGTGAGCCTCGTCGTAGAGCTGGTGCAGGGTGCGGCCGCCCCAGAGCCCGTGGGCGTCCTCGACCCGGAAGCTCGGGCCGTCGACGTCGATCGTGATCGTGTCCGCTGTGTAAGTCTGGATCTTGAGAGCCTGAGCCCCGCTGTCCGCGACCGCGTCGACGATCGCCAGCGCGCGCTCGAGGTCACCGTTGTGGTTGCCCGACATCTCCGCGATGACGAACGGCGGGTGCTCCGCGCCTATCCGGTGCGGCCCGACCCGGACCTCTGCGCTGAACGCCATGAGCGGAGCCTACGGCGGCCGGACGACGCCGCTCCACCTGGCCGTGACCTGGTGGAACGCAGGACGGCGAGCTCCCCGGCGCTGCGCAGGTACGGCGGCCCGTAGGTCTCCACCAGCTCGTAGCCGTGGGCACCGAACATCTCGATGATGCTCGCCGAGGTCACCTGATCGACGACACCGATCCCGCCGTCGCTGGCCTTGGGCTTGCCCTTGCGCGAGTTGAGCGAGACGACCCAGTCGACGTCCTTCGCGGCGACCTTGGCGACGTAGTTGGCGACGACGTGCGGCTCCATCTCCTGGAACGAGAAGCAGTTCACGAAGAGGTCGAACGGGCCGTCGACGTCGTCGATCCGCCACGACGGCAGCACCGCGGAACGGTCCGGGCCGACGCTGCCGGACCAGCCGTCGTCGTACACATGGACGCGGTCGCCGACGAGCTCGCGGAGGTAGTAGGACGCGACCGTCAGCAGCGGCGGGATGTCGAGGTCGACGTAGCGCAGGCGGCTCGACCGACTCATGAGGATCTCGCCGAGCACGCCGAAGCCGCCGCCGAGCTCGAGCACAGACTGCGGGGGCCGGTCGACGTGCCGCGACAGGGCGGCCAGGCAGAGCAGGTAGTTGAGGTACGGCTTGGTCCACCCGCGGTCGTCGCCGGCCAGGCGGAAGTGCTGGGGCGGCTCACCGATCCCGGACTCGCCGTGCGCCATCACCTTGAACGGCCACCGCTGCTTGTCCCACATCAGCCGGACGACCTCGAGGTCCCGGCGCGCCTCGGCGGCGCCGGTCAGCCCCTCGCGCAGCCGGGCCTCGTGCACCTGCGCGTCCGGCTGCAGCTCGACCGCCCGAGCGACGGCCGCCGCGGCAGTCTCATCGCTCAGGTTCGCGCCGTACGTCGGGTAGAACCAGTAGGTCGCGGTGGGCCAGCCCTTGAACCGCTCCAGCCCGCGCTCGTCCAGGTCGGCCAGCAGCTGGCGAAGTCCCGGCTGCCAGAAGTTGGTGGGGCGGTAGAGGGGGTCGACGCCGTCGATCTCGTCGAGGCTGCGCCGGGTGATCGCAGCCCACGTCGAGGTCGCGTTGTCTCCGGCGCCCTGGTCCGCTGCGGTCACGGGCGGAGCCTACGGCTACGAGCTGATGTCCTTGGTCTGCAGCCGGGCCCAGGCAAGGGGCATGAACACCGCGATGTAGGCGAGCTCGGTGAGGATCCCGGTCTGCAGCCCGTGCCAGCCGATCGGCGAGCGGAGCAGATCGCCGAAGCTCAGCCACGGGTGCGTCAGCAGGTAGGGGTGGATGCCGCTGATCTGCGGGATGTTGTCCGCGATCTGGCTGATGATCGCCACCAGTGCCGTCGCAGCCATCGCCCCGATCGGCACCTCGGTCAGTGTCGAGACGAACATGCCGATGGCGGCCAGCCCGGCGAGCATCACGGTGACGTAGATCGCGACGAGCACCCCCCGGCCGAGCGTCTCGCCGTAGCTGATCGTCGTGCCGGAGAGCAGCGTCGCGTCCCCGTGCGGGAACAGGACCAGGCCGACGATCACGCCGACGACAGCCACCGCCAAGGTGCACAGGAACGCGAAGACCAGGGTGCCGGCGTACTTGACCAGGAGCACGCGGGTGCGTGACACGGGTACGACGAGCAGGCTGCGCAACGTGCCGATGCCGGCCTCACCCGCGATGGCCTCGCCCGATGCGATGGCCACGGCTAGCGGCAGGAAGAACGGCAGCAGCACCGTCAGCGACGTGAACACCAGGAACAGCCCGTTGTCGGTGACCTGGCTCAGGAACGGCGGCCCGTCTCCGGGCGTCGTCGGCGAGTGGTGCACCGCGAGGCCGATGAGGATCGGGAAGCAGCAGAGCACCGCGACGAGCGCGATGTTGCGGCGCCGCTTGAGGACGAGCCGCAGCTCGGAGCGGAACAGCCGCAACGCGAACGAGTGGCGTGGCGTCGAGTCGGCCGCGGCCACCATCGGCGCCGGCCGGTCCAGCGTGCTACTCGTCGACATCGAAGCCCTCCCCCGTCAGCGCCACGAACAGCTCCTCGAGGTCGGGGCGTTCAACCACCAGCTGGCGTACGTCGACGCCGGCGGCGACCAGCTCGGCGGTCACGCGGTCGCTGGCCACGCCGTCGAGCTCCGCGACCACTCCGTCGGGCCGGGTGCCCGGCGTACCGGTGCCCAGCCGGGCGAGCACCTCGGCGGCGAGCGCCGGCCGAGAGGTCTCGACCCGCACGCGGAGCCCGGCCGCCCGGCGCAGGTCCGGCAGGGAGCCCTGGAAGACCAAGCGGCCGTGGCTCATCACCCCGACGTCTGTGCAGACCTGCTCGATCTCGCTGAGCAGATGCGACGAGACGAACACCGTGGCCCCCTCGCCGGCGGCCTCGCGCAGCAGGCTGCGGACCTCGCGGGTCCCCTGCGGGTCGAGGCCGTTGGTCGGCTCGTCCAGGACGAGCAGCTCGCGCGGCCGCAGCAGGGCGGCCGCCAGGCCGAGGCGCTGGCGCATCCCGAGGCTGTACTTGCGGTAGCGCTTGCCGGCCGCCGCCGTCAGGCCGACCCGTTCCAGGGCGGTGCCGACCCGCTCGCCGGCGCCGCGCGCCGGGACGGTCCGGTCGCCGGAGTCGAGGCGCATCAGGTTGTCCCGGCCGCTGAGGTACGGGTGGAACGCCGGTCCCTCGACCAGGGCTCCGACCCGGGGAAGCACGGTCCCCGCCGACCCCGGCATCGGGTTCCCCAGCAGCTCGTGCTCGCCAGCAGTCGACCCGACCAGGCCGAGCAGCATCCGGATCGTCGTGGTCTTGCCCGACCCGTTGGGTCCGAGGAACCCGTAGACAGCTCCTCGCGGTACGTCGAGGTCGATCGCGTTGACGGCCACCTGGCCGCCGGGGAACCGCTTGGTCAGACCCGTGGTGCGGATCGCCGCCGCAGTGGCGCGGGCCGGTCCCGGCTGGGGCGGGACCGCGACACCCACGCTGCCGTGGGCCGCCGTCGAGGCGGTCACGCGCCGGCCGCCTGCTCGAGAGTGGCCGGGGTGACGGCGCCGACGAGGAGCCGGCCGTCGCTGGTCAGCAGCACGGTGACCAGCTTGGTACGCAGCATCTGCCCGCTCCCCCACGACCCGCTGACCGGTGTCATCGCCCTGCTCAGGGTCGCGAGGAGCGAGGGAGTGGCGACGTCGTGGTGCTCCTGCGTCGGCTTCGGTGGCGCCGAGGCGAGATCGACGCCGGGCATTGACAGCACCGCGGTCCAGCCGTGACCCACGACGGTCGGAGTCGCGTCGTCGTTGGCCATGCCGTCCGGCTTCGACGGCCCCCCGGACAGCGAGTCCGGCGACAGCGTCGAGACCTTCGCACCCGGTGGCGGGGTGAACGTGAACACCGAGGCCGACGGCTTGCTGAAGCTGACCGACGTGAACGCGGTCTCGAACGCGGGGCGGCCGGTCGCACCGGCGGCGTGCACCTGCACGCGCAGCGGCACGTAGGTCTTGCTGTCCAGCGCGATCCGCACGTCACCGACCAGCGAGCGCGAGTCCCTCGGCTGCAGCACCAGCTCGTACGCCGAGCGGCCGGCCACCGACGCGGTGCCGTCCACCGACACCTTGGTCGTCGGGTCGATCGCCGCGAGCGCCTGCTTCGCGGCCTCCTGCGGCGTCATCTGCGGCGTCGTCGCTTGCGGCTCCTCGGTGGCCGTCTTCGCCGGCAGCTGCGCGTGCTGCGCGGTGTTGGCGCCGCTGGTCCACAGCCACACGTCGCGGCCGTTGCGCACCAGGTCGGTCTCGGCGAGGTTGGCGACCAGCGCGATGCGCGACTTGTCGGCACCGTCGTACCAGACCCGTGCGGTGTGCGAGCCGGCCAGCAGTGCGGTCGGCTGGATCGCCTGGCCGGTCTCCGGCAGCGCCGGCAGCCCGAGCCGGGCGGTCTCCACGACGGTCCCGGACAGTGGCACCGCGTCGGCCTTGGCGACGGCGGCGAGCAGCTGCGCGGCGGTCTTCGGCGGCAGCGACGGTGCGGCGCCGGCGACCTGCGGGATGGTCACGATGGCCGCCACCACGACGACGGCTGCGGCCGGGATGACCCAGGCGCGCCGGCGGGTCGCGAGCAGTCGAGACCGGGTGGTCCGGCCGGATGGCGTGGGGTGCGGCAGATTCGTGTTCTCGTCGGTCACGGGTCCACTGTGCAGGCGGTCTCCTGTGACGACGCTGAGAGAGCCTGAGAGCACTGCCAGCGACGCGGGCGGGTCCGGCACGGCAGGCTGGGGCCGTGCGGGTGCTCGTGGTCGAGGACGAGGTGCGGCTGGCCCAGGCGCTACGGCGCGGGCTGGTCGCCGAGGGCTTCACCGTGGACCTCGCCCACGACGGCGAGGACGGGCTGCACCAGGCGCTCGAGGGCGACTACGCCGTCATCGTCCTCGACGTGATGCTTCCGCGGCTGTCGGGCTATCGGGTCTGCCAGCAGCTGCGGGCCGCGCAGGTGTGGACGCCGGTGCTGATGCTGTCGGCGAAGGACGGCGAGCACGACGAGGCCGACGGGCTCGACCTGGGCGCGGACGACTACCTGACCAAGCCGTTCTCCTTCGTGGTGCTGGTCGCGCGCCTGCGCGCGCTGCTGCGTCGCGGTGCGCCGGACCGGCCGGCGGTGCTCTCCGCGGGGGACCTCACGATGGACCCGTCGACGCGGGACGTGGCCCGTGGATCGACGCCGGTCTCCCTGACGCCGCGCGAGTTCGCGTTGCTGGAGTTCCTGCTGCGCCATCGCGGCGAGGTGATGACCAAGTCCCAGATCCTCGACCAGGTCTGGGACGAGCCCTCCGCCGGCGACGCGAACGTCGTCGAGGTCTACGTCGGCTACCTGCGCCGCAAGGTCGACGCGCCGTTCGGCCGCCGGTCGATCGAGACCGTGCGCGGTGTCGGCTACCGGCTGGCGGCCGACGGTGGCTGACGACGGAGGTCACCCGGTACGCCGGCAGCTGGGCATCCAGGCCCGGCTCACCATCGCGGCGACCGCCCTCGTCGCCGCGGTGCTCGTCGTCTCAGCCGTCGGCCTGACCCTCGCGCTGCGGCACACCCTGCTGAGCACGCTGGACGACTCGGCCCGCCAGCGGGCCCGCGACGTCGCGACGCTGGTCGACACCAAGACGCTGCCCAACACGATCCCGGTCACCGGCGGGACCGTCGTCATCCAGGTCGTGGACGACCGCGGCCGGGTCCGCGCCGCCACCCCGGGCGGCGACGCGCTCGTCCCGTTGGTTCCCACCGCAGCCCGCGCCCGGGTGGCGGCCGGCGAGGTGACGTCGGTGCCCGGCGCGCGCCTCGGCATCGCCGACAGCCTGCGGGTGCTCGGGACCACCGCCGGCCCACCGGGCGACCGGGTCACCGTGCTGGTCGCGGTCTCCAGCTCGGAGGCGACCCGCAGCGTGCGCACCGTCGGCCTGGTGCTGCTTGCCGCCGTACCGCTGCTCGTGATCGCGTTCGCGGGCGCGTGCTGGTTCCTCGTCGGCGCGGCGCTGCGACCGGTGGCGGCGCTCCGTGAGGGCGCGGGAGCGCTGACCGGCACCGAGAGCGGCGAGCGACTGCCCGTGCCCCCGACCCGCGACGAGGTGGCCCGGCTGGCGATCACCCTCAACGACCTGCTCGACCGGCTCGCCGCCGGCGGCGCGCGGCAGCGGGCCTTCGTCGCCGACGCCGCGCACGAGCTGCGCAGCCCGCTGGCCTCGATGCGGACCCAGCTCGAGGTCGCCCGGGCGCACCCTGAGCAGGCCGACTGGGACGACACCGCCGAGGGCGTGCTGCTCGACGTCGAGCGGCTGAGCCGGCTGGTCGACGACCTGCTGCTGCTGGCCAGACTCGACGACGACCGGCAGCTGCGGACTCGCGGCCCCGTCGACCTGTGCGCGGTCGCGGCGTCGGTCGCCGAGCGCGCGGTGGGCCGGGTCCCGGTGCGCGTCGAGGGAGCGGACGGGCCGGTGCTGGCGCTGGCCGACGAGGACGCAGTGGTCCGTGTCCTGGCGAACCTGCTCGACAACGCCGCCCGGCATGCGGCGGCGCACGTCGTGATCGGCGTACGGCGGGAAGGCGACCGCGCGATCGTCACGGT
Organism: Actinomycetes bacterium; assembly: GCA_036499185.1. Classification (GTDB taxonomy): domain Bacteria; phylum Actinomycetota; class Actinomycetes; order JACCUZ01; family JACCUZ01; genus DATBDW01. Next base: position 1,768 of record DASYEF010000163.1, on the reverse strand, counting down.
GTCCGACGACGGGCCGGGCATCCCCGAGGCGGACCGAGGGCGGGTCTTCGAGCGGTTCGCCCGTCTCGACGAGTCGCGCAGCGTCGACAGCGGCGGCACGGGCCTCGGCCTGCCGATCGTGCACCAGCTGCTGCTCGCGAACGACGGCACGATCCGGCTCGAGGACGCCGGGCCCGGCCTGCGCGCTGTCGTCTCGCTTCCCGCCGCCGAACCGGCCCCCCTGTCACCGAAATGATCACGTTAGCGTGATCGTTTCGGGCTGGGCGTGGCATGTACGCCGCGCCCAGCGAACACTCGCCGCGCCCAGTACCGCGGGGCGACGCCGGCTCAGGTCGTGAAGCCGGCGTGCACGTGGTCGTGGTGGGTGTCGTCGCTGAACCACTGCGGGGCGGAGCCGAGGAGGTAGGGACCACCGACGTTGTAGGAGCCGGCCCCCGCTGCCGCCTCCATGTAGCGCGTGACGAGCCGCCGCGGCGTCGAGGGGTCGACCACGGCGTGCCCGTCGATCCGCCAGGTGTCGAAGGCCCGGCCGAGCGGGTGGTCGCTGGGCCGGTTGGTGCCGAAGACGTCGATCGGGTGGCCCGAGCGCACGACGCTGATGCCGAGGTGGAACGCCCGCGAGAGCGTGAGCATCGCGTGCAGGACGCTGTCGTGCACCTGCCCGGACAGCACGTCGGCGCGGGCCGCCGGCGGCAGGTCGATCGTGGCGCTGTCGAGCACCGCTCTGGCCGCGGCACCGGGTGATGTCGAGGCTGCACCCGGATGTGACGGGTGGATCGCGGTGACCCGCCAACCGGTGGCACCACGGACGAGGCGCACGTCGTAGGTGCGCCCGCCCTCGACGACGTCGCCGCCGGTCACACGCAAGCTGCGGGTCACGACGAGGACGCTGGCGGCGTCGGCCAGGATGCCGCCGTACTGCGCGTCGATCACCGTCACCACGGACGACCCCGGCCGGTCACCCAGCGTCTCGATGCGCTGCACCGCCGCGACCTTGGCCGCCGGGCTGATGTCGTTGCGGCTCGGCTGCCAGCGGGCGGCCGCCGGCAGAACGGGACCGCTCGACACCGGCGACGAGGACGGCGACCCTGTGCTCGACGATGCGGTGGTCGACGACCTTGTCGGCCCCGCGGAACCGCCGCTCGAGCCCGAGCAGGCGGTCAGCACCGCGCCCGCGCCGAGGGCGAGGAAGGCGCGCCGGTCCAGGGCCACGCGCCCAGTCTCGGCCGCGTTGCTGGGAGCCACCTGGCAGGCCGGCGGCGGGCGCCACCCGCGCCGCCCCCAGAAGGAGCATCGTGGTGTCAACCAGCGGGACCCCGTGGGGCGAGTGAGGGGCATGGCAGGTGAGGCGGTGCGCTCCGGCTCGGTGGAAGGGGTTGCCACCGTGGTCGTTCCGCTCGCGGCGACGGAGACCTTCGAGGGGTTCTACCGGCGGGAGCTGCGGTCGCTCGTGACGTTCGCCGCCGCACTCGCCGGGCCGGCCCACGCAGACGACATCGCGCAGGAGGCCATGCTCGCGGCGTACCGGCGCTGGGATGTCGTCTCGGGTCTCGACCTTCCGGTGGCGTGGGTCCGCAAGGTGTGTGCCAACCGTGCGGTGTCGACGCTGCGCCGGCGAGCGTCGGAGGGGCGCGCGCTGGTGCGGCTCGGCGCGCGCCGTGAGACACCCGTCACGTCCGACGCCGAGTCCGAGGTCTTCTGGGCCGAGGTACGCCGGCTGCCGGCGCGGCAGGCGCAGTGCGTCGCGCTCGCCTACGTCTATGACCTC
>DASYEF010000162.1:0-7549 GCA_036499185.1 Actinomycetes bacterium | reverse complement strand
GCTGTGGTTGCGACACGCCGGCGGGTCGCAACCACAAGGTCGCAAATGCGGGATCTGACGGTCAGCCGAACAGGGCGGGCAGGGTGGCCTCGTGGGCAGCGCGCAGCTCGCCGAGGGTCACCGCGAAGGTGCCGGCCACGGTGAGGGTGTCGCCGCCGGTCGTGCCCAGCCGGGTCACCGGCACGGCGTACGACGACGCGCGGGCCAGCAGGTCGTCGACCCCGTCGGCGGGCACTGCGACGACCGCGCGGGCCACCGACTCGGAGAACAGCGCGACGAACGCGTCACCGTCGGCCACCCCGAAGAGATCGACGGTCGCGCCGACACCACGTCGCAACACCATCTCGACGAGTGCCTGCGCGAGACCGCCGTCGGACACGTCGTGCGCAGCCTTCACGGCCGACGCGTCGGCGAGGTCGGCGGTCAGCCGGCCCAGCGCTCGCTCGGCCGCGAGATCGACGCGTGGCGGCAGCCCGCCGAGGTGGCCGTGCTCCTGGTGTGCCCACTCCGACCCGGCGAGCTCGTCCCGGGTCGTCCCCAGCAGCAGCACGACGTCGCCCTCGGCCGCGAACCCCATCGGCACCCGGCGCCGCACGTCCTCGACGACGCCGAGCACTCCGACGACCGGCGTCGGGTTGATCGCGACCTCGCCGGTCTGGTTGTAGAAGCTGACGTTTCCGCCGGTGACCGGCACGCCGAGCTCGAGGCACGCGTCGGCGAGACCGCGGGTCGCCTCGGCGAACTGCCACATCACGTCGGGATCCTCGGGCGAGCCGAAGTTGAGGCAGTCGGTGACGGCGAGCGGGCGCGCCCAGCTCACGGCCACGTTGCGGTAGGCCTCGGACAGAGCGAGCTGCGCGCCGGCGTACGGGTCGAGCTTGGCGAACCGCCCGTTGCCGTCCGTCGCGAGCGCGACCCCGAGGTGGGTGTCCTCGTCGACCCGCACGACGCCGGCGTCCTCGGGCTGAGCGAGCACCGTGTTGCCGAGCACATAGCGGTCGTACTGGTCGGTGACCCACGACTTCGACGCGAGGTTGGGCGCGGCGACCATCCGCAGCAGCGTGGTGCGCAGCTCGTCAGCAGTAGACGGTCGTGGCAACCCATCGGGTACGTCGGCCTGCAGGGCGTCCTGCCAGGCCGGCCGGGCGAACGGCCGCTCGTAGACCGGGCCCTCGTGGGCCACCGTGCGCGGCGGAACGTCGACGATCGTCTCGCCGTGCCACTGCACGGTAAGCCGACCGCTGCCGTCGACCTCGCCGATCACGGTGGCCAGCACGTCCCAGCGCGCGCAGATGGCGAGGAAGTCTTCGAGCATCGCCGGCTCGACGACCGCGCACATCCGCTCCTGGGACTCGCTCATCAGGATCTCCTCGGGGCGCAGTGACGAGTCGCGCAGCGGCACCCGGTCGAGCCACACCGTCATGCCGCCGTCGCCGTTGCTCGCCAGCTCGGAGGTCGCGCAGGACAGGCCGGCGCCGCCGAGGTCCTGGATGCCGACGACGAGGTCGGCGGCGAACACCTCGAGGCAGCACTCGATGAGCACCTTCTCCATGAACGGGTCACCGACCTGCACGCTGGGCCGCCTGGATGGCGCAGTCGGGCCGTCGGAAAATGTCTCCGAGGCGAGCACCGAGACTCCACCGATGCCGTCGCCGCCGGTGGCCGCGCCGAACAGCACGACGAGGTTGCCGGCGCCCGACGCGTGGGCGAGCTTGATGTCCTCGTGGCGCATGACGCCGACACACAACGCGTTGACGAGGGGGTTGCCGGCGTACGACGGGTCGAACACCACCTCGCCGCCGATGTTGGGCAGCCCCAGGCAGTTGCCGTAGCCCCCGATGCCCGCCACGACGCCGGGCAGCACCCGCCGGGTGTCGGCGGCGTCGGCGGGCCCGAACCGCAGCGGGTCCATCACCGCGACCGGCCGCGCGCCCATCGACATGATGTCGCGCACGATGCCGCCGACTCCGGTGGCCGCGCCCTGGTAGGGCTCCACGTACGACGGGTGGTTGTGCGACTCGACCTTGAACGTCACAGCCCAGCCGTGGCCGATGTCGACGACGCCGGCGTTCTCGCCGATGCCGACCAGCAAGGACGAGGAGGCGCCTTCGCTCTGCCTTTCACTGAACTGCCGCAGGTGCACCTTGCTCGACTTGTAGGAGCAGTGCTCGCTCCACATCACCGAGTACATCGCCAGCTCCGCGCTGGTCGGCCGACGGCCGAGGATCTCGCGGATGCGCTGGTACTCGTCGTCCTTGAGCCCCAGCTCGCGGTAGGGCTGATCGACCTCCGGGGTCGCCTCGGCCTGCTTGACGGTCTCAGACACCGACGAGCCCCGTCAGCACGGAGGTGAAGAAACCCAGCCCGTCGGTGCCGGGGCCGGTCAGGTCGTCGACCGCGTGCTCCGGGTGCGGCATCAGTCCGACGACGTTGCCCGCCGCGTTGGCGATGCCGGCGATGTCGCGGTAGGAGCCGTTCGGATTGCCGCCGACGTACCGAACGACGACGCGGCCCTCACCCTCGAGCATGTCGAGGGTCTTGTCGTCGGCGACGAAGCCGCCCTCGCCGTTCTTCAGCGGTACGACGATCTGCTGGCCCTCGGCGTACGCCGACGTCCACGCCGTCGTCGTCGACTCCACGCGCAGCGCCTGGTCCCGGCAGACGAACTTGCGGTGGTCGTTGCGGATCAGCGCGCCGGGCAGCAGGTGCGACTCGCACAGGACCTGGAACCCGTTGCAGATGCCGAGCACCGGCAGGCCACCCGTGGCAGCCTCGACCAGCGGCTCCATCACCGGTGCGAACCGCGCGATGGCACCGCAGCGCAGGTAGTCGCCGTAGGAGAAGCCGCCCGGCAGCACCACCGCGTCGACGGCGTGCAGGTCGGCGTCGGCGTGCCAGAGCCGGACCGCCTCCCCACCGGCGACGCGCACAGCGCGCGCCGCGTCCCCGTCGTCGAGCGACCCCGGGAAGGTGACGACCCCGATCTTCACCGGGGCCCCCGCCGGATCGTGACGAGCGCCAGCGAGGAGCGATCTGGTGGGGAGACTCTCATGTCGGCTCCTCGACGCGGACCGTGAAGTCCTCGATCACCGGGTTGGACAGCAGGGTCTCGGCGGCGCCGCGGATCTGGGCCAGCCGCTCCTCGGTCACCTCGCCCTCGATCTCGAGCTCGAAGCGCTTGCCCTGGCGGACACCGGCGATGCCGTCGTAGCCGAGGCGGGGCAGGGCCTGCGCCACCGCCTTGCCCTGCGGGTCGAGGATCTCGGGCTTGAGCATGACGTCGACGACGACGCGGGCCATCCGGGCGCTCCAGCGGGTCACGTGCAGGCGAGTGCGGGCGGTGCGCCCAGCCTATCCGGCCGGGCAGCCGCGGCCACCGAAGGCGCGAGGCCGTCAGGTGATCCGCAGGTGGGTGGTGCCGCGGTAGTAGCCGCTGTGCGTCACCCTCACCAGCTTGCTGCCGGTGCGCGTGCCCTTCGGCACGGTGATCGTCGCGATGCCCCTGGCGTTGGTCGTGTCGTGGTGTCCGGCGACCGACACCTTGGCGCCCCTGACCGGCGTACCCGCATCGGTCACGTGGAAGGTCACCTGGTGCGCCGAGGAGCTGGCGACCTTGCGCGGCGAGCGAGTGACGGAAAGCCCGGGGAGAACCTGGGTGTGGATCAGCCGCGGGTTCGTGCCCGCGGCGTCCGGGTCGAAGTTGGCGACCAGGTCGAGCAGCCCGTGCGTGGCGTCGCCGTCCTGGCTCCAGACGGTGCCCGCCGCGGGCAGGGCCACGTGGCGCACCGCCCCGAAGCGCGTGACGGCCGGGTTGGTGCGCACCGCGGACACGTCCCGGCTGCCGTTCGGCCACCAGAACACCCACAGCCGCCCGCCCGGCGCGCCTGCGATGCCCACCTGGCCCGCATTCCCCGAGCTCGGCACGGTGAGGGCAGACGGCGCGCCGACCCGCCACAGCGAGACGCCGGTGCAGGTCGGGTAGCCGTGGCAGTAGGCCGCCCAGACACCGCTCGCGCCCGGCCGGCCGGTCAGAGCCACGGCCTGGTCCGGCGGTCGGCTGTTGACCGCACCGGCGTACGTGGTCGTCGACCCCGGCGCCTGCGCGGGCGTGCCCAGCGTGGGTGAGATCTGCTGGACGTAGATGCCCTGTGCGGACGAGTTGGAGTACCAGCCGAGCGACACTGCGCCGCTGACGTAGTCGCCCGCCAGCGACGTGTCGTACGCGCAACACTCGGTGCCGCCGCCGCTGGACACGTTCGACATCGGCAGGTCCGCGACCGATGTGTCGGTCCCCTTGTGCACGTAGATCGCGCCGTTGATCGACCAGGAGGACCACATCGTTCCGCCGGCGAAGGTGGCACCCGTGCCGTAGGACGCGTAGGCCGTCGGGCGGTCGCCCAGCGGGGTCGCCGGCGCGTAGATCGTGCCGCCGTCGGTGCTCGGCGAGGTCCATAGCCGGCCGTCGTTGCCGGGTCCGATGCCGGCGTACACCAGGCGGAGCTCGCCACCGGGGATCTGCACGACCTTCGGGTCGTCGATCAGCGACTGCAGGGCCGGCCCGACCGGGTGGCTCGGCGCCGAGAGCGAGCCGTTCGCGGCGACAGCGACCTCGTCGATCTGCGGCGCGCTCGGGTTCGCGTCGTCGTGGTAGACGACGTGCAGCCGGCCGTCGGTGCCGCGGGCGACGTCGGGCTGGTCGATGATGCCCAGCTTCCCGGTCGAGATCGTCGTCCAGTGGCCGGAGGTGCCGGCCTGCGCCGCGTCCGCGCTGGCGATGCCACCGACGGCCAGTCCGAGCAGCGCGGCCGCAGCCAGCGCGGGAACACCCCGAGGTCGTGTCATGCGGACACCGTGCTCGCGCTCGGCGGAGCTGTCGAGAAGGTTCGGCATTTGTCCCGTTGGTCCGGTTGTCGTGTCCCGGTGGCGCGCCGCGCGGCTCGCATCGCAGCTCATATCCCAGGACGACAGCCGGACCGTGACCTCGCCCGCCTACGATCACGCGCATGAGCGCTCGCCGCAGCCGTCGTACCGTCGTCCTCCTCATCGCCGTCGCCGCGCTGGCCACGGCGTGCGCGCCACAGAGTGACGGCGGCAACAACGCCGGTACGTCGAACAGCCCCACCGCGTCCGGCACGTCGACCGCCTCGGCGTCGACCGACGCGTGCGCGAAGGACAGCCTGCAGACCTTCGCACCGGGCAAGCTGACGCTCGCGACCGACAAGCCGGTCTACGAGCCGTGGTTCGTCAACGACAAGCCGGAGAACGGCAAGGGCTTCGAGGGGGCGGTGGCCGCTGCAGTCGCGCAGAAGCTGGGCTACACGCCCGACGAGGTGACGTGGACGCGAGTCGGGTTCAACAGCGTCTTCAAGCCGACGCCGAAGAACTGGGACTTCGACATCAACGAGTTCTCCATCACCGAGCAGCGCAAGCAGGCGGTCGACTTCTCCTCCGGCTACTACGACGTGTCCCAGGCCGTCGTGACGACGAAGGGCTCCAAGGCGGACGGCGTGACCACCGTGGCGGGGCTGAAGAAGCTGACTCTCGGCGCGCAGGTCGGGACGACGAGCTACCAGGCCATCACCGACCAGATCGCGCCGAGCGCCAAGCCGCGCGTCTACAACTCCAACAACGACGTGGTGAAGGCCCTGGAGAACGGCCAGATCGACGCCCTCGTCACGGACCTGCCCACCGCGTTCTACATGGCCGCCGCCCAGCTGGACCACGGCAAGATCGTCGGCCAGCTCCCGTCGGGGACCGGCACGCCGGAGCAGTTCGGCCTGGTGCTGGACAAGGGCAGCCCGCTGACGACCTGCGTGAGCCAGGCCGTGGACGCCCTGCGCGCCGACGGCACGCTGGCCGCGCTCACCGACCAGTGGCTGTCCCAGCAGGGCGCGCCCGTCCTCAAGTGAGCCGCGCCTGAGGCTCGCGCAGACGCCGCTCTGCGACGCTGACGTCGTGACGGTCCCGGCCGAGACGTTCCCGCACCTGCCCGACGAGCCCGCGGTCAGCGACCTGCAACGGTGGCGCGAGGGCTACCGCCGCGACCGGACCCGCCGATCGGCAGCCATCAGTGGGGTGAGCACGGTCGTCCTGCTGCTTGTCGTCGGCACCGCGATCGCCCTCAGCCCGGGCTGGTCACGGACCAAGAGCGAGTTCCTCGACCGGAGCATCGCGCGCGACTCGTTCCCGTCGATCCTGTCGGGCCTGTGGCTGAACATCCGGGTGCTGGTGGTGTGTGCGGTCCTCATCGTGCTGGTCGGCCTCGCCGTCGCGTCGCTGCGCACGCTGCGCGGGCCGATCTGGTTCCCGGTGCGCGCGCTCGCCGCGGCGTACACCGACATCTTCCGCGGGATCCCGCTGATCATCCTGCTCTACATCGTGGGGTTCGGGTTGCCGGGCCTCCGTCTGCAGGACGTGCCGACCTCGCCGGTCGTGCTCGGCGGCCTGGCGCTGGTGCTGACCTACGGGGCGTACGTCGCCGAGGTGTTCCGGGCCGGCATCGAGTCCGTGCACCCGAGCCAGCGGGCCGCGGCGCGGTCACTCGGTCTGACCTACGGGCAGACGATGCGGCGCGTGGTGCTCCCCCAGGCGGTCCGGCGGGTGACACCGCCGCTGCTCAACGACTTCGTCGCGCTGCAGAAGGACGTCGGGCTGATCTCGGTGCTCGGCGCCTTCGACGCGGTCCGCAACGCCCAGATCGCCTCCGACGCGGCGTTCAACTTCACGCCGTACATGGTCGCGGGGCTGTTGTTCGTGCTGCTCGCCATCCCGACGATCCGGCTGGCCGACTGGGTGACGCTGCGCGCGGTACGCCGGCAGCAGGCGGCGGGCGCGCTGTGACCGAGCCGGTGGCTGACCCGCCGGTGGAGTTGGCAGAGCCACCGGAACCGGTGCCGGTCCTGTCGTGCGAGGGCGTGGTCAAGCGGTTCGGCAAGCAGACGGTGCTGCGGTCGGTCGACCTGACGGTGGGCGAGCACCAGGTGGTCACCCTGATCGGCGCGTCCGGGTCGGGCAAGTCGAGCCTGCTGCGCTGCGTCAACCTGCTCGAGACGATCGACGACGGGGTGATCCGGCTCGACGGCGAGGACATCACCGACCCGCGGGTCGACGCGGACGCCGTCCGCCGGCGGATCGGCGTGGTGTTCCAGGCCTACAACCTGTTCCCGCACATGACGGTGCTGGACAACGTCACGCTGGCGCCCCGGCTGGTGGGCGGCGCAGCGCGCGCGGAGGCCGAGGAGAAGGCCCGCGTCCTGCTGGCCCGGGTGGGGCTGGCGGAGAAGGCGTCGGAGTACCCCGACCGGCTCTCCGGCGGCCAGCAGCAGCGGGTGGCGATCGTGCGGGCCCTGGCCAACGACCCCCGGCTGCTGCTGCTCGACGAGGTCACCTCGGCGCTGGATCCTGAGCTGGTCGGCGAGGTGCTGGGCCTGGTGGGGGAGCTCAAGGAGCAGGGGATGACCATCGTGATGGCGACCCACGAGATGAGCTTCGCCAAGCAGGCGGCCGACCGGGTGGTCTTCCTCGACGGCGGCGTGGTCCTCGAGGAGGG
>DASYEF010000161.1:0-14600 GCA_036499185.1 Actinomycetes bacterium | reverse complement strand
GTCGGCTTCGCAGACCTCGTGTCCTACACCCGGCTCTCGCAGAAGCTCGAGGAGCGCGAGCTCGCGGCACTCGTCGAGCGGTTCCAGCGGCGCTCCGCAGACGTCATCGCCCGGGCGCCGGTCGGCTCATCAAGACCGTCGGCGACGAGGTGCTCTTCGTCGCCGACACCCCGGTCGCCGCGGCCACCATCGGCCTCGAGCTCGCCGAGGCGATGGCCGAGGACCCCGTGCTGCCCGACGTCCGGGTCGGGCTCGCGACCGGACCGGTCCTGATGCGGATGGGCGACCTGTTCGGCAGCACGGTCAACCTGGCCAGCCGGCTCACCGCCCTGGCGGCACCCGGCACGGTCCTGGTCGACCGGGACACCGCCGACGCCCTGGACGGCGTCGCGGACTTCGCCCTCGACGTCGAGCGGACCCGTGCCGTGCGTGGTCTCGGCCTGGTCCGCCCGGGCACTGTCCGCCGTCCGCACCGGCCGGAGCCGGGAGCGGGCACCGGCTAGCCTCGCCGGGTGGCCGATCAGGTGAGCGAGCCGACGTACCAGCACGTGACCGTCACGCGCCACGGCGAGCAGGGGTACGTCGCCGAGCTGGCCCTCGACCGCGCCGCCGCCCTCAACGCGCTGTCCACCGACATGGCGCGCGACATCGCCGCCGCCACGACCGCGCTCGCGGCCGACGACACCGTGCGCGCCGTCGTCGTGACGTCGGCCTCGGAGAAGGCGTTCTGCGTCGGCGCCGACCTCAAGGAGCGCAACGCGTTCAGCGACGACGACCTGAGGGCGCAGCGCCCGCACTTCCGCGCCGCGTTCGGCGGGATCCTCGACCTGCCGGTGCCGAGCATCGCGGCGGTGCACGGGTTCGCGCTCGGCGGCGGGCTCGAGCTGGCGCTGTCCTGCGACCTCATCGTCTGCGACGAGACCGCGGTGCTCGGCCTGCCCGAGGTCACCGTCGGCGTCATCCCCGGCGGTGGTGGCACCCAGCTGCTCACCCGCCGGATCGGCTCGTCGCGCGCCGCCGACCTCGTCTTCACCGGCCGTCGCCTCGACGTCGCCGAGGCCGAGCGGATCGGCTTGGCCGACCGCCGGGTGCCGGCCGGCACCGATCGCGAGGCGGCCCTCGAGCTGGCGGCCACGATCGCCGGCAACTCCCCGGTGGGAGTACGCAACGCCAAGCGGGCGTTGCGTCAAGGGGCGGACGTCGACCTGGCGACCGGTCTGGACGTGGAGGACGGTGCCTGGCGGGCGACTGCCTTCTCGGGCGACCGCGCGGAAGGCGTGGCCGCGTTCAACGAGAAGCGCCGACCCGACTGGCCGGGGAAGTGAGGGGCCACACATGAGTGACCTGCCGGAGCGACTGTCGCTGCGCGAGGTCGGGCCGCGCGACGGCCTGCAGAACGAGGACCCCGTCCCCACCGCGGGCAAGGTCGCCCTCGTCGACGCGCTGTCGCGGACCGGTGTCGGGCGGATCGAGGCGGTGTCGTTCGTGAGCCCGAAGGCGATCCCGTCGATGGCCGACGCCGACGAGGTGTGGGCCGCGGTCGAGCGCAACCCCGACGTGCGCTACTCCGCGCTGGTCCCCAACCTGCGCGGGGCGGAGCGCGCCCTGGCCGCCGGCTTCCGCGAGATCGAGGTCGTGGTGTCCGCCTCGGACACGCACAACCGCAAGAACGTCAACCGCTCGACCGAGGAGTCGCTCGACGACATCGCAGCGATCCTTGACCTGGCCCACCGCCGGGACGCCACCGTGCAGGTGATCGTGTCCACGGCGTGGGGCTGCCCCTACGAGGGCGACGTCCCCGTCGAGCGCGTCCTGAAGGTGGCCGGCCGGGCACTGGCCGACGGCGCGGACACGCTGTCGTACGGCGACACCACCGGCATGGCCACCCCGACCCGGGTCACCCGGCTGGTCGGGGAGACGCGGTCGGCGTACCCCGGCGTACCGCTGAACCTGCACTTCCACAACACCCGCGGCACCGGCCTGGCCAACGTGCTCGCCGCCCTGGAGCTCGGCGTAGCCGACTTCGACGCCTCGGTGGGCGGGCTCGGGGGCTGCCCCTACGCCCCGGGCGCGACGGGCAACATCGCCACCGAGGAGCTCGTGCACATGGTCGAGGACATGGGCGTCGCGACCGGCGTCGACCTCGAGGCGATGATCGAGGTGGCCGCGCAGGCCGAGGTGCTGGTGGGGCGGAAACTGCCCTCCCAGGTCCTGCGGGCCGGGCCAAGAACCCGGACGGTTTGACCCGGACTCTGAGACCCTCGGGGTGTGACCGGTTCCGAGGACGCGGCGAGGCTGCGCTCCCTGCTCGACATCGCCAAGGTCGTCGGTGCCGCCCGCCGCTTCGACGACCTCGTCGAGCTGACCGCCGAGGAGGCGCGCCGGGCGCTGGACGCCGCCTCGCTGTCGATCACCCGGTGGCTGGGCGAGCAGGGGCTCCTGAGGGTCCTGGTCAACGTCGGCATGCTCGGGCCCGGTGAGGTGCGCTTCCCGCCCGACGAGGTCTACCCGGCGACCGACTTCCCGCACGCGCACACCCTCGTGCAGCTGCGCCGGGGGTACGTGGCCTCGGTGGACGACGGCGACGCCGAGGCCGGCCTGCTGGCGCGCCTCGGCAAGGACTCCTCGCTCGGGGTGCCGATCATCGTGGACGCCCGGGTGTGGGGCGGTCTCTACGCGACCCGGTTCGCGGGGCAGCCGCGGTTCAGCACCGCGGACCTGGACTTCGCCACCGCGGTGGCCACCCAGGTCGCCACCGGTGTCGTCCAGGCCGACCACGTCGCGCGGATCGAGCGGCTCGCGTTCCAGGACCCGCTGACCGGCCTGGCGAACCGGCGGGCCGTCGACGACCGCCTCGAGGTCGCCTTCGCGTCGGACGCCGACCGCACGCACCCCGTGTCGGTGGTACTCGCCGACATCAACCGGCTCAAGCAGGTCAACGACACCTTCGGCCACGAGGCCGGCGACCGGGCGATCATCGCGATCGGCGACGCCGTGAGCCGGGCCAGCGGGCTCGTGCCTCACAGCCTCGCGGCCCGGATCGGCGGCGACGAGTTCTGCGTCGTCGTGACCGGAGTGCCGGCCGCCGACGGGGTCCGCATCGCCGAGGAGCTGTGCCGCCTGGTCGACCGGCTGCCGATGGGCACCGGCGTCGCGTGCGGGGTCGCCTCCACCGACGCGGTCGCGGGCCAGGTGGACAACCCGCTGCGGCTGCTCCGGCTCGCCGACGCGGCGCAGTACCGCGCCAAGCGGGCCCGGTCGCGGGTCCCCGTCGTGGCGGGGCAGGCGAGCCCGGACGACCCGGCTCTGGCCGGGTCGGACCGGCGGCGAAGGCGGGGTGCGGTGTCGGCGCGACTGGCCGAGACCCTCGACCTCGGCCTGGCCGTGCTCGACGAGCTGCCCGGCGCGACCCCCAAGGAGCGGCTCGAGGCGGTCGCCGCCCTCGTCACCGACGCCATCGACGGGGCGGCGTGGTGGGTGTCGGAGGCGCCCGGCGGCGGCCCCGAGCTGGTCTCGCTGAGCAGCTCGGTGCAGCGCCAGGGCGACCAGACCGACCCGCGGACCGCGGCGCACTCGATGCTCGGCGCGATCTTCGACCTGCGCGAGTTCCCCGAGACCGGTCGCGCGATCCGTGAGGCCGCGTCGTTCTTCGTCGAGATCGGGGCTCCGGGCAACGAGCCGTCCGAGGAGGACGCCCTGGTCGCCGCGGGCTATCGCGCGGTGGTCGCAGCGGGGGCCTCCGACTCGCGGTCGGGCTGGCTGGTCGAGATCTACACCGACCCGCTGAGCGTCACACCCGGCGACGTCGAGCCGGTGCTGCGTGCTCTGGTGGCCGTCGCGGTGGCCGGCGGCGACCCGACGGGCGCGCCGACCGGCGTACCGCTCGTCGGGACCCACGGGGACCCGTTGACCTGACAACCGCTCGCAGGTAGGACTTGTCCTATGGTGCGTCGGTCTGTGGTGATCTCCCGGATTCTGCTCGCGGTGGCCGCGCTCACCGTCGCGATGGTGGCGGCGCCGCCGGGGGCGGTGGCCGCGGGTGGCGCGACGTCGCCGACCGACCTCAGCTCGCTCGGCCCGAACGTGATCGTGCTCGACCCGAGCATGCCGACCAGCCAGATCCAGGCGACCGTCGACGCGGTCGCGGCGCAGCAGGTCGACGACCAGTTCGGGACCGGGCGCTACGCGCTGCTCTTCGAGCCGGGGACCTACGGAGCCGACGTGCCGCTGGTCTTCCAGGTCGGCTACTACACCGAGGTGGCCGGGCTGGGCCGCTCACCCGGCGACGTCGTGATCCATGGTGCGGTCGACGTGCACAACCAGTGCGACGACGGCGGGTGCACCGCCCTGGTCAACTTCTGGCGGTCGCTGTCCAACCTGACGATCGACCCGGCGGGACAGACCGGCTGCCGCACCGCGACGGAGTTCTGGGCGGTGTCGCAGGCGGCGCCGATGCGACGGGTGCACGTCAACGGGGCCATGTCGCTGATGGACTACTGCACCGCCGGCCCGCAGTTCGCCAGCGGCGGGTTCATCGCCGACTCGGCCATCTCCGGGAACACCGTCAACGGCTCGCAGCAGCAGTTCATCGTGCGCGACAGCAGCCTCAACGGGTGGAGCAACGGCGTCTGGAACCAGGTCTTCGCCGGCGTCGACGGTGCGCCCGCGCAGGCGTACCCGAACCCGCCGTACACGACCCTGCCGACCGACCCGGCCAGCCGGGAGCGGCCCTATCTGTACGTCGACGAAACCGGCTCGCCGGCCGTCTTCGTGCCCGCGCCACACACCGACTCGCACGGCACGACGTGGGCCAACGGCGCGACACCCGGACACTCGCTGCCGCTCTCGTCGTTCTTCGTCGCCAGCCCGTCCGACTCGGTCGAGGTCATCAACGACGCGCTGTCGCGCGGCAAGAACCTGTTGCTCACGCCCGGGATGTACGACGTCAGCCAGACCATCAAGGTCAAGCGGGCCGACACGGTCGTGCTCGGTCTCGGCTTCCCCACCCTCACCCCCGAGAACGGCGCGGTCGCCATGTCGACCGCGGACGTGGCCGGCATCGACATCGCCGGCCTGATGATCGACGCCGGTCCGGTCAGCTCGCCGGCGCTGCTGCGGATCGGCAACCGCCACGCGCACAAGGGCGAAGCGGCGGACCCGGCGGCCGTCCAGGACGTGTTCTTCCGGATCGGCGGCCCGCACATCGGCAAGGCCGACGTGAGCCTCGAGGTCAACAGCGACCACACTTTGCTCGACGACATCTGGGCATGGCGCGCCGACCACGGCGCCGGCGTCGGCTGGACCGAGAACACCGCGCGCACCGGCGTCGTCGTCAACGGCGACGACGTCACGGCCACCGGCCTGTTCGTCGAGCACTACCAGGGCTACGACGTCGTGTGGAACGGCCAGGGCGGCGAGACGATCATGTTCCAGAACGAGATGCCCTACGACCCGCCGGACCAGGCGTCGTGGCAGCACGACGGCGTGCTGGGCTTCGCGGCGTACAAGGTGGCCGACGGTGTGACCAGCCACGAGGGCTACGGGCTGGGGAGCTACATCTTCACCAACGTCAACCCGGCCCTGCACGCGAGCCACGCGTTCGAGGTGCCGGTCACGCCCGGGGTGCGGCTGCACGACGTGCTCACCGTGTCGCTCAACAAGGCCGGCACGATCGACCACGTCGTCAACGACACCGGCGGCCCGGTCACGCCGGCCTTCGCGGGCCCGAGCACGGTGGTGAGCTTCCCCTAGAGTCACCTGGGTGGCGACCGGGAGGCTGGCCGCGGGGCGGGAGCGCCTTGCGGCGCGGGCCTGGGTGTCGGCGTACGCCGACCTGGTGGCCGCCGACGCCGAAGCGCCGCTCGCCGCGCCGGACCGGGAGGGTTTGGCGCTGGCAGCGTTCCTCACCGGCCACGAGGTCGAGGCCGAGGCGGCGCGCGAGAGGGCTCACCACGACCACCTCGCGGTCGGTGACGCGGAGGGCGCTGCCCGGGTGGCGTTCTGGCTCGGCCTCTCCCTCGCCCTGCGCGGCGAGGAGGCGCGGGGTGCCGGATGGTTCGGCCGGGCCCGGCGGGTGCTCGACGACGCGGGGCGCGCCGACTCGCTCTGGCACGGCTACCTGCTCGTGCCGCCGGCCATGGGCCTGATGTTCTCGGGGCGGGCCGCGGAAGCGGTGCCGCTGCACGAGGAGGCGTTGGCGGTGGCGGCCCGGTACGCCGACCCGGACCTTCGGGTGCTCGCCCGGCACGGCCGCGGCCAGGCACTGGTCGCGCTCGGCGACGTCCCGGGCGGGCTGGCCGAGCTCGACGAGGTGCTGGCCGACATCTCCTCCGACCGGGTCTCCCCGCAGGTCGTCGGGCTCGTCTACTGCGCCGTCATCATGACCTGCCGGGACCGCTACGACCTCGCCCGCGGCCGGGAGTGGACCGACGCGCTCAGCCGCTGGTGCGCCGAGCAGCCCGACCTCGTGCCCTACCGGGGCCAGTGCCTCGTGCACCGCGCCGAGATCCTCCAGCTGCACGGCTCGTGGCCGGACGCGGCGGCCGAGGCGCAGCGGGCCTGCGACCGCCTGCACGACCCCGCGGGACAGGTCGCCGAGGGGATGGCGCTCTACCAGCGCGGCGAGCTGCACCGGTTGCGGGGCGAGCCGGCGAAGGCCGAGGAGCTCTACCGGCGGGCCAGCCAGTGCGGTCACGACCCCCAGCCGGGGCTGGCGCTGCTCCGCCTGCAGCAGGGCGACGCTGCTGTCGCCCTCGCCGGGATCCGGCGTGCACTCGCCGAGGAAACGGAGTTCCGGGGGCGGACGAGGCTGCTCCCGGCATACGTCGAGATCGCGCTGGCCACCGGCGACGGCGAGGCCGCCCGGCTCGCGGCGGCCGAGCTCACGGCCGCCGCCACCGACCGGAAGGCGCCGTGGCTGACCGCGATCGCGCTGCACGCGACGGCCGCGGTCCTGCTCGCCGACGGCGACGCGCGGGCGGCCCTGCCGTCGCTGCGCCGGGCCTGGTCGGCCTGGCAGGACGTCGGCGCGCCCTACGAGGGCGCCCGGGCCCGGGTGCTGATCAGCGCCGCGTGCCGTGACCTCGGCGACGAGGACACCGCCGAGATGGAGCTGGACGCGGCGCGCTGGGTCTTCGAGCAGCTGGGGGCCGGCCCGGACCTGGCCCGCGTCGCCGCCTTCTCCCGGCGCGCGGGGAGGGGCGCCGCGCCGGGCGGTCTCACGTTGCGCGAGGTGCAGGTGATCCGGCTGATCGCGACCGGCGCGACCAACCGCGGGATCGCGGGCGAGCTGTTCCTGTCCGAGAAGACGGTGGCCCGCCACGTGGCGAACATCTTCACCAAGCTCGGGCTCACCTCGCGCTCGGCGGCCACCGCGTACGCGTACGAGAACCACCTCGTCTGACCCGCCGGCTGTGCCCAGATCTGCATACCGCATCTGCATAGTTCTGCCGACGCGGACTCGCCGCCCTCGCTCCTAGCGTCCCGAGGAGACATCGGACCGAGCGAGGAGCACCCCATGAGCGAGCACGTCGAGACCGTCGTCGTCGGCGCCGGCCAGGCCGGGCTGACCACCGCGTACCACCTCGCCAAGCGAGGCCGCGAGTGCGTCGTGCTCGAGGCGGGCGACCGGGTGGGGGACGTCTGGCGCAACCGGTTCGACTCGCTGCGGCTCTTCACCCCGGCGCAGTACGACGAGCTGCCCGGGCGGTCCCTCGGGATGCCCCGCTGGTCCTACCCCACCGGTCACCAGATGGGCGACTACCTCGAGGCGTACGCCGCCGACCTCGACCTGCCCGTGCGGACCGGCGTGAGCGTCGACAGTCTCGACCGCGACGGCGACCGCTACGTGGTCACGTCCGGTCTCGACGTCATCACCGCCGACAACGTCGTGGTGGCGGCCGGCACCTGGCAGAGCCCGCGGGTCCCGGAGTTCGCCGACGACCTGGATCCCTCGATCCGGCAGATGCACTCGTCGGAGTACCGCAACCCCTCGCAGCTGCGACCCGGGCCGGTCCTGGTCGTCGGCGCCAGCCACTCGGGCGCGGACATCGCCCTCGAGCTGTCCGGTGCGCACCAGACCCACCTCGCCGGGAAGGTCCACGGCGAGATCCCGTTCGACATCGAGGGACGCGGCGCGCGCGTCGTCCTGCCGCTCATCTGGTTCGCGTGGAACCACCTCCTCACCGAGCGGACGCCGATGGGCCGCAAGATGCGCGACCACATCCGCCACGGCGGCGGACCGCTGATCCGGGTGAAGCGGTCGCACCTCGCGGCTGCGGGAGTCCAGCACACCGAGCAGCACGTCGTCGCGGTCCGGGAAGGCCGTCCGGTCCTGGCCGACGGGACCCTGCTCGACGTGGCCAACGTCGTCTGGTGCACCGGGTTCGGGCTGGACACCGACTGGATCCACGTCGACCTCGGAGGGGCAGCGTTCCCGACGCAGTCGCGCGGCGTGGTTCCCGACGCGCCGGGCCTGTACTTCGTGGGCCTGCCGTTCCTGCGCGGGTTCTACTCGATGCTGGTCGGCGGGGTGGCCCGCGACGCCGAGTACGTCGCCACGCACCTCGACCGTCGCGCCGTGCGGGAGGGGATGGCTCCCTCGGGTCGTTAGGCTCGCCGGGTCCGAGAGTCCCCGACCCGAGGTGAAGCGTGTCGCCGGTCCAGCCGCAGGAGCACAACCCGTTGCCCGAGCATCCGCCGGTGCCCGAGCTGCGCGGTGCCGTCGAGCGCGGGGGCGCCGCGAAGTACCACGAGGCCAACGCCGGCAAGGGCAAGCTGTTCGCCCGCGAGCGGGTGCGGCTGCTGGTCGACGAGGGCTCGTTCGTCGAGGACGGCGTGTTCGCCAACGTGGCGGCGGGTGACCTGCCCGCTGACGGGGTGGTGACCGGGACGGCACGGGTCGACGGGCGGCCGGTGGCGCTGATGGCCAACGACTCGACGGTGAAGGCCGGGTCGTGGGGCGCCCGGACGGTGGAGAAGATCATCCGGATCATCGAGACGGCGTACCGGACCGGTGTGCCGATGGTCTACCTGGTCGACTCCGCCGGC
Source organism: Actinomycetes bacterium (assembly GCA_036499185.1). Classification (GTDB taxonomy): domain Bacteria; phylum Actinomycetota; class Actinomycetes; order JACCUZ01; family JACCUZ01; genus DATBDW01. The sequence goes on along the minus strand of DASYEF010000161.1, from coordinate 5,552 downwards.
GCGCGGATCACCGACCAGATCGACCTGTTCCCGGGCCGGCGCGGCGCCGGGAAGATCTTCTGGAACCAGGTGCGGGCCAGCGGGTCGATCCCGCAGGTCTGCGCGCTGTTCGGGCCGTCGGCCGCCGGCGGTGCCTACATCCCGGCGTTCTGCGACGTCGTCGTGATGGTCGAGGGCAACGCCTCGATGTATCTCGGCTCGGACCGGATGGTCGAGATGGTGACGGGGGAGAAGACGACGCTGGAGGCGATGGGCGGCGCGCGGGTGCACTGCTCCGAGTCCGGCGTCGGTCACTTCCTCGTGCAGTCCGAGCAGGAGGCGCTGGACACCGTCCGGTCCTACCTGTCCTACCTGCCGTCGTCCTACCTCGGTACGCCGCCCGCGGCGCCCGCGAAGCCCGCGCCGGCCAATGTCGACCTGGCCGCGCTGGTGCCCGAGAGCGAGCGGCAGGCCTTCGACATGCGCCGCTACCTCAAGGGATTGCTCGACGAGGGGTCGTTCTTCGAGATCCACGCCCTGTGGGCTCGCGAGGTGACGGTCGGGTTCGGCCGGCTCGACGGCGAGGTGGTCGGTGTCGTGGGCAACAACTCGATGTTCAAGGGCGGCGTGCTCTTCATCGACTCCGCGGACAAGGCCACCAGGTTCATCCAGCTCTGCGACGCGTTCAACGTGCCGTTGGTGTTCCTCTCCGACGTGCCCGGCTTCATGGTCGGGTCGGTCGTCGAGAAGGCCGGCATCATCCGGCACGGCGCGAAGATGATCAGCGCGGTCTCCGAGGCGACCGTGCCGAAGATCTGCGTCGTCGTGCGCAAGGCCTACGGCGCCGGCCTCTACGCGATGGCCGGCCCCGGCTTCGAGCCGGACGCGACGCTGGCGCTGCCGACCGCGAAGATCGCGGTGATGGGCGCCGAGGCGGCGGTCAACGCGGTCTACGCGAACAAGATCGCCGCGCTGCCCGAGGACGAGCGGGAGGCGTTCGTCGCGGCCAAGCGGCGCGAGTACGACGAGGACATCGACATCGTGCGCCTGGCCAGCGAGCTGGTGGTCGACGACGTGGTCACCCCCGAGACGCTGCGCGACGAGCTGGTGCGGCGCCTGTCGACGTACCGGACGAAGGACCGGCACTTCTCCCGCCGCCGGCACGGCGTCACCCCGGTCTGACCGGTACCTATGTCGGATCTGAGTACGCGTACTGGTGTGGTGCGGGGCGTCGGGAGCCGATCTTGGTGACATGGAGCTCTCGACCACCGGCATCCTCTTCTTCCTGAGCGTGGTCCAGAGGGGGCGGGGACGATGATCGACGAGACCCTGCTCGCGGACCCCACCCGGTGCCCGTCCTGCCTCGCACTGCTGACCGACTCCCGCGACGTCTGCCCGGCCTGCGGCCTGCGGCTCACGGGTCCGACCGCCGCGCGGCTGTGGACCGTGTCGGTGCAGGTCCACGAGGGCCTGATGGAGCGCGGGCGGCTGCTGGGGGTGCTGCGGGCGGGCGCTGCGATGCCGGCGGCGTCGGTGACTGCGGCGTCGGTGACGGAGGCGGCCGGTCCTCCGAGGCCGGTTGTGCCGCCGGCTCCCAAGCCGGAGTGGTCGAAGCGGCGGGTGCAGAACCTGCTGCTCGCCCTAGGGGTCGGCCTGCTCGGCGTTGCTGCCGTCATCTTCCTCGCCGTCTCGTGGGACCACCTCGGCGTCGGCGGCCGGGCAGCGGTCATGACCGGCGTCACGGCCGTGGCCGCGGTCGCTGCCGGTGCCACCTTCCGGCGCGGGCTGACCTCGACGGCCGAGTGGCTCTCCGGCCTGGTGATCGGTCTCGGCCTCCTGGACGCGTACGGCGCCCGCGCCGCCGACCTCGCCGGGCTCGCGGGCGTCGACGGCACCGTCTACTGGGCCGGCGCGCTCGCGGTGCTGGCCGTGCTGCTGGGTGCGCTCGCCATCGTGCTGCCGACCCGGCCGCTGCCGCTCGCCGCGGTCGTGGCCGCCCAGCTGCCGGGGCTACTGATCTGCGCCCACCTCGTCGACGTCCAGCCCTCCCACGTGGCGGCGCTGTGCGCCGTCGTACTCACGGCGCAGGCCGTGGCCGCCCTCGCGGTCGCCGGGGCGTGGCCCAGCGGCACCCGGACCTCCGACGCCCGGCTGGTGCTGGGCCTGGGCGGCGGCCTCGTGCAGGTGGTCGCGGTGCTCACCGCGCTCGACGCGGCCTACGACGAGACCGGCTCGCTCGTGCTCGGCACCGCGCTGCTGGTCCTGCTCGCCGCCCTGCCGGCCGTCGGGGCGACGCTGCTCCCGCAGCGGGGCCTGGCCGCGGGGCCGCTGGTCCCGCTGCTCGACGGGTACGCCGCCGCGGTGCTCGTCGGCGCCGTCTGGGCGCCGCTGGTCGCCGCGGACCTGCACGGCTGGACACCGGTGGCGCTCGGCGGCGCCGGGGCGGTGCTGCTCGCGGCGACGATGCTGGTGCCGGCCGATCGGCGCGCGGCGCCGGCCGTCGTGGCCACCGTCGCCGGCGTGGGCCCGGCCCTGGCCGCTGCCGACGCCCTCGTCCGCGCCGTCCAGGTGATGCTGCGGCCGCTGGACGAGCCGTGGTCGCGGACCGTCGCGACGGCGGCGCGCGCGGTGGTCGACGGCCCGGTCCCCGTGGTCCTGCTGGTCGCCGCGGTCAGCATCGTGCTGGCCGCGTGGGTGCTGCGGACGCGCATCGTCGCCGCCGTGCCGCTCGGCGCGCTCGCCGCGGTGACCGCCGCACCGGCCCTCGGGGCGGCGTACCTCGGCGAACTGGTCGTCTTGCTCGCCGTCGGCGCGGTGCTGCTGGTCGCCGGGCCGATCAGGCTGGGCCGGGTCGCGTCGGCCACCGGTGGGGTGCTGCTGGCGTTCGGCGTGACCTGGTCGTTCGCGGTGGACACCGTCTCGCTGGTCGTCGTGCCGGTGGCGGTGCTCGTCCTGGTCGCGGCGGCCCTGGCCGCGCTGCGCGTGCCGGCGCTACGGCCGTGGTGGGTCGCGCTGGTCACGGTGGCATCGGCCGGCGTCGCGACCGAGGTCGGCGCGCTGGCGAGGTACGGCGGCGCCGGCTGGCCGGCCGTCTGGTCCCTGGCGCTGCTCGCCGTCGTGGCGCTGTCGGTGGCGGCCGCCTTCGCGGTTGCCGCGCGGACCGGGTCGCGCCATGCCTTCTGGTCGCCGCTGCACACCGCAGCGGTGTCGGTGGCCACGGTGGCCACCGTCCTCGACGCCGGGACGGTGGCGGCCTGGCGGTCGGTCTCCGCATCGGGGTGCGGGCTGGCGGCCTCGGTTGCTGCCGGGGCGCTGCTCGGGCTCACCGCCGTACCGCTGCGGACGGCCCGGCCGGTGCGCGGCACCGTGCAGGTCGTGGCGGGAGCCGCCGCGCTGCCCGCGCTGGCGCTGGCCGCCGGGGACAGGAACCTGCTCTGGCTCGCCCTGCTCGCGGTCGGGGTCGGCGTCGCGCTGGTCGCTACGACGCCGGAGCGCCGGCAGGCGGGCTGGGTCTCCGGTCTCCTGCTGGCGGCGAGCAGCTGGGTGCGGCTCGCGCTGGCCGACGTGACGGCGCCGGAGGCCTACACGGTGCCGTCCGGGGTCGCGCTGCTGGTGGTCGGCTTCGTGCGGCGCCGGAAGGAGCCGGCGTACGGGTCGTGGCGCGCCTACGGCAGCGGGCTGGCCCTGGTGCTGGTGCCCAGCTTGCTGCGCGCGGTGACCGATGCGGGCGATTTGCGACCGCTCCTGCTCGCACTGGCCGCGCTGCTCGTGCTGGCCCTGGGGGTGCGTTACCGGCTGCAGGCGCCGCTCGCGCTGGGCGCCCTCGTGCTGGGCATCGACGCTGTGGTGCAGCTCGCGCCGTACCTCGTGGCGCTCTACGAGGCGGTGCCGCGGTGGGTCGCGATCGGGCTGATCGGCCTCGCTCTGCTCGGTGCCGGAGCGACCTACGAGCAGCGGGTTCGTGACCTGCGCCGCGTCCGCCGCGGAGTCGCCGGACTGGGCTAACGGGCGAAACACGTCACATGCACCGAGAGTGGACGACCCAATGTGCCTACGATGCCGCTATGACCCGCGTGCTCTTAGCTGAGGACGACCAAGCGATCTCCGAACCGCTGGCACGCGCCCTGCGTCGCGAGGGCTACGAGGTCGAGGTGTGCGAGGACGGCCCCGGTGCCCTGGAGTCGGCGACCGGTACGCCGGTCGACCTCGTGGTGCTCGACATCGGGCTGCCCGGCATGGACGGCCTCGAGGTCTGCCGCCGGCTCCGGACCGAGGGCAGCGGCGTGCCCGTCCTCGTGCTGACCGCGCGCACCGACGAGGTCGACACGGTGGTCGGGCTCGACGCCGGCGCCGACGACTACGTCACCAAGCCGGTCCGCCTGGCCGAGCTGCTCGCCCGGGTCCGTGCCCTGCTGCGCCGCGGGGGGATCGAGATCGCCCAGGGCGTGCACGGGGTGCGGATCGACGTGGAGTCGCACCGGGCATGGATCGACGAGCAGGAGCTCTCGCTGACCGCCAAGGAGTTCGACCTGCTGCGCGTGCTGCTGCGCGAGAACGGCAAGGTCGTCACCCGCGAGCAGCTGATGCGCGAGGTCTGGGACACCGCCTGGTGGGGCTCGACCAAGACGCTGGACATGCACGTCTCGTGGTTGCGCAAGAAGCTCGGCGACGATGCAGCCAACCCGCGCTTCATCACGACGGTGAGGGGCGTCGGGTTCCGCTTCGAGCGGGAATGACGACGCGGCACCGCACGGGGAGCCTCCGATGAGGGCCCGGGTGCTGGTGGCCGCCGTGACGGTGGCGCTGGTGACCGCTGTGGTCGTCGGCGTACCGCTCGTGCTGCTCGCCTCGCGTGACGATGCGCCGAGCACCAGCCTGGTGCTGACCTTCGCGCTGGCCGGGCTGGCGCTCGCGCTGGCCGCAGCGGCCGCGGTGGGCCTGCTGCAGGCCCGGGTGCTGCAGAAGCCGCTGACCGCGCTCCAGCGGCGCGCGGAGACGCTCGGCTCCGGTCAGAAGCGCGAGCCGCTCGCCGCCTCCGGCATCGCCGAGGTCGACCGGATCGCCGAGCTGCTCGAGCGCAGCGCGGCCCGGATCGACCGGCTGATCGCCGCCGAGCGCCAGTTCGCGAGCGACGCGTCGCACCAGCTGCGCACGCCACTGACCGCGCTCTCGATGCGGCTCGAGGAGATCATGCAGGCCGAGGACCAGCAGACCGTACGCGAGGAGGCCGGCAGCGCACTGGCCCAGGTGGAGCGGCTCGCGACCGTGGTCGAGCACCTGCTGGAGGGGGTGCGGGACAACAACCTGCGCTCCGGCCCGGTGCCGCTCGACGAGATCGTGCTCCAGCAGGTCGTCGAGTGGGAGCCCGCGTTCTCGGCGAAGCACCGGGTGGTGAAGGCCACCGGCACGCGGGGGCTGGTCGCGCTGGCCACTCCCAACGGGCTGTCCCAGGTGCTGGCGACCCTGCTGGAGAACAGCCTGATCCACGGCGGGGGCACCGTCACGGTGTCCACCCGGTCGACCGGGATCTCACTGGTCGTCGAGGTGTCCGACGAGGGGCCGGGTGTGCCGCC
>DASYEF010000160.1:0-2158 GCA_036499185.1 Actinomycetes bacterium | reverse complement strand
GCCTCGGCTTCTTCCTCGGCGCGGCGCTGTTCACGGGCCAGCGCGCCCTCCTCCGCGGGGTCGTCCGCGGTGGGGGTGCGGGTCAGGCGCTCCAGGATCTGGGCTCCGGCCCGGGCCAGCTCGCGCGGGATGAGGTCCTGGGCCGCCTCGATGAGGAACACCGCGGCCTGCTCGCGTTCCTCGGGCTCGACCAGGGGCAGGTCGGCGACCTGGTCCAGGGCGGCGGCGATCACCGAGGCCTGCTCCACGGTGACCGCGCCATCGGCCAGCGCGTCTGTCACCCGGGGATGACGAACCAGCACATCGGCCTGCTCGACCCGCGTTCGGGCGTCGGGGCCGGACAGCCGGTAGCGGCCCTCCAGCCAGCGTACGGTGGTGGAGGACTGGGTGCGATCCCGCAGGCCGCGCAGGTCGGCCTCGGCGATCAGGTTCGCGCGCAGCGCGGCCAGTCGGGCTTCGGCGATCAGGGTGAGTGCGATGGCGTCCTGGACCTGGTCATCGGCCAGCTGCCAGGCCGCGGCCCGCGCGGCGGTGCCCAGTGCGGTGGAGGCGCGACCGGCCGCGGCGAGCAGCGGGTGCTCCACCAACAGACCGGTCGAAGACATGTTCGAAGAGTACCGGATGTCGGGCAGTCGCGGAAGGGGAAATCCCTTTATCCACAACGGTTTTTCGGCAGATCTGGTGATCGGACTCGGGCTGGCAAGTGGCCCCGCTAGCGGCCCCTGGAACGACCCGCTGGCCGGGCCACTCCGCCCGTCACTACCACCAGAGGGAGAGCGAGGCGCACGCGAGTCAGCACCCACCTGTCATCAAGGCGCTCTTCACCACCGCCAGAGCTGCAGCTCCCCGCGCGCCGTCACCACCCACCGTCATCCAGGCGCTCTTCACCACCAACGAAGCCTCGCGCGGACGGGCCGCTGCCTAGTCCGTCGGCGGCGCGTCGCCGTTCGTGTCGGGGTCCGTCGCCGACGTGGAGTCGGTGCGCACCGCATCGACCGACTCACGCTCGGAGACGTCGACGCCAGGCCGGTCCGAGCTCAGCCCCTGGTGGCGTTCCGGTTCCTGGTCGTGAGTGACCTGGCGGCGGTTCTGCTTGGCCTGCACTGTCGCCGCATCGGTGGCCTCGCGGTCGATCTCCCGCGGGTCCTCGCCCTCGGCCGGGTAGACCCACCGGTCGTCGCTCCTCGTCATGTTCCGGGACCTACCCGGGTAGGAGCCCGGGCATGCCCCTTCCCGACGACCCCCTGCCGGACGACGACGCCCGCGCCGACCTGCCCGCCGACGAGACCGACCCCGCGGGGCTGCCTGTCGGCGCGGACCTGGACGTCAGCGCGGCCGGCCGGCACCGCTACGACGTGACGATCGGCCATCCGTCGGGCGCCTCGACGCGCCACGTCGTCGACGTACCTGAATCACTCCTTTCCGAGCTCGGCGCCTCCGCGGCCCAGGAACCGCTGCTGGTCCGCGCATCGCTGGTGTACCTCCTGCAGCACGATCCGTCGTCGTTGCCCGAGCGGTTCGACCTCGCCGAGATCGGTGCTGCGATCCCGGGCTACCGCGAGGAGATCGTCAGCCGGTTGTGACCGGCTGGTCTCCTGGGGGAGGAACGGTCCCCGGTCGGGCCGGCATCGGTGGCCCCGTACGCTCGGTCGCTATGGCCACGGTTCCCCGCGACGCCGTCCCGGTGTCGGCGCGTGTGCCGCGCTCGGCACGGAGCCAGCCGGTCGACCTCGTCGGGACGATCCTGCAGCGGCTGCCGCACGCCTCCGACGCACTCGCGTGGGTCCGCGACGGCGAGGGCCTGGTCGGTTGGGGCGAGGCGGCCCGCCTGGAGGTCACCGGGCCGGACCGGTTCGCGCGGGCCCGAGACTGGTGGCGTGAGCTCGTCGCGCACGCCGACGTGGACGACGAGGTCGGCACCCGCGGCAGTGGCCTCGTCGCGTTCGGCTCGTTCGCCTTCCGCGACGACGAGACGTCGGTCCTCGTCGTGCCCGAGGTCGTGCTCGGCCGCGGCGGTGGGAGGACCTGGCTGACCACGATCGGCGAGCCCCCGCGGCTCGCCTCGCCCGACCCGGTGCGGCCGACCCGCGGTCTGCGCTACGCCCAGGGCGACATGCCGGTCACCGGCTTCCGCGCCGCGGTCGCAGCGGCGGTGTCG
>DASYEF010000159.1:0-12763 GCA_036499185.1 Actinomycetes bacterium | reverse complement strand
CCGTCGGGAGGCCCCAGCCCTTGACGGTGTAGGCGAACACGACGCTGGGCCGGTCGGTCACTGCGTCGCACTCACGGAAGACCTCGAGCAGGCTCGCGATGTCGTGGCCGCCGAGGTCGACGACGGTGCTGGCGAGGGTCTCGTCATCCCAGCCCTGGCAGAAGTTCTGCACGTCCTGCGGCGCGCCGTCGAGGAACGTCTTGCGCACGTCAGCGACGCCGAGCCCGAACAGCGCTTGGTACTGCTCGTTGGGCATGTCGTCGATCCAGCGGCGCAACACGTCACCGCCCGTCTGATCGAAGGCCGCGCGCAGCCGCTTGCCGTACTTCACGGTGGCGACGTGCCAGCCGGCCGCCGCGAACTGCTGGCTCCACTGCTCGATCCGGATGCCCGGTACCACCCGGTCCAGCGACTGGCGATTGAAGTCGACGACCCACATGACGTTGCCGAGGCCCTGGGTCGCCGGGTCGGCGATGGCCTCCCACACGTTGCCCTCGTCGAGCTCGGCGTCGCCGATGAGGGCGACGAACCTGCTGTGCTCACGCGGGCCGAAGTGCGCGTCGACGTACCGCCTGGTGACCGCCGCGAACAGCGGCGCCGCGGCACCGAGACCTACCGAGCCGGTGGAGAAGTCCACCCGGTCGGGGTCCTTGGTGCGGCTCGGATAGGACTGCAGGCCGCCGCGGGCGCGCAGGGTCGTGAGGTACGAGCGGTCGAGGTCGCCGAGCAGGTAGTTGACCGCATGCAGCACGGGCGAGGCGTGCGGCTTGACCGAGACCCGGTCGCTGGCCTCGAGGTGCGCGAACCACAGCGCGGTCATCACCGACACGAGCGACGCGCTGGACGCCTGGTGCCCGCCGACCTTGACCCCGTCTCCGGTCTCGCGCTCGCGGTTGGCCGCGTCGACGATGCGCACCGCGAGCCACAGCACCCGCCGCTCGATCTCCTCGAGGGTTTCGAGGTCGACTCCGGTCCGGTCCTGTCTGGTCACGGCCCGGGACACTACCCGCGGGCCGGGACTGTCGGTCCGCCGTGGCAACCTCCGGGGCATGCCCGACGACGCCCCCGCCACCGACGCCAGGCACCCGGCCGACGTCGTGGTCGCCATGGTCGAGCACGTGCTGGGGCTGGCCGCGACCTGGACCCGGTGGGACGGCACCCCCGCCGTGGTCCCGGTCGAGGGCGAGCCACCGCGCACCTACACTCCGCACAAGGCGGTACGCCGAGTGGCCGACCACCTGCTCGACCACCTCGCCGAGGTCGAGGCTCGGCTGGCCGGGCAGGCCACCGAGCCCGATCGCTGGCATGGCTCGATGGTGACGACGCCTGCCGATCTCGCCCCGTTCACCGCCGACGACCTGGACGAGGCCGTCAGCCGGCTGCGGCGGCTGGCCCAGCTCTGGGAGCTGCGGCTGCGGTCCGAATCGGCCGGGCGCATGGACCAGGCCGAGGACGACGCCTGGACGCTCCGGCAGGTGGCCTTCCACGTAGCCGGCTCGGACTTCTACGCCGATGCCGTCGGCGACCTGTCGGCTCAGATCGGTGCGTCGACCCAGACTCCGTAGGTGACGCACGGTGGGCGGAGAAGTCCGCGCCGTCGGGGGCTGATGTCAGATCGGCTTGAGAAGGGGATGCGCCTCGCCGCCGTCCGGCCCTCACCGTCGTCGTCGACTGGCGCGTTGCGGATGTCCCAAGGGCGCGAGGGCCAGCCGCAACGCGCCAGTGAACGCATGGGACGGCTGCCCAGCACATCAGGTGCGGACGGGAGCTCCGGGCTCCTGCTCCTCCTCGGTGATCGCGCCGGTGAACTGCGCGTTGTAGAGGTCGGCGTACGCACCGGCAGCCGCGAGCAGCTCGTCGTGGTTGCCCTGCTCGACGATCTGGCCGTGCTCCATGACCAGGATCAGCTCGGCGTCGCGGATGGTCGAGAGCCGGTGGGCGATGACGAAGCTCGTCCGGTCGGTCCGCAGGGCGGCCATCGCCTTCTGCACGAGGACCTCGGTGCGGGTGTCGACCGAGCTCGTCGCCTCGTCGAGGATGAGCAGGGTCGGCCGCGCGAGGAACGCCCGGGCGATGGTGATCAGCTGCCGCTCGCCGGCGCTGACATTGCCGGCCTCGTCGTCGATCACGGTGTCGTAGCCGTCCGGCAGCGAGTGCACGAACCGGTCCACGAACGTCGCCCGGGCCGCCTCGAGGATCTCCTCGTCCGTCGCACCCGGCCGGCCGTAGGCGATGTTGTCGCGGATGGTCCCGCCGAACAGCCACGCGTCCTGGAGCACCATCCCGACCTGGCCGCGCAGGTCCTCCCGGCGCAGCGTCGCGATGTCCTGCCCGTCGAGGGTGATGCGCCCGGCGTCGAGCTCGTAAAACCGCATGATGAGGTTGACCAGCGTGGTCTTGCCGGCGCCGGTGGGCCCGACGATCGCCACCGTCTGCCCAGGGGCTGCGACGAGCGAGAGGTCCTCGATCAGCGGTACGTCGGGCTCGTACCTGAAGGACACGTGCTCGAACGCGACCCGACCGCGCGGTACGTCGATGCGCGCCGGCGAGGCGTCCTCGGGCACCTGCTCCTCGGCGTCGAGCAGGTCGAAGACGCGCTCCGCGGAGGCGACGCCGGACTGCAGCAGGTTGGACATCGACGCCACCTGGGTGAGCGGTTGGCTGAACTGGCGGGAGTACTGGATGAAGGCCTGCACCTCGCCGAGCGTCATCGCGCCCGACGCGACGCGCAGACCGCCGATCACGGCGACGAACACGTAGTTGAGGTTCCCGATGAACATGATCGTCGGCATGATGATGCCGGACAGGAACTGCGCACCGTAGCTCGCGGTGTAGAGCGCGTCGTTGCGCTCCCGGAACTCCTCCTCGGCCTCCGCCTGGTGCCCGAAGACGCGCACCAGCGAGTGGCCGGTGTAGGTCTCCTCGATCGTCGCGTTCAGCCGCCCGGTCTGGGCCCATTGCGTGACGAACAGCGGCTGGGACCGCTTGGCGATCAGCCGGGTGACGACCACCGACAGGGGCACCGAGACGAGGGCGACGATCGCCAGCAGCGGCGAGATCCACATCATCATCGCCAGGACACCGACCAGCGTGAGCACGGAGTTGAGCAGCTGGCTCAGGGTCTGCTGCATCGTCTGCTGGACGTTGTCGATGTCGTTGGTGACCCTGCTGAGCAGCTCCCCGCGCGGCTTCGAGTCGAAGTAGCTCAGCGGCAGCCGGTGCAGCTTGTCCTCCACATCGCTGCGCAGCTGCATCACGGTGCGCTGCACGACCCCGGCGAGCACGTAGCCCTGAAGCCACATGAACACCGAGGAGATCACATAGAGACACAAGACCAGCAGCAGCACGTGGGCCAGCGCCGTGAAGTCGATGCCCACGCCGGGCGTCACGTGCATCCCCGACAGCAAGTCGGCGAAGCCGTTGTCGCCGCGCGCGCGAGCCTCGGTGATCGCCTGCTGCTGGGTGATGCCGGCCGGGAGCTGCTGGCCGATCACGCCGCCGAAGATGATGTCGGTCGCACGGCCGAGGATCCGCGGGCCGACGACCGAGAGCCCCACGCCGCAGACCGTGATGACGAGCACCGCGGTCACGGCGATGCGCTCCGGTGCGAGCCTGCGGAGCACCCGCTTCGCCGACGGCCAGAAGTCCATCGACTTCTCGGCCGGCATGCCGGCCGACATCATCATGGCGCCAGGTCCGCGCATCGGCGGGCGCTGCGGGTTGCGGGGCGGAGCCGTCTGGCTGGTGCTCACGCGACCGCCCCCGCCGGACGTTGGGACTCGACGATCTCGACGTACGTCGGGCAGGTGTCCAGCAGCTCGTCATGCCGCCCGCGACCCACGACCTCGCCGTCCTCGAGCACGACGATCTGCTCCGCGTCGATGATGGTCGAGACCCGCTGGGCGACGACGACCACCGCAGCCTCCCGTGTGATCGGGCGCAGCGCGATCCGCAGGCGAGCGTCGGTTGCCAGGTCGAGCGCGGAGAAGGCGTCGTCGAAGAGGTAGATCTCCGGTCGGCGTACGACGGCACGGGCTATCGCGAGCCGCTGCCGCTGGCCCCCGGAGAAGTTGGTCCCGCCCTGCGCGACCGGTGCCTCGAGGCCCTCGGCCAGCGCGGAGACGAAGTCATCAGCCTGCGCGACGCGCAGGGCTGCCCACAGGTCGCCGTCGGTCGCGTCGGCGTCGCCGTACCGCAGGTTGCTCGCGATCGTTCCGGTGAAGAGGTACGACGTCTGCGGCACCAGGCCGATCGCGTGGTGCAGCACGTCGGGGTCGAGCTCGCGTACGTCGACGCCGTCGACGAGCACGGACCCGGCGGTTGCGTCGACCAGCCGGGGCACCAGCGACAGCAGGGTGGTCTTGCCGGACCCGGTGCTGCCGATGATCGCTGTCATCTCGCCGGGCCGCGCCGTGAACGACACGTCGCACAGCACGGGGACGTCGGCGCCGGGATAGCTGAACGACACACCGCGCAGCTCTACCGTCGCGCGCAGCGAGCGCTCTCTGACTGGCGCGGTGGGCGGCACCACGGACGGCTCGGTGTCGAGCACCTCCGTCAGTCGCTCGGCGCAGACCGCCGCTCTGGGCACCATCACCAGCATGAAGGTGGCCATCATGATCGACATCAGGATCTGCATCAGGTAGCTGAGGAACGCGGTCAACGCGCCCACCTGCATCTCGCCCGCATCGATGCGGTGCCCGCCGAACCAGAGCACGGCCACGCTGGAGACGTTGAGCACGATCATCACCGACGGGAACATGAACGCCAGCAGCCGGCCGGTCCGCAGCGCGGTGTCGCTGAGGTCCTTGTTCGCCGTGCCGAAGCGCCGTTGCTCGACCGGCTCGCGGACGAACGCGCGCACCACGCGGATGCCGCTGATCTGCTCGCGGAGCACCCGGTTGACCTCGTCGATCTTCTTTTGCATCTGGCGGAAGGCCGGGATCATCTTCGAGACGATCGTGCCGACCGCGGCGACCAGCACGGTGACGCTCAGCACGATCAGCCACGACAGGCCCACGTCCTCGCGCAGCGCCATGATGATGCCGCCGACACACATGATCGGCGCCGACACCATCAGAGTGCAGGTGAGCAGGACGAGCATCTGCACCTGTTGCACATCGTTCGTGCTGCGCGTGATCAGCGACGGTGCGCCGAAGTCGGTGACCTCGCGGGAAGAGAACAGGCCGACGCGGTGGAACACGCTGGCGCGGACATCACGACCGAAGCCCATGGCGGAGCGGGCACCGAAGTACACCGCGGCGATCGACGCCACGATCTGGACCAGTGACACGGCGAGCATCACCATGCCGACCCGCAGGATGTAGTGGGTGTCGCCCTGGGCCACGCCGTTGTCGATGATGTCGGCGTTGAGGCTGGGGAGGTACAACGCTGCGAGCGTGCCGACGAGCTGGAGTCCGACGACGGCGGCGAGCAGGGGACGGTAGGCAACGAGATAGGTGCGCAGCAGCCGGACCAGCAACCGTCGACCTCCTCACTCCGGAGGCGGTCGGCCGGACGCCGGGCTGCTCGGGCCTCGCCTCCGGACCCCGTTCTGGATCACCGTAGCGCCCGGCGCCGACCGCTGCGGTCAGGCGTGGTCGGCGACCTGGGTCGCCGGGGCGAGGTCGGCGTTCCAGCGGGCCTCGATGCGGGCGAACCGCCAGACGAGCAGCGCCACCACCCAGGTCAGCACGAACATCCCGACGATCGCGTAGCCGACATGGTTGAGGTCGAGGCCGCCGATCCAGGCCAGGGGCCCGGAGGTGATGCCGAGCTTCTCGGTCAGGATCGAGATGATCTCGACGCCGCCGATCACCAGCGCGACCAGGACCGACAGGCCGGTGATGGTGATGTTGTAGTAGACCTTGCGCACCGGCTTGGAGAACGCCCAGCCGTAGGCGAAGTTCATGAAGCAGCCGTCGATCGAGTCCAGCAGGCTCATGCCGGCCGCGAACAGGATCGGCAGCGTCAGCAGGGCGTACCACGGCAGGGCGAACGCGGCGGCGCCGCCGGCGAGCACGAGCAGCGACACCTCGGTCGCGGTGTCGAACCCGAGCCCGAACAGCAAGCCGACGGGATACATGTGCCATGGCTTGGTCACGGCCTTGGTGGCGCCGCCGAGGATGCGGTTCATCAGGCCGCGGTTGTTGAGGTGCTCCTCGAGTGCCTCCTCGTCGTAGTCGCCGTGACGCATCCGGCGGAACACGCCGAGGATCTGGCGCAGCACGACCAGGTTGAGCACGCCGATCAGGATGAGGAAGACCCCGGAGACCGCCGTACCGACGAGACCGGTCGTCTGCTGAAGGCTCGACCCGTTGTCCTCGACCTGCCCGACCAGCGCCTTGACGCCGAGCGAGAGCAGGAAGACCAGGCCGAACACGATCGACGAGTGCCCGAGGGAGAACCAGAAGCCGACCGACAGCGGCCGCTTGCCGTCGGACATCAGCTTGCGGGTCGTGTTGTCGATCGCGGCGATGTGGTCGGCGTCGAAGGCGTGCCGCATGCCCAGGGTGTACGCCGTCACGCCCAGCCCGAGGCCGAACACCGAGTTGCCGCTGACCTGGTAGTGGTGCGGCGCCACGATGAGGCCCAGCACCCCCCAGCCCACGACGTGCAGCAGCACGATGAAGCCGCCCATGCCCAGGATCGAGGCCCACTCACCACGGGTCAGCCCGGCCCGGATCTGGGCCAGCCGGCCGCCGCTCGGTGTCACCGGCATGTCATGGCCTGCGCTGACCACCATCGCCGGGGCGCTGGGCGCCGTCGTCCCCGTCGGTGTCATGTGCTGCTCCTCCTGCCGTGCCGAGCCGGTCGTCGTCGGAGTGCCGGTGTGCGCTTCGTCCGACGCTAACCCGAGCCTTTCGCTGTTGCAAACCCTTTGCAACAAGGATCCCACAGGGCAACCGACAACCCGCGGCCGGGCACCGTCGGCGAAGGGTTCGGCGCCGGCCCGCCCTCCGGATGCCTCTTCCCCGACCGGCCGCGCGAAGGTTTGCCGGCACCACGGGTCGCGGTGACCCGCCGCAGACCTCCGGGAACCTAGACTCCGGGGGTGAGCGAGCCGGGGCTGGCGCCACTCGGCCAGGCTGCCGGGCGGCTCGTGCTCCTGCGTCGGCTCACGGCCGCGCTGGCCGACGTCCTCACTCCCGACGATGTCGCGCGGGTGACCTTCGACCATGTGCTGCGCATCGAGGGCGTGGTCCGCGCCGGGCTGGCGACCACCGAGCGGGCCGGCCGCGAGCTGGCGTTCGTGGCCAGCGACGACGACTCGGTGACCACGACGACGGTGCGCTGGTGCCGCATTGAGGGCCAGTCCGACGTACCTCTCGCGGACGCCGTGCGCACCGGCGTACCCGTCCTCGTCACGTCCGCGGACGACCTCGCGGCGCGTTACCCGCACATGCACGAACGCCAGGTGGGCCTGGGCAGTCAGGCGATGGCGGCCCTGCCGCTGCACACCGGCACGATCTCGATCGGTGGCCTGCTGCTGTCCTTCGGGCGCCCGGCCGACTTCGACGGCGACGAGCAGGCCTTCCTGGCCGCGGTGTCTGCCGTCATCGCGCAGGCGATGAAGCGCGCGCTGGCCTACCAGGTGCAGCAGACCACCTCCGAGCTGCTGCAGCGCAGTCTGATGCCCGAGTCGGTGCCGGACCTCGAGGGGCTGGCGATGGGCGCCTACTACGAGCCCGGCGGGCTCGGGGTCGACGTGGGCGGCGACTGGTACGACGTCATCCCGCTCGCCGACGGCCGGGTGGTCCTCGCGCTGGGCGACGTGATGGGCAAGGGCGTGCCCGCCGCCGTCGTCATGGGCCAGGTGCGGGCCGCCCTGCGCGCCTACGCCCTGATCGACCCCGAGCCGGGTCTCCTGCTGTCCCGGCTCGACACGCTGGTCACCTCGCTGGGCGCGCCCGAGCAGATCGTCACCGTGGCGTACGGCGTGCTGTCGGCCGAGCGGACCGAGCTGGCCCTCGGCGTGGCCGGCCACCCGGCGCCCGTCGTCATCTACCCCGGCGAGGCGCCCCGGCAGGTCGACCTGACGCCGGGCCCGGCCCTCGGTCTGCGCGCCGGGCCGTGGCCGTCGGTCACCATCGGGTTCCCGCCCGAGGCGCTGCTGCTGCTGTTCAGCGACGGTCTGGTCGAGAGCCGCAGCCTGCCGCTGGAGACCGGAGTCGACGAGCTCTGCGACCGGCTCGCCGCCACCGAGCAGCGCCGCCGGCACCCGCGCGAGCTGTGCTCGCGACTGGCGGAGATGATGCGCCGCCACGACGCGGACGACGACGTCGCGATGCTCGCCGTCCTCAACACCGTCGGGACCAGCCTGCTGTCGGCGTCGGCCGAGTTCCCGGCCGACAGCAGTGCCTCACCGCTGGCCCGCCGGGCGCTGGCGGGCTGGCTGGCGGCCTGGTCGGTCGACGAGGACGTCGCCGAGACGGCGGCGCTGTGCCTCTCCGAGCTGGTGACCAATGCGGTCATCCACTCGGGCACCAGTCCGCGGGTGACCGCGCGGCTGGACGACGAGCGGCTGCTGGTCGCGGTGCAGGACCGGGGGCACCGGGGCACTGCTCGGCGCACCGAGGACCATGAGCCCACCGACATCTCCGGCCGCGGGCTGATGCTGGTCGAGGCGCTGGCGTCGGCATGGAGCGCGGAGCACGGCGCGGACGGTACGACGGTGTGGTTCGAGCTCGATCTCTTGCAGGCCGTCTGACCGGGGAGCGACGCCCCGGCGACCGGCGCGGGCCGGCGGTAGGTTGGCCGCCATGCGATCGACCGACGTTCTGCTCGACGGCTTCGGCCGGGTCCGCGAAGTAGTCCATGCGGCCGTCGACGGCCTCGGCCGCGACGAGCTCGCCTGGCGCGTCGACCCCGAGGCCAACTCCATCGGCTGGCTGGTCTGGCACCTCACCCGGGTGCAGGACGACCACGTCGCCGAGGTCGCCGGCCACGAACAGGTGTGGACCTCCGGCGGGCACGCCAAGGCGTTCGACCTCGCGATCGACGACGCCGAGACCGGGTACGGCCACACCGCGGAGCAGGTCGCCATCGTCGAGGTGCCCTCCGCCGAGCTGCTCATCGAGTACGTCGACGCCGTGCACCAGCGCACGGTCGACTACGTCTCCGGGCTCTCCGACGACGACCTCGATCGCGTCGTCGACGAGGGCTGGGACCCGCCGGTCACCCTCGGCGTACGGCTTGTCAGCGTGATCGGTGACGACCTGCAGCACGCCGGCCAGGCGGCGTACCTGCGCGGCCTGATCCTGCGCGCCGACAACGACTGACCTTCAGAGTCAGGTGGGGAACGCCGAAGGGAACGCCTCGCGGTAGCTGCGCAGCCGGCCGGCGGAGGTGTCGACCGAGGTCGCGGACAGCACCGCGTGCACCACGGCGCGGGTTACGCAGGTGCCCGCGGCCGTCAGGAGCCCGTGGAACGCGGCGAAGTCCGGCGCGGCGCGGTCACCGGTCGCCAGCGTGAACACGGTGTCGCCGTCGACCATCGTGTGCACCGGGTCGAGCGCCCGGGCCAGGCCGTCGTGCCCGATCCCGGCGACCTTCTGGCACTGGGCCTTGGTCAGCGAGAGATCGGTCGCCAGCACGACCAGCGTGGTCGCGAGCGTCCGGCCCGGGTCGCCGGTCCGGGCGGCGGCCTCGACCGCGGGCCCCAGGTCGCCCGGGTCCGGCGGGCGCAGCCCCGGCACCTCGTCGGCGAGCAGGTGCCTCGCCCCGAGCAGCTCGCCGGTCCGAAGGTCGACCGCGGAGCCGGCCGCGTTCACGACGGCCAGCGCCCCGAGCGTCGCGCCGCCGGGCAGCACGGCGCTCGCCGTACCGACGCCGCCCTTCAGGCCGCCGACCTTGGTGCCGGTGCCGGCCCCGACGCAGCCCTGCGCCACGTCGGTGCCCCCGGCGCCGACCGCCGTGTCGTGGGCCGCGGCACCGAGCTCAGCGTCCGGCCAGGCCTGCTCGGCACCGCCGCGACCGAGGTCGTAGACAACGGCGGCCGGAACGATCGGTACGACGGTCGCACCGACGGGGAAGCCGCGCCCCGTTGCCGCGAGTCGGCGCATGACGCCGTCGGCCGCGGCGAGGCCGAAAGAGCTGCCCCCGGTGAGCAGCACCGCTTGGACCCGCTCGACGAGGTTGCGCGGGTCGAGCAGGTCGGTCTCGCGAGTGCCGGGCCCGCCGCCCCGTACGTCGACCCCGCCGACCGCGCCGTCGCCGGGCGCCAGCACGACGGTGCACCCGGTCAGCCAGCCCTCACCGACCCGCTGCGCGTGCCCGACCCGCAGCCCGGGGACGTCGGTGATGCTGTTCGCCGGCCCGGTCCCGTCCATGGCGCCTCCTCGCTCGAGCCGATTCGACCACGCCGCCCGTTCAGCACGGCTGACCCAGACCCGCCGTTTGCGACGTTGTGGTGGCCAACCGCCGGCGTGTCGCAACAACAAGGTCGCAAATGGCGAGGGTTCGGGGCGCCGGACCGTGCGCTGGGGCCGTTCGGGTGGAAACCATCGCGAATGCCCCACATCAGCACTGATTGCCCCTACGCTCCGGAGCCGACGGGCGTCATCAGGGGGCCCCGCAACGGGGAGTACACATGCGAGGGTTCCACCTCACCGCCGTACCCGCGGCCGTTCTTGCCGTCGCGGTTTCCGTCGTGCTGGTCGCCGCGACGCCGGCGTCGGCCGCCGTGTCGTTGACCCACCCCCAGGTGGTCCACGCGGCGCTGACCGCCAACGACCTCGGCAACGGGTGGCATCACGTCGACGTCTCCGGGGGCGGCGCCGGAACCCCGGAGGCCGCCGAGGGGTGCCCGGGGACGGGCTACACCACAACCGGGATCCGCTACGACGTGCAGCGGGGCTTCCAGTTCCAGACGACCCCGACGATCGTGCACGAAGAGATCGAGTCGTTCCGGACGGTGCGGGCGGCCAAGCGCGACTTCCGCAAGGGGACCGCGCAGTTCAGCTCCTGCACGACCTTCACGATGGACGGGCACCAGTGGAACGTGAACCGGCTGGCGGTGGCGAGCTACGGCGACCGCAGTGTGCTCTTCCGGCTGGCCGGCACGGTCACGTCCGGCACCACCGACGTCCCGCTCACGATGTACCTCAACGCGGCCCGCTACGGCCACCACGAGGTCATCACCCTGACGGCTGTCGGCGGCGCAACCGATGCCACGGTGGAGAAGCGGGTCCGGGACACCAGCGTGCAGATCAACAAGCTCGCCACCGCGAAGGTCCGCGTCAAGCTGGGCCGGTAGCGCCGGCGTCACCCGTGGCACGAACGACGGGTGACCACCAGCACGGCCGACGTGGCTGTCATCGGGCGGGCATCGTCGGCCTCGCGCTGGCTGATGCGCTGCTCGCGGCTCGACCCGGCAGCTCCGTCGTCGTCCTCGACAAGGAGCACCGCCTCGGTGCGCACGCCTCCGGCCGCAACTCCGGTGTGCTGCACGCCGGGTTCTACTACCCGCCGGACTCGCTCGAGGCACGGCTGACCCGGCGCGGCAATGTCCTGCTCCACGAGTTCTGCGACCAGCACGACGTTCCGGTACGCCGGTGCGGCAAGCTCGTCGTCGCGCAGCGCCCGGAGGACGTGCCCTCGACGAGCTGCTGCGCAGGGCCGCGCGAAGCGGCGTACCCGTCGAAGCCGTCGACGAGGCGCAGGCGCGCGAGCTCGAGCCGCTGGCCCGGACCGTCGAACGCGCGCTTTGGTCGCCGACGACGTCCAGCGCCTCACCGACCGCCGTCGTCGACGCGCTCGCCGGCCGGGTCCGCGCCCGCGGCGGCGAGGTCGTCCTCGGCAGCCCCGTCGTCACGGCCCGCGACGGCGCGGTCGTCACGCCGGAGACCGTGTGGTCGGTCGGCCACGTCGTGAATGCAGCCGGGCTGCAGGCGGACCGCGTCGCGCGCTGGTTCGGCATGTGCGACGACTACGCCGTGCTGCCGTTCAAGGGCCTCTACTGGTACGGCGACCTCGGACGCTGGGCACCCGGCCGGCTGCGGCGACACGTCCACCCGGTGCCCGACCCGCGCAACCCGTTCCTCGGGGGACGTGGCCGACAAAGCGCCTCGAGATGGACTTCGTGGTGCGGGGCGACGAGCACTCGAGCCACGTGCTCAACGCGGTGTCCCCGGCCTGGACAAGCAGCCTCGCGTTCGCCGAGCACGTCGTCGGCACCCTCATGCCCCCCTGAGCTCACGGCGGCGTCGGGTGAACTCCTGGCGAACGGTCGGTGACGACTTGCCGGGTCCGCCCACGGGTCGACATGCTGCGACCAACGGAACCTGACCTCACCCTCCGAGGAGCACCTCGATGAACCGGCCGACCGCGACGGACCTCGGCCGCATCCCCCTGCTCAGCGGGCTGTCCGGCCACACCCGCGCCGTGCTGGCCGCGATCATGGAGACCGACGTCGCCGAGGCCGGCCATGCGGTCGTGACCGAAGGTCGCTCTGGCTACGCGTTCTACGTCATCGACTCCGGTCACGCCGACGTCGTTCATGAGGGACAACAGCTTCGCCAGCTTGGTCCGGGCGACTTCTTCGGAGAGATCGCGATCATGGGTGAAGGGCGGCGTACGGCGAGTGTCATCGCCACCGAGCTGCTGACCACCTGGGTGCTCTTCGGCGCCAGCTTTCGCGCGCTCGAGAAGGACCAGCCCGAGGTCGCCGCGGCGTTGCAGGAGGCTATGCGCGAGCGGCTGGCCACCGGCTGACCCCAGACCCTTCGCCGTTTGCGACGTTGTGGTGGCGACACGCCGGGCG
>DASYEF010000158.1:0-2538 GCA_036499185.1 Actinomycetes bacterium | reverse complement strand
CTTGCCGCACCCGGACGGCCCGACGAGCACCAGGAACTCGCCGTCCCCGATCGTCAGGTTGAAGTCGTCGACCGCCGTGGTGCCGCCGGGAAAGGTCTTGGTCAGATGCTCCAGTCGCACGATGGACATGGCGCCCCCTCTGCCGTCTTTCCTCCAGTCCAGCGCGGGCCCGTCGGAGCGGACAGAGGCCCCCGGCCCGCCACCTCGGGCCGCAGGTCCCGAGCACTATGTCGCCTTGGTGCGTGCGCTCGGCCGCCCCCTCACGAGGCCCTCCAGGAACTGGAGCGAAGGGTCGTGGAGCACGGCGCGGCCCGTAACAGCAGGTGACGGATCACGCTCAAGCCGCCCCGCCCGGCAATCGGCTCGATCGGCGAATTGCGCCGCGCGCCCGCAAGGGACGGCGGCGTCCGGGCCGAACGGCCCTGGTCGCCTCGGAGGCACCGATTGATCATGTGAGCGGGGCCGGGCAACGGGCCCGGCCGCGATCGCGAGGAGGGGCCATGGCGCACCAGGAATCAGCCGCCGTCCTTCATCCGCAGGTGCACACCCACGGCGACGTGCCGGCCGACGCCCGGGCGTACGCGGTGGCCAAGGTGGAGGCGGCGCTGCACCACGCTCCCGGGCCGGTGCTGCGGACATCGCTGACGCTCGACTCGGCGGCGCCCGGCGACCGGGTGGATGCCCATGTGTATGTCGACGGGGTCGGCGTTCACGTGCACGCCGTCGGTCAGACCCTGCAGGAGGCCACCGATCTGATGCAGGAGCGGCTGCGCTCCCGGTTGCGCCGAATTCGCCGGCGCCCGGCCCAGGGCCCGCACCCGCCCGCGCAGAAGCCCGTCGAGGAAGTCGAGGAAGTCGAGGAAGAAGAAGAGGCGGGAGGCTAGCCCGCCGGCAAGCGGATCGTGAAGACGGCGCCGTGCCCGGGCGTGCTGTGCGCCTCGATCGTGCCACCGTGCCCGGTGACTACCTCGCGCGCGAGAGCGAGCCCGAGCCCGAACCGGCGGTGGTCGTCGTGGCCGCGGGCGAACCGGTCGAAGATGCGCCGGGCGTCGCGCGGGTCGAATCCGCTGCCGTCGTCGCGTACGGCCACGGTGACCTGCCGGGCCGCGGCTCGGCGACCGAGTTCGAGGGTGACGTGGCCGCCGGGCGGGGTGTGACTCAGCGCGTTGTCGACCAGTGCGGTCAGCACCCGGCGCAGTGACGCCTCCCGCCCCCGCACGAGCGAGGGCTCGTCCGGGTCGGCGACCAGATCGAGCGAGACGCTCTGGTCGCGGGCCCGGTCGCCGGCGGCGGCGAGGACCCCGGCGGCGAGCACGCCGAGGTCGACCTCGGCGCCGCCACCGGCCACACCCTGGGTGGACAGCAGCAGGTCTTCGACCACCTCGCCAAGCTCCCGTGTCCCGGCGACCAGGCGGTCGACGTCGGCCCGGGCGGCACCGTCGCCGAGGTCGCCTCGCAGCAGCTGGGCCCGGGTGTGCAGCTGGGCGAGCGGCGTACGCAGCTCGTGGCTGGCGTCGGCGACGAACCGCCGCTGCCGGTCGAGGGCTTCTCCGAGCGGTGCGGTCGCACGGCGGGCGAGCAGGAGACCGGTGCCCGCCGAGACGAGCAGGCCGAGCGCCTCCGCGCCGCCGAGGGCGAGCATCAGCCGGTGCCGTTCCGCCTCCTGGTCGGCGAGGCTGCCGACGACCTGAACCGTGGTGGTCCGCCGCTGCCGGGTGAAGATCAGATAGTCCACTCCGCCGACCTCTCGCGAGGTCGTCTCCGCCGGTCCGCCGGCCCGGACCCGGTCGAGCGCGGCGCGGTCCGGAAAGCCGTTCGGAGCGTGTTCCGTGGCGCTGAGCTTGCCGTCCGAGGAGAGCCGGAAGATCCAACTGTCCTCGGGCGGGTCGACCACGTCCTCCTCGGTCGCCGCGGTCTGCCGGAGGTCGGTGGCCAGGGCGGCGCGCTGCCCGTGGTCGACCATGAGCAGCGCGACCACACCGACGATCAGAAGGATCACCGCCAGTGCCGCGGTGTGCTGGATCGCCAGGGTGCGCCGGGCCCGCCGCAGCAGCAACCGGTCCGGGTCGGCGCCGGTCACAGCGTGCCCAGCCGGTAGCCCGTGCCCCGCACGGTCGTGATGACGCTGCTGCCGAGCTTGCGGCGCAGGTAGTGCACGTATGTGTCGGCGAGCGTCTCGGTGGCCGCCTCGGGAAAGACCGCCGACGTGATCTCCTGCCGGCTGAACACCCGGGACGGGCTGGAGGCGAGCAGTCGCAGCAGGTCGCTCTCGCGCCCCGAGAGGGTTGTCTGCTCGCCCTCGGCGGTGATCACGGTGCGGGTGATCAGGTCGAACTCGGCCTCGCCGACCGGCAGGACGTGCTCGTCGCCGGGCGGGCGGCGGCGCAACACCACCCGCACCCGCGCCAGCAACTCCTCCACGTCGAACGGCTTGACCACGTAGTCCTCGGCGCCCCCGTCGAGCCCGGCGACCCGGTCGGCGACGGTGCCGAGCGCGGTCAGGATCAGCGCGGGCGTCTCGTTGCCGCTGCGGCGCAA
>DASYEF010000157.1:0-18598 GCA_036499185.1 Actinomycetes bacterium | reverse complement strand
CGTGCTCGTCGCACTCGGGGTGGGGCTGAGCCTGCTGGTCCCCGCCGACGACAACGGGACCACGACCCACACGCCCTCGGCGGGGACCCTGGTGGGGCTGCTCGCCGTTATCCTGGTCACCACCCCGCTGCAGTCGGCCGGGGAGGAGGTCGGGTTCCGCGGCTACCTCAACCAAGCGGTCTCGTCGTGGTTCGCGCGGCCAGCGGTCGGCATCGCGGCCGGGGGCGCCGTCAGCGCGGTCTGCTTCGCCCTGGCACACGGCCTGCAGGACGTGCCGCTGTTCGCGGACCGGCTCTCGTTCGGGGCGGTGGCCGCATGGCTGGTGTGGCGCACCGGCGGTCTCGAGGCCTCCGTCGCACTGCACGCCGCCAACAACCTGATCAGCCTGGTTCTCGCGGCAGTCACCGGGGCTCTGTCCGACACGCTGTCCGCCTCGACCCTGGGTTGGCCGTTCGCCGTGCTCGACGTCGCGATGATGGTCGCGTACGCCGGTGCCGTGCACGTGTTCGCCGGCCGGTGGCAGCTGCAGACCGTTCGCGTTTTGTCGGCCCCAGCGGCCATCGGCTACCCTGGTGCTCGCCCGTCCACCCCGCCGCCAGCGGGGGGCGTGGACCCTTGGGGTATGGGGTAATTGGCAGCCCGACTGATTCTGGTTCAGTTAGTCTTGGTTCGAGTCCAGGTACCCCAGCTCGGCAGGAACACAGCCCGCTCGTTAGGCTCCTTGACCGCGCGCAGAGCACCCACATGTGGCGGCATGCGCACTCTTCGTGGCCCCGTTGTGTAGTGGCCTAGCACGCCGCCCTCTCAAGGCGGTAGCGCGGGTTCGAATCCCGTCGGGGCTACCACGAGAACCCCCAGACCCTCGGTCTGGGGGTTCTTCCCTTCGGCGCCCGTCATGGGGCCGACACCACGCCCCGTGAGTACGGTTCGGGGAGCCGCGAGGAGGACCCATGAGCGATCTGCACGAGCTCCATCAGGCGTGGGAGCGCGCCGATGCGCGTCTGCACGCGCACCTGGCGAGTCACCATCGCTCTCATCTGCCACCCGAGCGTCAGGCACGGGTGTCCAGCATGGGCGACGAGATGGGTGACGACGTCCTGGGCGACCCGGGCGAGTTCGAGGCCGCGGCCCGGGAGGCACAGGCGACGTACAGCGCCTACGTGATGGGCATGCATCAGCTGGGGCAAGGCATGGGGTAGGTGATGCCGGCTGGCCAACTGGCCAGCCCGTCAGGCGGTGCGCGGTGCGGCCGCCCGGCCACCGCCGGGGCGCGCCCCACTCGGCGCCCGGGTGCCCGGTACGCCGGGCTGCTGCGCGCCGCTCGCGCCCTGCTGGCCGGGCTGGCCCTGCTGACCTTGCTGCCCGTGCTGGAGCACGTCGCTCAGCTTGGCCGCCGCCGCGCACACGATCTGCGCGTGCAGACGTCCGGGCTGGCGGCTGAGCCGCTCGATCGGGCCGGACACCGACACCGCGGCCACCACCCGGCCGCCGGGCCCGCGGACCGGTGCCGACACCGAGGCCACGCCCGGTTCGCGCTCGCCGACACTCTGCGCCCAGCCGCGTCGGCGTACCGCTGAGAGCATGGTCGCAGTGAACTTCGCCTCGCGCAGGCCACGGTGCAGCCGGTCCGGCTCCTCCCAGGCGAGCAGGATCTGCGCCGCGGACCCGGCCTTCATCGTCAGCGTCGCGCCGACGGGCACGGTGTCGCGCAGCCCGGTCAGGCGCTCGGCACCAGCCACGCAGACCCGGCTGTCGCCCTGGCGGCGGTAGAGCTGCGCGCTCTCGCCGGTGATGTCGCGCAGCCGGGCCAGCACCGGGTTGGCGGCCTCGAGCAGGCGGTCCTCGCCGGCGGCGGTCGCCAGCTCGCGCAGCCGCGGCCCGAGCACGAACCTGCCCTGCAGATCGCGAGCCACCAGGCGGTGGTGCTCGAGGGCCGTGGCCAGCCGGTGGGCGGTCGGGCGCGCCAGCCCGGTGGCTGCGACGAGGGAGGCGAGGCTGGCCGGGCCGGCCTCGAGCGCCCCGAGCACGATGGCGGCCTTGTCCAGGACGCCGACTCCGCTAGAGTTGTCCATGTGTCGATACTGCCGTCTCATTGACCGAGACGCAAGTGATTGTTGTCTCAAAGGAGTGCGCTCGTGGCCAGCACGTTGGCGGAGAAGGTGTGGGAGTCCCACGTGGTACGCCGGGCGGCAGGCGAGCCCGACCTGCTCTACGTCGACCTGCACCTCGTCCACGAGGTGACCAGCCCGCAGGCCTTCGAGGGCCTGCGTCTCGCCGGCCGCCGGGTCCGGCGCCCCGACCTCACGATCGCCACCGAGGACCACAACGTCCCGACCGTCGACATCGAAGCGCCCATCGCCGATCCGGTCTCGCGGATCCAGGTCGAGACGTTGCGGGCCAACTGCGCGGAGTTCGGGGTCCCGCTGTATCCGCTCGGTGACCGCGACCAGGGCATCGTGCACGTCGTCGGCCCGCAGCTCGGTCTCACCCAACCCGGCATGACCGTGGTCTGCGGCGACTCGCACACCTCGACCCACGGTGCGTTCGGCTGCCTCGCGTTCGGGATCGGGACCAGCGAGGTCGAGCACGTGCTGGCGACCCAGACCTTGCCGCTACGGCCGTTCCGCACGATGGCGGTGACCGTCGATGGAGCGCTGCCCGCCGGTGTGACGGCCAAGGACCTCATCCTGGCGGTCATCGCACAGATCGGCACCGGCGGCGGTCAGGGCTACGTCATCGAGTACCGCGGCGACGCCGTCCGGGCGCTTTCGATGGAAGCCCGGATGACGATCTGCAACATGTCCATCGAGGCGGGCGCACGCGCCGGGATGATCGCGCCCGACGAGACCACCTTCGACTACCTCCGCGGCAGGCCCCGCGCACCCCAGGGTGCGGACTGGGACGACGCGGTCGCCGCCTGGCGCGAGCTGCGGACCGACGACGGCGCGACGTTCGACCATCAGGTGGTCATCGACGCGTCGATGCTGGCCCCGTTCGTGACGTGGGGGACCAACCCCGGACAGGGCCTGCCGCTGTCGGCATCGGTCCCCGACCCGGCCGAGTTCGAGGACGAGGGCGACCGGGTCGCGGCCCAGAAAGCGTTGGAATACATGGCATTGACGGCGGGGACGCCACTGCGAGACATCGCCGTGGACACCGTCTTCGTCGGGTCGTGCACCAACGGGCGGATCGAGGACCTGCGTGCCGCCGCCGAGGTGCTGACCGGCCGCCAGGTCGCCGACGGCGTGCGGATGCTCGTCGTCCCCGGCTCGGAGCGGGTCCGCCTCGCCGCTGAGGAGGAGGGGCTCGACATCGTCTTCAAGGAGGCGGGCGCCGAGTGGCGCCGGGCCGGCTGCTCGATGTGCCTGGGCATGAACCCCGACCAGCTCGCCCCGGGGGAACGCAGCGCGTCGACGAGCAACCGCAACTTCGAGGGTCGGCAGGGCAGGGGCGGGCGCACCCACCTGGTGTCGCCACCGGTCGCCGCGGCCACCGCCGTACGAGGGACGCTGTCCTCACCGTCGGACCTGCTGCCGCTAGGACGCGACGAGGAAGGGGTCTGAGGTGCAGGCCGTCACCGTCCACTCCGGGCGAGGCGTCGCGCTGCGGCGGTCCAACGTCGACACCGACCAGATCATCCCGGCGAGCTACCTCAAGCGCGTCAGCCGCACCGGCTTCGAGGACGGCCTGTTCGCGGCCTGGCGCGCGGACCCGGACTTCGTGCTCAACCGGCCGCAGTCGCAGGGCGCCACGATCCTGGTTGCCGGCGCGGACTTCGGCACCGGATCTTCGCGCGAGCATGCCGTCTGGGCCCTGAACGACTGGGGCTTCCGGGTGGTCCTGTCGCCGCGGTTCGGCGACATCTTCCGCGGGAACGCCGGCAAGGCCGGGCTCGTCACCGGCCAGATGGAGCAGAAGGATGTCGAGCGGATCTGGGCGGCGCTGGAGGAGGACCCGGCTGTCGAGCTCACGGTCGACCTGGCCGAGAAGACGGTGGTCTGGACCGTCGGGTCGGCCCGCGACTCCGCGCCGTTCGACATCGACGACTACACCCGGTGGCGCCTGAGGGAGGGCCTCGACGACGTCGATCTGACCCTGCGCCAGGACGACGCGATCGCCGATTACGAGTCCCGCCGGGCGGGTTGGCTGCCGACGACCGCCTGACCGCTCCGCCGATACGTGACCTCCGTCACGGTCCGGGCGGGCAGTGCGGACGAAAACTCGTTGGAAAACAAGGGGGAACACGCCCGTAGGTGTTTGTGTCCGTGACGCCGCTCGCCTACGGTCGTCGCGAATCGAGTAACCACTCGACCTCCGCATTCCACAAGGGGTTCTCACAGTGAACAAGGCACAGCTGGTCGACAAGCTGTCCGCTCAGCTCGGTGGCAAGAAGGCCGCCGGCGACGCGGTCGACGCCGTGATCGACACCATCACCCGCGCGGTCGCCTCCGGCGAGCGCGTCGCCATCACAGGCTTCGGTGTCTTCGAGAAGGTCGCGCGACCGGCGCGGACCGGACGCAACCCGCGCACGGGTGCCACCGTCAAGATCAAGAAGACGACGGTGCCGAAGTTCAAGGCCGGGCAGTCGTTCAAGGACGTCGTCAGCGGCGCCAAGAAGCTGCCGAAGGTCGCGGTGACCGCGGCTCGCGCGGCCACCGGCACGTCGGCCCCGGCCGCGAAGAAGACCACCGCCAAGAAGACGACGGCCAAGAAGACGGCCGCCAAGAAGACGGCCGCGAAGAAGACCACGGCCCGGAAGGCGCCGGCCAAGAAGGCGCCGGCCAGGAAGACCACCGCGAAGAAGGCGCCCGCGCGCAAGCGCTGACGACCGGACCGGCCGACGGGCCCGGGGACCTCACGGTCTCCGGGCCCGTCGTCGTCGGTCAGCGGCGGTCGGGCAGGGTGGCGATCGTCAGGTAGCTGAGACGGCGGTCCTCGCCGACCTCGATGCGGACCCGCTGGCCGACGCGCAGCAGGCGGACCCGTCCGGCGTCGAACGCTGCGGCGTCGTAGCCAAGCTCGACGCCGTCGTCGAGCAGCACAGTCCCGGACCGGGACACCGGGTCGAAGCTCCGCACCGTGGCCTGCACGTCGCCGACGCTACCGGCGCCGCGGTACGCCGTCAGCCCGCCCGCGGTCGGCCGGCCCCCAGCGCGTCGAGCACCCGGGCGGTGGCTGGCCCCACGCCGAGGGCGACCGCCGCCTCGAGGTCGTCGGCGGAGTCCACGTCCTGGTGCACCGAGGGCAGCGTCTCGGCGAGGATCTCGTGGCCGCCGGACCCGGCGTGCCGCGCGGCCGATCCCGGCCCGAACATCGGCCGCAGTCCGTGAGCCGAGCGGGCCAGCAGCATCGTGGTGCCCGTGCCGGCGGCGTCGCGCACGAACGACCGGCCGTGCCCGCACGCGGCCCGCAGCGCGGCGCCGAGCTCGGCCGGGCGCAGGCCGGGCAGGTCGGCCGCCAGCGTGCCCACCGACGTGCCGGGGTGCCGTCGGGCGGCAAGCGCGGCACCGTGTTCCAGGGCAGCATTCAAGCCCGCGTCGGGTTCATCCGCAGTGACGTCGGCGCCGGCCGCCTCGAGCGCCCTCGCCGCCTCGGCGTCGTCGGTGACGACCTGGACCGCAGCAACCAGCGGGCAGGCCAGCGCGGCCGTCGCCGTGTCGAGTGCGAAGGCCAGGGCCAGCGACCCGCGAGCGCCGTCGTAGGGAGGCCCGAGGCGGGTCTTGGCGACGGCGAGCCTCTTGACCGGCATCACGAGGCACCAGCGCCGGCTCGCGTCGTCCATGCGGCTAGCCTGCCAGCCGCGCTCGACACCGTGCGCGGCGGACGGGACGATGGGCGAGCCGGCCACGCAGCGCCGGGACGGGAGGAGACCGGTGAGCGTGGCTGACCCCGGGTCGTCGGTGTCCTCGGGGCATGCGGGGCGACCGCGCCGGATCGGCTTCTGGTACCGGCTTGCGGCCGTGATCCTGCGCCCGACCCTCATGGTCCTGACGCGCCGTGACTGGCACGGCGCCGAGAACCTGCCTCGCAGTGGCGGCATCGTCGTCGTGACGAACCACGTGTCGCACGCCGACCCTCTTGCGTTCGCGCACTTCCTCTTCGACAACGGCCGGCTGCCCAGGTTCCTGGCCAAGGAGGCTCTCTTCCGGGTCTTCTTCGTCGGTCAGGTGCTGCGCGGGGCCAAGCAGATCCCGGTCTATCGCGAGAGCACCGATGCGGAGTCGGCGTACCGCGCGGCCGTGGCTGCGGTGGAGTCGGGGGAGTGCGTGGCCTTCTATCCCGAGGCGACGTTGACCCGCGATCCGGACGGCTGGCCGATGGTCGGCAAGACGGGGGCTGCTCGGGTCGCCCTCGAGACAGGGGCGCCGGTGGTCCCGATCGCACAGTGGGGCCCCCAGGAGCTGTTGGCGCCGTACACGAAGCGGCCCCACCTGTTCCCCGTCAAGACGATGCACGTCCGCTGCGGACCACCGGTCGACCTCGCCGAGTTCCAGGGCCGCCCGATCGACGGGCCGCTGCTGAAGGCAGTGACCGAGCGGATCATGGCCGCGATCACCGAGCTGCTCGAGGAGCTGCGCGGAGAGCCCGCCCCCGCCGTACGGTTCGACGTGCGTGGCACGACACTGCCGCGCACCGGTGACCCGCGGCGTGCCGCCGAGGGGTCGACCGGCACCGAACGACCCGGGAGGCCGGCATGAGGAGGACCGCATGACCCGGGTCGCGGTGTTCGGCTACGGCTCCTGGGGCACGGCCTTCTCGATGGTCCTGGCGGACGCCGGTGCGGACGTCGTGATGTGGGGCCGGCGCCGGGAGCTGGTCGAGGTGATCGCGCAGACCCACGAGAACCCGCAGTACCTGCCGGGGGTCGCGCTGCCCGAGTCGATCAAGGCGACGCACGACCCGGCCGCTGCGGCCGAGGGAGCCGAGGTCGTCGTCCTCGTCGTACCGTCCCAGACCCTGCGCGCGAACCTGACCGATTGGGCGGGCGTCCTGCCGTCCGACGCGGTGATGGTGTCGATGATGAAGGGCATCGAGCTGGGGACGACGCGACGGATGAGCGAGGTCGTCGCCGAGCTCACCGGTGCGCCGCCGGAGCGCATCGCCGTGGTGTCCGGGCCGAACCTCGCCGCCGAGGTCGCAGCCCGCCAGCCCGCCGCATCGGTGGTGGCCTGCGTCGACGAGGCCGTCGCGGAGAAGCTGCAGCAGGTCTGCGCGACGGCGTACTTCCGGCCGTACACGAACACCGACGTGGTCGGCGTCGAGCTGGGCGGGGCGGTCAAGAACGTCATCGCGCTGGCGGTCGGCATCGCCAAGGGCATGGGCATGGGTGACAACTCTCAGGCGTCGATCGTGACCCGCGGCCTGGCCGAGATCACCCGTCTGGGACTGGCGCTGGGCGCCGACGCAGCAACCTTCGCCGGCCTGGCCGGTGTCGGGGACCTGGTGGCGACCTGCTTGTCCCCGCTCTCGCGCAACCGGACGTTCGGGGAGCGCCTCGGCCAGGGCCAGACGGTCGAGGAGATCGTGGCGTCGACCTCGCAGGTGGCCGAGGGCGTGAAGTCCGCGGAGTCGATCCTCGAGCTCGCCCGCGCGCAGGGCGTCGACATGCCGATCGTCGAGCACGTCGCGGCCGCCGTGCACGACGGCCTGCCGCCCGGCGAGATCGTGCGCCGGATCATGAGCCGGTCAACCAAGGCTGAGACGGAATAGCTCGGGGGGTCGGTTCGCCGCTGCCCCGTCGTTCGCGGCGCTGCTCGGTCAAG
This sequence comes from Actinomycetes bacterium, assembly GCA_036499185.1. Classification (GTDB taxonomy): domain Bacteria; phylum Actinomycetota; class Actinomycetes; order JACCUZ01; family JACCUZ01; genus DATBDW01. Next base: position 10,835 of record DASYEF010000157.1, on the reverse strand, counting down.
GGCGGCTTGGGATGAGGGGGGCGGGATCGCTCTGTTCGCGGCTGCATCGCTGTCGGTGGTGCGGCCGGACACAAGGACACACAGTGTCGGGCTCTGTGGCTCGGTCTCGGTTCCAGGGGGCCGAACTGTGTGTTGTTAGGTCCGGGCCGCGGCTGATCCCGAGCCGCTCTTGATCTGACGGAACCCGGGCACGGCCCACGCCCGACCGAACCCGCAGCCACCGCCGCCGCCAGGCAGACTGTTCGGGTGGACAGCCTCGACACCCTCGCCGGTGCGCCGCCGTCGGAGGCGGCCCTCGAGGCGGTCGCGGGGTTGCTGGAGCGAGGCGACGTCCTGGTGCTGTCCGGCGCCGGCCTGTCCACCGAGTCCGGGATCCCGGACTACCGCGGCCCCTCGGGCTCGCTGCGGAAGTCGCTGCCGATGACCTACCAGACCTTCCTGCGCGACCCGCTGGCCCGCCAGCGGTACTGGGCGCGCTCGCAGCTGGGCTGGCGGTTGATCGCCCGCGCCGAGCCCAACGCCGGTCACCGAGCCGTCGCCGCCTTGCAGGCCCGCGGTGCCCTGAGCGGCGTGGTCACCCAGAACGTCGACGGGCTGCACCAGGCGGGCGGCGCAGCCGATGTCGTCGAGCTGCACGGCAACCTCGAGCAGGTCGCGTGCCTGGCGTGCTTCGGGCGCTCCCCGCGCACCGAGCTGGACGACCGGCTCCAGGCGGCCAACGCATCCTGGACAGCGGTCGCGAGCGCGGTGAACCCCGACGGCGACGTGGTGCTGGACGAGTCGGCCGTCGCCTCGTTCCGGGTGGTCGACTGCCTCGGTTGCGGCGGAGTGCTCAAGCCGGACGTCGTCTTCTTCGGCGAGAACGTGCCGCCGGCCAAGGTGCGGCACTGCTACGACCTGGTCGAGCGGTCCCGGTCGATGCTGGTGCTCGGCTCGTCGTTGGCCGTCATGTCGGGGCTGCGGTTCGTCAAGCGTGCTGCGGGCCTCGGCCGGCCGGTCGCGATCGTCAACCAGGGCTGGACCCGGGGCGACGAGCACGCCGCCGTACGGCTGGACGCCCCCCTCGGCGCGACGCTGACCGCACTCGTCGGCGCGGCCGCACCCTGACGCCCGCGGTCAGCCGCGGGGCAGCGCGTTGACCAGGTCGGCCCAGAGGTCGTCGACGTCCTCGATCCCGACCGAGAGCCGCAGCAGGGACTCCGGTACGGCGATGCTCTCGCCCGCCCAGCGCCGCCGGCGTTCGAGTGAGGACTCCACACCGCCGAGGCTCGTCGCGTGCACCCACAGCTCGGTCGAGTCGCAGACCAGCTCGGCGATCTGGGGTTCGCCGCGCAGCTCGACCGCGAGCATCGCGCCCATGCCCGGGTAGTGCACGGCGGCAACCCCCGGGTGCGCCGCGAGCCGAGCGGCGAGCTCGGCCGCGTTTGCCGAGGCGCGCTCGATGCGCACGTGCAGCGTCCGTAGCCCACGGAGGGCCAGCCACGCCTCGACCGGCCCGGGCACCGACCCCACCAGGCCGCGCGTCTCGACCAGCCGGGTGGCGAGGTCGGCGTCGCCGGCGACGGCCACGCCGAGCACGACGTCCGAGTGCCCGGACAGGAACTTGGTGGCGCTGTGTACGACGACGTCCGCGCCGGCCTCCAGCGGGCGCGCCAGCACCGGTGTGGCGAAGGTGCTGTCCACCACGAGCAGGGCTCCCGCAGCCCGGCACCGGGGGGACAACGCCGCGACCTCGACGACCTTCAGCATCGGGTTGGTCGGAGTCTCGACCCACACCAGCGCGGCGTCGCGCAGCGCGTCGTCGGTGGCGCCCGCGTCGGTGAGGTCGACGCTGCGGACGGTGAGCCGGCCCTGCTTCTCCAGGCGCGCCAGCAGCTCGAGGCTGCCGTAGTACGCGTCCGGCGGGGCGACCACGACACCGCCGTCAGGCACCAGGTCGAGCACTGCAGCCACGGCCGCGAGCCCGGACGCGAAGGAGGTGGCGACCCCGCCCTCCAGGGCGGCCACCGCGCTCTCGAACATCTCCCAGGTCGGGTTCCCGTAGCGCCCGTACCCCACCTCGCCGCCTGCGTGGTACGTCGATGCCAGCACCAACGGCGGGTTGAGCGGGCCGTCGGGCTGGCGGGGCGGCCGACCGGCCGACACCACCACGGTGGCTGGCGAGAGGGCCGACTCGTGCGCGGGGGACATGCAAGGGAGTATGTCCGGCCGCGCGTCCCCCGCTGGGTACGTTTGACCAACCATGACGGAACCAAGCCCTTCCCCGCCGCGCCGCAAGCCCCGGGTGGCCGTCGTCTTCGGCGGCCGCAGCACCGAGCACGCGGTGTCCTGCGTGTCCGCCGGGAGCGTCCTGCGCGCCATCGGCCGCGACGACTACGACGTCGTACCCGTCGGAATCTCGAGGGACGGCCGCTGGGTCCTCGCCGCCGACGAGCCCGACCGGCTGGCGATCACCGGCGACAAGCTGCCCGAGGTCGACGACGCCGGCGCCTCCGTGGTCCTGGCCGGCGACCCGAGCCACCGCGGACTCACGGTCTACGAGCCTGGGGCGGTCCCCCAGGAGCTCGGCGAGGTCGACGTCGTCCTCCCGCTGTTGCACGGCCCGTACGGCGAGGACGGCACCCTCCAAGGCCTGCTGGAGCTCGCGGGCGTCCCCTACGTCGGCTCGGGCGTCTTCGCCTCGGCCGCGGCGATGGACAAGGGCCACGCCAAGACCCTGCTCACGGGCGCCGGCCTGCCGGTCGGGCCCTACGCGGTCGTGACCCGCCGGCAATGGGACGGCGACAAGGCCGCGGTCCGCGAGTCGGTGTCTGCACTGGGATATCCCTGCTTCGTCAAGCCGGCCCGGGCGGGCAGCAGTGTCGGCATCACCAAGGTGCACGGGCCCGCCGACCTGGACGCGGCGATCGACACCGCGCGCGAGCACGACGCGCGGGTGGTGGTCGAGGCCGCGATCACCGGGCGGGAGATCGAGTGCGGCGTGCTCGAGGGGCTCGACGGAGCGGCGCCGGACGCCAGCGTCCCGGGCGAGGTCGTGGTCGGCGGCGGCCACGAGTTCTACGACTTCGCCGCCAAGTACCTGCCCGACGAGGGCACCGAGCTCGCCGTACCCGCGGACCTGCCCGACAGCGTGGTCGCCCAGGTCCAGGACCTCGCGGTGCGGGCCTTCGAGGCGCTGGGCTGCGAGGGCCTCGCGCGCGTCGACTTCTTCGTCAGCCACGAGGGCGTGTTCGTCAACGAGGTCAACACGATGCCCGGGTTCACACCGGTCTCGATGTTCCCGCTGATGTGGCAGGCCAGCGGCCTGGACTACCCGGCCCTGGTCGACCGGCTGGTGCAGACCGCGCTGCGCCGCGACCCGGGCCTGCTGCGCTAGCGCGTTCTCACGGGGCCGCGCGCGGGGGGAGCGCGCTCTTGATCGGGCCTGCGAGCTCGGCCAGCGGGGCGGTCGCCTCGGAGCGAGGCACCCCGCGTGGGACCCGGACCTCGACATACGTGACCCGGTCCACCGCGGTGAAGACGTACGGCGCGTCGTCCGAGCGCAGGTACCAGCCGACCCCGTCGACGACCACGAGCTGGGACTTCCGGTGCAGACCGGCGGGCCGCTGGACGCCGCAGCGCAGCGTGACCGCGGGCGACCCCCATGCAGCGGTACGCCGAGAGGCGGGCGTGACGGCTCGCCCGTCCCGCCCGGCGAGCGAGGACGGCAGACCTGCGTGCAGGCGCGCGCAGCCGACGGCCGGCCCGTCCGGGACAGCGACCGGCACGGGCGACGGCGACGAGCACGCCCCCAGCGCGGCGACCGTCAGCCCGAGGGCAGCGACCCGCGGGAAGCTCAGAGGTGGACCACCGGGCAGGTCAGCGTGCGGGTGATGCCCTCGACGCTCTGCACGCGGGCGACGACCATCTTGCCCAGCTCGTCGACGTTCTTGGCCTCCGCGCGGACGATCACGTCGTAGGGCCCGGTGACGTCCTCGGCCTGCGTGACGCCCTTGAGCTCGGCGATCTGGCGGGCGACGGCGGCCGCCTTGCCGACCTCGGTCTGGATCAGGATGTAGGCCTGGACGACCATCGTGGGCCCCTTCCTTCGTAGAGTCTGGCGGTCGCGTGCGCCGCAGGGGCGTCGCTCGCGAGCGAACCTACCGGAAGGGGACGTGAGGCATGTCGGCCACCGTGGGCGAGCTCGGCGAGGTCGCTCTCATCGCGGCGGTGACCGCCCGCTTCAGTGGCGGCGACGCCGTGCTGCTGGGTCCTGGCGACGACGCGGCGGTGCTCGCGGCGCCCGACCGGCGGGTGGTCGCCACGACCGACGTACTCGTCGAGGGCCGGCACTTCCGCCGGGACTGGTCCTCGGCGACCGACGTCGGGGTGCGCGCCGCGGCGGCCAACCTGGCCGACGTCGCGGCGATGGGAGCGGTGAGCACCGCCCTGCTCGTCGGGCTCTCGGTGCCGCTCGACCTCGACAGCCAGTGGGTCCTCGACCTGGCCGACGGGCTCGCGGAGGAGGCCCAGCGCGCTGGGGCCGTCGTCGTCGGTGGTGACCTCGTCCGCGGCGAGCAGGTGACCGTGGCCGTCACGGCGCTCGGCGACCTTCAGGGCCGGGACCCGGTGACCCGGGCCGGGGCGCGGCCCGGTGACCTGGTCGCCGTCGCAGGTCGGCTCGGCTGGGCCGCGGCCGGGTTCGCGGTGCTCTCCCGCGGGTTCCGCTCGCCACGTGTCCTGGTCGACGCGCACCGCCGGCCCGCGCCGCCGTACGACGAGGGACCGCGGGCTGCCGACCTCGGGGCGACCGCGATGGTCGACGTCAGCGACGGCCTGGTCTCCGACCTCGCCCACCTGGCCGCCGCCAGCGAGGTGTGTGTGCGCCTCGATCGCGACGCGTTCTTCGTGCCACCCGAGCTCACCGACACGGCGCGGGCACTCAACGCCGACCCGGTCCAGTGGCTGCTCACGGGCGGCGACGACCACGCCCTGGTGGCGACCTTCCCGGCCGACGTCGACCTGCCGATGGCGTGGAACGTGGTGGGCCGGGTGGATGCCGGCGAGGGGGTCCTCGTCGATGGTGCGCCGTGGCCCGGGCCGCCCGGGTGGCGGTCGTTCTAGTGGGGGAGCCCTAGTGCTGGAGCGGGAGTGGTTGCCGCGCGCCGCGGCGCACGAGGCGCGGGTCGACACGTGGCTGGAGCCGCACCTGGAACGCCGCCGCCTGGGCGAGAAGCACCCGGTCGAGGACTTCCTCTTCGACTACTACCACCACTCACCGGCCCAGCTGCGCCGCTGGAGTCCCGGCCTGGGCACCCGCCTCGACGGTCCCGAGGCACTGCGGCGGTACGCCGATCTGGCCGACTGGACGGCCACGGCTGACGGCCGCGGCGTGACCCCCGACCCGGCGCGCGCGGCCAGGCACCACCGCCGGTTCTCCGACGCGCGCCGACTGCTGCGCGCGACGGCGGGGCGCCCGCCGGCGTACGGCTGCTTCGGCTTGCACGAGTGGGCGATGGTCTACCGGCTGCCGGCCGACGCCGTGCGTCATGAGCAGCTGCTCCTGCGGCTCGGCAGCGCGGGGACCGACGCCGTCGTGGACGCCCACCCGCTGCGGTGCACGCACGTGGACGCGTTCCGGTTCTTCACGCCTGCCGCGGTGCCGCACAACGCGACGGCGCCGACCCGGGAGGGCCAGCCGCGCGACGAGCAGCCCGGCTGCCTGCACGCCGGGATGGACCTCTACCGGTGGGCGGCCCTGCTCGGCCCGTTCGGGTCGGGTGAGCTGGTCGCCGACTGCTTCGCGCACGCGCGCGAGATCCGCGCCGTCGACATGCGCGCCTCGCCGTACGACCTGACCGGGCTGGGCTACCCGCCGATCCGGGTCGAGACCGCCGAGGGCCGTGCGGAGTACGTGCGCCATCAGCGCGACTTCGCCGAGCGCGGCGACGTGCTGCGCGTTCGGCTGATCGACGCGCTGGACCGGCTGGTCCTGCTGGCCCCGGACGACGTCCCCGTGGACTGAGCAGCGAAGCGGCCCCGCTCGGCCGTCGCTTTCCAAGGGCGCAGCGGGGCCACTCCGCTCTGGGGCGGCACTGCGGGTCGGTCGGCGGCGTAGGTCAGAGCGGCTTTGGACGGGGGATGGTAGCGGCTCGCCGTTGTCACGTGCCGTTGGTCATGTGTTTGTGCCGGGGCGCTGCAGCTGCTGGCACCGGGCCGAAGTGGGCCGGCTAGGTGGCACAAGAGGTCGCGTGCAGCCGGTCCACTTCCCCTACAACCGCGAAGCGGCCCCGCTCGACAGTTGCTTTCCAAGGGCACAGCGGGGCCACTTCGTTGTGGCTGGCGGCTCGAGCCGTGCTGGTCCCGAGAACGACGACGGCCGGCGCCCCGAGGGGGCCGGCCGTGACGGTGCGCGAGCGGGACTAGCGAGAGACCTTGCCCGCCTTGAGGCAGGACGTGCAGACGTTGAGCTTCTTCGGGGTCTTGCCGGTCTTGCCCACCATCGCCCGGACCGTCTGGATGTTCGGGTTGAAGCGACGCTTGGTACGCCGGTGGGAGTGCGAGATGGCGTGGCCGAAGCCCGGGCCCTTGCCGCAGACATCGCAGGTGGCAGCCACGGTGACGAACTCCTCGGGACGAACGCGGGGGCGGCCCGATGGCCGCGACGGAAAGGTGCCCGGGCGTCCCGGGCAACCGCAGAAGCGTAACCGACCGGCCCGGAGCAGCGCCAACCGAGCGGGGAGTACCTCCGGTGACCCGGCCTGCGCTGGCTAGATTCGCCCCGTGACCTCCGCGCTGACCAGGCTGGACGGGCCTTCGGTGGCCCGCTGGGTCACCGCGGCGCGGGACGGTCTCGAGGCGGCCCGGGAGGAGATCGACGAGCTCAACGTCTACCCGGTGCCGGACGGCGACACGGGCACCAACCTGCACCTCACGGTGGCCGCCGCCGCCGAGGCACTCACCGACCGGGCGTTCGTCGGCGACGACACCGAGACCCCGACGCCGGCCCGCCTGATGACCGCGCTGGCTCACGGCGCCCTGATGGGCGCCCGCGGCAACTCCGGCGTCATCCTGTCCCAGCTGTTGCGCGGTGTCGCCGATGGGCTGGCCGGCGTGACCGGGACGGTGGACGCCGAACGGCTCGCCGCCGCCCTGACCGTGGGAGCGCGAGCGGCGTACGACGCGGTCGCGGTGCCGGTCGAGGGGACGATGCTCACCGTCGCCCGGGAGGCGGCCGCCCGCGCTGTCGCCGCGGCCGACGACCATGACGACGGGTCGCTGGCCGCCGTCGTGACCGCTGCAGCCGAGGGCGCACGGACGGCGCTGGCCCGGACCCCGGAGCAGCTCGACGTCCTGCGCCGGGCCGGCGTCGTCGACGCCGGCGGCCGCGGGGTCTGCGTCCTGCTCGACGCGCTCGCCGGCGTGGTCACCGGGGCTGAGCCGGCGCCGGTCGCGACCCGCGTCGCCGCGGCCGTGACCGCCGCGGCCCGGCCACGCAGCGGGCTGGACGTCGAGGACCCCGCCGGGCCGGGACCGACGTACGAGGTGATGTACCTGCTCGACGCCCCGGCCGACGCGATCCCGCCGCTGCGCGACGCTCTGGGTCCGCTCGGTGACTCGCTGGTCGTGGTGGGCGGCGAGCCGACCTGGAACGTGCACGTGCACGTCGACGACGTCGGTGCGGCGGTCGAAGCCGGCATCCAGGCGGGGCGGCCGCACCGGATCCGGATCACCCACTTCGCCGACGCCGCCCGCGCCGACACCGGCGGCCTGCCCGACGACAGCCGCGGCGTCGTCTCGGTGGTGGCCGGCGACGGGCTGGCGGCGCTGTTCGAGGCGGCCGGAGCAACCGTCGTCCACGGCGGGCCCGGCCGGCGCGCGTCGACCGCAGAGCTGCTCACCGGCATCCGCCGGGCGAGGGCGCGCGACCTCGTCGTCCTGCCCAACGACGCCGACAGCCTCGCGGTCGCCGAAGCGGCGGCGGCGAAGGCCCGCGACGAGGGACTGCGGGTCGCCGTGATCCCCACCCGAGCGAGCGTCCAGGCGATCGCCGCGCTCGCCGTGCACGACCAGTCGCGGCGGTTCGAGGACGACGTGGTCGCGATGACCGCGGCCGCCGGGCACTGCCGCCACGGCGGCGTCACCATCGCGGCCAAGGAAGCCGTGACGATGGCCGGCGTCTGCCGCCCCGGCGACGTGCTCGGCATCGTCGACGGCGACTTCGCCGTCATCGGCGACGACCTCGTCGACGTGGCCCGCGTCGTGCTCGACCGGATGCTCGGTTCGGGCGGCGAGCTCGTCACCCTGGTGACCGGCGCGGACGGGGAGGACGGCTTGGCCGAGACGGTCGCTTTCCATGCCCGGGCCGGACGGCCGGAGGTGGACACCGTGCTGTACGCCGGGGGGCAGCCCCGCTATCCCCTGCTCATCGGGGTGGAGTGAGGTGTCCTTCGACCTCCGCGCCCCGGCGCGCACCGTCGTCGGGGCGACCGCGAAGGAGCTCGGCGACAAGCTGGGCATCGTCACCGTCGAGGACCTGCTCCGGCACTACCCGCGCCGGTACTACGCCCGCGGCGAGCTGACCGACCTCGCCAGGCTGCGCCCCGGCGAGCTCGTCACCCTGCAGGCGACCGTGCAGTCGGTGAACGGCCGCCAGATCCGCAGCAAGCTGCACAAGCTCGACGTGGTGGTGACCGACGGCCACGCGAAGATGACCCTCACGTTCTTCAACCAGGCTTGGCGCGCCAAGTCACTGCTGGTCGGGCACGAGGCGTTCTTCGCCGGCAAGGTCGAGGTCTTCAGGAACCACCTCACCCTGACCAACCCCGAGGTCGCGCTCGACGACGATGCCGAGGACTTCGCCGGTGGGCTGATGCCCGTCTACCCCGCGACAGCCAAGCTGCCGTCCTGGCGCTTGTACAAGGCGGTGAAGGTCGCCCTCGACGTCGCGCTCGCCGACGGCCCGCTCGACGACCCGTTGCCGGCCGGGGTGCGGGCCCGACTCGGCCTGCTCCCGCTGCACGAAGCCTTGTGGCTGGTGCACCGGCCGAACACTCGCGAGGACGTCGCGCGCGCCCGCGAGCGGCTGACCTACGACGAGGCGTTCGTGCTGCAGGTGGTCATGGCGATGCGCCGGGCCGAGAGCACGGCGTTGCCGGCCACACCGCGCGGCTCGACCTCCGCCGGGCTGCTGGACGCGTTCGATGACCGCCTGCCGTTCCGGCTGACCGACGGGCAGCAGGAGGTGTCGGCCGCCATCACCGCCGACCTCGCGCGCGACCACCCGATGCACCGGCTGCTCCAGGGTGAGGTCGGCTCCGGAAAGACGGTCGTCGCCTTGCGCGCGATGCTGGCGGTCGTCGACACGGGTGGGCAGGCGGCCCTGCTGGCACCGACCGAGGTGCTGGCGCAGCAGCACCACCGGTCGATCACGACGATGCTCGGGCCGATGGCCGAGCGGGGCATGCTCGGCGGGTCCGAGTTGGGCACCCGGGTCGCGCTACTGACCGGCTCGCAGGGTACGGCGGCACGGCGGGCCAACCTGCTCGACGTCCTCAGCGGTGACGCGGGCATCGTCGTGGGCACCCACGCGCTGATCCAGGACACCGTGGAGTTCCAGGACCTCGGGCTGGTCGTGGTCGACGAGCAGCACCGGTTCGGGGTCGAGCAGCGCGACGCGCTGCGCGGGAAGGCCGCCGTACCGCCGCACCTGCTCGTCATGACCGCCACGCCGATCCCGCGGACCGTCGCGATGACGGTGTTCGGTGACCTCGACGTCTCCACTCTCACCGAGCTGCCCGCCGGGCGGTCGCCGATCACCTCGCACGTCGTCCCGACCTCGGAGAAGCCGCACTTCCTCGAGCGCGCCTGGCAGCGGGTCCGCGAGGAGGTGGCGGCCGGCCACCAGGTCTACGTCGTCTGCCCGCGGATCGGTGGCGACGACGCCACGGAGGACACCGACGAGGCCGAGGCACCCGCGTCCGACGAACCCACGACGTCCCTGCGTCCGGCCGTCGCTGTGCTCGACGTGGCGCCGATGCTCGTCGACGGCCCGCTGGCCGGTCTGCGGGTCGACGTGCTGCACGGCCGGCTGCCGTCCGACGTCAAGGACGACGTGATGCGGCGCTTCGCGGCCGGCGACGTCGACGTCCTCGTGGCCACGACGGTCGTCGAGGTCGGTGTCGACGTCGCGAACGCCACCGCGATGGTCGTCATGGACGCCGACCGGTTCGGCATCTCCCAGCTGCACCAGCTGCGCGGCCGGGTCGGCCGGGGCACGGCCGCCGGGCTGTGCCTGCTGGTCACGGACACCGAGCCGGGTACGCCGGCCCGCGAACGACTGGACGCTGTCGCGGCCACCCTGGACGGGTTCGAGCTCTCCCGTCTCGACCTCGAGGCCCGTCGGGAGGGCGACGTCCTCGGCGCGTCGCAGTCCGGTCGCCGGTCCAGCCTGCGGCTGCTCTCCGTCCTGCGCGACGAGAAGGTCATCGTGACGGCCCGCGAGGACGCCACCGCCGTCGTCGCGGCCGACCCGACGCTCGCCGCCAACCCCGCCCTGCTGGCGGCGGTCGACGTCGTGCTGTCCCAGGAGCGCGCCGACTACCTCGAGAAGGCCTGACCGGCGTGGGGGAGCGGTGACGCGCATCGTGGCGGGCGCTGCGCGCGGCCGGCGCCTCGCCGTACCTCCCGGAGAGGGCACCCGGCCCACGTCCGACCGCGCCCGGGAGGCACTGTTCTCGACGCTCGGCTCGCTGATCCGTGCCTGGGCCGGTCGTCGCGTCCTCGACCTGTACGCCGGATCCGGCGCCGTCGGCCTCGAGGCCCTCAGCCGCGGTGCCGCCGGGGTCATCCTGGTC
>DASYEF010000156.1:0-2360 GCA_036499185.1 Actinomycetes bacterium | reverse complement strand
CACCGCCACAGGGGCCACCTCCACAGGCGCCACAACCTCAGGGACCGCCACCGCAAGGGCCGCCGCCCTACGGGTACGGCGGTCAGCCCGGCCCGCCCTACCCGCCGCCGCCCTACGGCTACCCACCGCCGGGCTACCCGGGCTACCCCGCGTACGCGGGGTACCCCGGTGTCTACGTGGACCCGTTGGCCAAGTCGAAGGTGGCGGCGGGCCTGCTCGGCATCCTGCTCGGCGGCTTCGGCGCGCACCGGTTCTACCTGGGCTACACCTCGATCGGGATCATCCAGATCGTCGTCACGATCCTCACCTGCGGGATCGGGAGCCTGTGGGGCTTGATCGAGGGGATCCTCTACCTGGTGGGAGCGAACGGGTGGACCACCGACGCCAGCGGGCGCCCGCTGAAGGACTAGGACTCAGACCAGGCGGCGGACCACGGCGTCGGCCAGCAACCGGCCCTGCAGTGTCAGGGCGGCGCGGCCCGCGTCGAAGGCGACCTTGTCGAGCAGTCCCTCGTCGACCATCGCAGCGGCAGCGTCCGGGTGGCTCAGGTCGGCCAGCGGGTGCCCCTCGCGCAGCCGGATGCCGAGCAGGACCCGCTCGACCTGGCGCTGGTCGGGCGTGAGCACCTCGCGCCCTTGCGCCGGGCTCTCGTCGGCAGCGAGCCGAGCGGCGTACGCCACGGGGTGCCGGACGTTCCACCACCGCGTGCCGCCGACGTGGCTGTGCGCGCCGGGCCCGACGCCCCACCAGTCGTGGCCGAGCCAGTAGCCCTCGTTGTGCCGGGCCCGCTGGTGCTCGCCGCGGGACCAGTTGCTCACCTCGTACCAGCCCAGGCCGGCGCCGCCGAGCACCTCGTCGGCGAGCAGGTACCGGTCGGCCATCTCGTCGTCGTCGGGTGCCGCGACCTCGCCCCGGCGGACCTGGGCCGCGAGCCGGGTGCCGGCCTCGACGACCAGCGCGTAGGCACTCACGTGGTCCGGCCCGGTGTCGAGCGCCGCGGCGAGGCTGCGCCGCCAATCGTCCTGCGACTCGCCCGGCGTGCCATAGATGAGGTCCAGGCTCACGCCCTCGAACCCGGCCGACCGAGCCCACTGCACTACCTGGGGGACGCGGTCGGGGTCGTGCGTGCGGTCCAGCGTGGCCAGCACGTGCGGCACGGCCGACTGCATGCCGAACGAGACGCGGGTGAAGCCGGCCTCGCGCAGGTGTGCGAGGGACCGCTCGTCGACGCTGTCGGGGTTCGCCTCGGTCGTGACCTCGGCGTCGGGGCGGACGCCGAGCTCGCCGCGCACGACCTCGAGCAGCCGGGCGAGGTCCTCGGGCGGCAGCAGCGTCGGCGTACCGCCGCCGAGGAACACCGTCGCGGCGGTGACGTCGGCGTCGGCGAGCACCCGGCGGGCCAGCCGGACCTCGGCGGATGCCGTCGCGGCGTACGAGTCCTGCGACGCACCGCCGCCGAGCTCCGTCGCCGTGTAGGTGTTGAAGTCGCAGTAGCCGCAGCGGGTCGCGCAGAACGGCACGTGCAGGTAGACGCCGAACGGCCGGTCGCCGAGTCCCGCGAGCGACTCCGCAGGGAGCGAGCCGTCGCGGGGGGCGACGTCACCGACCGGCGGTGCCGAAGGCATCTCAGGCGTTCGGGTACATCGCCGCGATGTCGTCGGCGAAGTGCGCCTCGACGACCTTGCGACGGACCTTCATGCTCGGCGTCAGCTCACCGTCCTCGATCGTGAGATCACGGTCGAGCACCCGCCACTGCTTCACGGTCTCCCAGCGGTTGAGCCGCGCGTTCACCCCGTCGATCGCCGCGCCGACATCGGCCCGCACGTCGGGGTGCTGGGTCAGCTCGGCGTACGACGAGGTGATGCCGCGGTGCGCGGCCCACGCCGCCACCGCGTCCTCGTCGAGGGTGACCAGGGCCGCGCAGTAGCTGCGCCCGTCGCCGAGCACGACGATCTGGCTGGCCAGCGCGCAGGCGCCCTTGAACAGCACCTCGATGGCCTGCGGTGCGACGTACTTGCCGTTGGAGGTCTTGAGCATGTCCTTCTTGCGGTCGGTGATCCGCAGGAAGCCGTCGTCCAGCTCGCCGATGTCGCCGGTGTGCAGCCAGCCGTCGGCGTCGAGCGACTCCGCCGTCTGGTCCGGGAGGCCGTGGTAGCCCTGCATCACGCCGGGTCCGCGCAGCAGCACCTCGCCGTCGTCGGCGATCCGCACGTCGGTGCCGGGGAACGCCAGCCCGACGGTGCCGAGCCGGTAGTTGTCGGGCCGGTTGACGAACGTGCCGGCGCTGGACTCGGTGAGTCCGTAGCCCTCGAGCACCACGATCCCGGCGGCGTGGAAGAACTCGGCCACGTCGGTCGAGA
>DASYEF010000155.1:0-10497 GCA_036499185.1 Actinomycetes bacterium | reverse complement strand
CGGTGAACGTGGTCGGCTTCGTCAGCAGCCGGCCCTGCTGCCACCAGGTCCGCCCGAGCTCACCGCCACCCCGGATGTGCGCGACCGCGAACGTCACGCCGCGGTCGAGCAGCGGCAGCACGTCCGGCCAGAACTCGGGGTCCAGGCTCGACTCGTAGGCGCCGTAGCCGTAGAGCAGGCACGGGCCCGGTTCGTGTCGCCCGCCTGGTCCTCCGCCACGGGTCACCAGCGAGATCGGCACCTCGACACCGTCTGCCGCGACGGCGTGCACCGTCTCGCACCGGTAGCCGTCCAGCGAGCGTGCCACCCCTTGCACGTGCACGACGTTCTCGGCGCCGGTCGCCAGGTCGTGGTCGACCTCGGCGGGCGGGCGCACCCAGCCCTCGCGAACGAGGCGGACCGCACGGACGTCCTGCTCGTCGTTGTCCGCGAGGCGAACCACCTCGCCGAGCGCGTCCGGCTCGACGAGCCGCACCGTCGCTCCGGACCCGTCGAGCACCCGCACCCGGACCACACCGGCGTGCCGCTCGCCGACCACGACGCACCCCCCGATCGCGTCGGCCGACTCGACCCGGACGGCAGGGTCGTGCGCGAGAAGCTCCACCCAGCTCGCCGTGCCCGGCGTCGCGAGCGGTGTGCGCATGACGCGGTACTCCGGCGCGTCGAGGTCGGTGAGCACGACCAGGTGACCGCCTGCCTCGCCGGGCTCGTGGTCGACGAAGTACTCACGTCCGGGAACCCGGCCGGCGACCAGGATCGGTTCGGCACTCAGGTCGTTGGTGGGCACGAGACGTACCTCGGTGGTGTCCCTGCTCCGGGCGACCAGCCGGGCCAGCTCTCCGCTGCGAGTGACGTCGACCTCGAGCTCGAAGCGGCGGTCCTCCTCGTGCCACACGACGGTGTCCTCGTCGACCGGCCGGCCAAGGACGTGCAGGCGGACCCGGTCCGGCCGGTAGGCGTCGTCGAGCGTCGTGTAGAGCAGGCTCGCGCCGTCCGCCGCCCAGGCAAGCCCGTAGTAGGTCCCGGGCACGGTGTCCGGAAGGTCCCGCCCGGTGCGCAGGTCGCGCACCCGCAGCGTGTAGACCTCGCTGCCGTCGACGTCGACCGAGTACGCCAGCAGGTCACCGGACGGGCTCGGCTCGACGACGCCGACCTCGAGGAAGTCGTGCCCCTCGGCGAGCTCGTTCTCATCGAGCAGGACCTCGTCGGTGTGGTCCGTGCCGGCGAGGCGGCGGACGTGCACCGGGTACTGGGCGCCGGCGGGACGTCGGACCCGGTAGTCGTAGGCGCCCCGGCGGTGCGGCGCCGACACGTCTTCGTCGGGCAGCACCGCGCCCAGCTCGCGCTCGACGGTGGCACGCAGCTCGGCCAGGTGCGCGGTGCCGTCGTCGACCCATGCGTTCTCCGCCGCCAGGTAGGCGATCAGGTCGGGATCCTCGGTGCGCCGCATCCAGGCGAACGGGTCGTCCACGAGGGTGCCGTGCAGCACCCGGCTCGCTGGTCGCCGGGGTGCGCGCGGGGGCAGGCCTACGGCGGTCACGCCGTCACGGTAACGGGTCGACGGCCGTCGCTGACTCGTGACTCAGTATAGGCGTGACAAACGCCGCGGCAGCCACGATGATGCGGGCCACGGCAGGTCCGACGTCCGGTCCGGTCGGGGGGCAGCCGTTGCAACCTCTGGAGGTCCCATGCCCGGCCGACGGATCACGCGACTGCTGGCAGCCCTTGCAGCGCTCACCGCGGGCGGCGCGCTGGCCCTCGCCGGCGCCGGGACCCCCGCCCTCGGCGCGGACTCGAAGGTCACGTTCACCGTCGGGGTCACCCAGGACGTCGACTCGCTCAACCCGTTCACCGGGATCACGGCCGCGGCCTACGAGATCTATCAGCTCAACTACGACACGCTGACCGATTACGCGCAGAAGGACTTCTCGACGGTCCCGTCGCTGGCCTCCAGCTGGGACACGTCCAGCGACGGGCTGACGTGGACCTACCACCTGCGCCCGGGTCTGAAGTGGTCAGACGGCCAACCCCTGACGGCCAACGACGTGGCCTACACCTTCAACCGGGTGCGCAACGGCAAGTACGAGCAGACGAACTACGGAAACTACGTCGCCGCGATCACGTCGGTCACGGCCACCGACGCCACGACGGTCGTCATGAGGGTGAAGAAGCCGACGCCGATCATGCTGCACCTCTACGTCTACATCCTCCCCGAGCACATCTGGAAGGGCATCGACGAGAAGGAGGTCAAGCACTACACCAACGAGCCCGGCCCCAACGGCATCGTCGGCTCCGGCCCCTTCATCGTGGTGGAGCACCAGAAGGGGCAGTTCATCCGGATGGAACGCAACCCCAACTACTGGGGTCCCAAGCCCAAGGTCGACGAGATCGTGTTCCGCGTGTTCACCAACGAGGACTCGATGGCCCAGGCGCTGCGCCGAGGTGAGATCGACTTCGCCGACGAGCTGGGCACCAACGTCTTCAAGAGCCTGCAGGGTGTGACCGGCATCAAGACGGTGGACGCCGAGTACTCCGGCTTCGACGAGATCGCCTTCAACACCGGTGCGGCGCTGGACGACGGGACCCCTATCGGTGACGGGCACCCTGCGCTCAAGGACCCGCGGGTGCGCCAGGCGCTGTCCTACGCGATCGACACCAAGGCGATCACCGAACGGGTCTACGGCGGGCACGGGACACCAGGCACGAGCGTCATCCCGCCGATCTACCAGGCGCTGCACTACGACCCGGGCTCGACGGCGTACACGTTCGATCCCACGAAGGCCGGCCAGCTGCTCGACCAGGCGGGCTACACCAAGGGCAAGGACGGCATCCGCACCATGCCCGGCGGCGGCAAGCCGCTGTCGTTCCGTCTGTACGGCCGGAGCAACTCCCAGACCAGCCAGCAGACCGTGCAGTTCGTCGCCGGCTGGCTCAAGGACGTCGGCATCGACGTGAAGACGAAGATCGTGTCCGAGGACGCGCTGACCGAGATCATCGGTGAGGGCAAGTACGACTTGTTCGAGTGGGGCTGGGTCGTCGAGCCGGACCCGAACTACCAGCTCTCCACGTTCACCTGCGCGAACCGTTCGTACAAGGACGGCGGTCAGGTCTACGCCAACCTGTCGGACTCCTTCTACTGCGACAAGCAGTACGACGCGCTGAACCAGCAGCAGTCCGAGCAGATCGACCCGACCGAGCGCGCCGCCACGGTCAAGCAGATGGAGAAGATGCTCTACGACGCGGCGCCCTACGTCATCACGACCTACTACAACAACCTCGAGGCCTACCGGTCGGACAAGTTCACCGGCTTCCTGCCACAGCCCGAGCCCAACGGCTCGCTGCTGTTCCAGTACGGCACGGCCAGCTACCGCAACATCGAGCCGGTCTCCGAGGCCACCAAGAGCGATGGCAGTGGCGGCAGCAAGCCGGTTGCTGCTGAGGACTCGAGCAGCTCCGGGGCGTTGATCGCCGGCATCGTGATCGCGGTCATCGTGGTCGGCGGGGTCGTCTTCTTCGTGATGCGCAACCGGCGGCGGACCCAGGCGGACGTCGAGTGACCTTCGCGGCCACCGACGCCGCACCCGCGGCCGAGGCCGAGCGAGAACGCGGCAGCTCACCGCGATCGGGCGGGCTGGCGGCGTACACGGTCCGACGGCTCGTCTCGGGCGTCGCGACGATGGTGTTCGTCCTGGTGTTCAACTTCTTCCTGTTCCGGATGCTCCCGGGTGACCCGATCTCGCTGTACACCCGTGGCCGCAACATGGACCAGGACCAGATCCGGGCGCTGCGCAGGCAGCTGAACAAGCCGATCGGCGAGCAGTTCCTCCACTACGTGAAGAACCCCTTCTCCTCCGGCGTCGAGTCGACCCAGTTCTCGCGGCCGGTGTGGGACGTGATCGGCGACTACGTCTGGCCGACGGTCATCCTGCTCACGACCGCCACGATCCTCTCGGCGGTAATCGGGATCGCCATCGGCATCAGGGGCGGCTGGAAGCGCGGGAGTGCCTTCGACCGGGTCAGCACGGGCGTCTCGCTGACCCTCTACGCGATGCCCGAGTTCTGGCTGGGCATGGTCCTGCTCATCCTGCTCAGCACAGGCACCGGCATCTTCCCGGGCATCTTCCCCAGTGGCGGCACGATCACCCCGGGGGTGGACCCGTGGTCGCTGCACGGTCTGCTCGACCAGCTCTGGCATCTCGCCCTGCCCGCACTGACGCTGACCCTTGCCTATCTCGCGGAGTACGCCCTTGTCATGCGCGCGTCGCTGGTCGACGAGCTCCGTCAGGACTACCTGACCACCGCCAGGGCCAAGGGCATGATGGACCGGCTGGTACGCCGGCGGCACGCGGTGCCCAACGCCCTGCTGCCGACCATCACGCTGGTCTTCCTCAACATCGGCTTCGTGGTGTCCGGGGCCATCACGGTCGAGACGGTGTTCTCCTGGCCGGGGCTGGGCCTGCTCTCCTACCAGGCCATCCGCGGACCCGACGTCCCGCTGCTTCAGGCAATCTTCCTGCTCTTCTCGCTGTCCGTCGTGGTGGCGAACATCATCGCCGACGTGGTCGTGGCCGCCGTCGACCCACGGGTGCGCACATGAGCACCGCGACCCGCTCGCCGGTCCCGACGGTGCGCTCGGCGCGCCAGGTGCGCCGGCTGCGGCGGCGCGCCGCGCTCGGCCGGTTCTGGTCGGCGTACCGCCGTCAGCGCGCCGGGGTCGCCGGTCTCATCGTCTTCGCGGTGTTCCTGGGCCTCGCCCTCGCGGCACCGCTGCTGTTCTCGCACGACGAGCTGGAGGTCACCAAGGCGACCGGGCGGGTCCTGGCACCGCCGTACCAGGGGTACCCGCTCGGGACCGACGAGTCCGGTCGCTCGGTGCTCGCGCTCGTCGTCTGGGGCGCCCGGGTGTCGCTGCTCGTGGGCATCGCGGCCACCGTGATCTCGATGGCGATCGGCACGCTCGTCGGGATCTCCTCGGGTCACTTCGGCGGCTGGGCCGGCGGAGTGCTCGAGAGGCTCACCGACTGGTTCCTCGTCATCCCGTTCCTGCCCCTGGCGATCGCGCTGGCCACCGTCCTGGGCTCCTCGCTGCTCAACGTCATCATCGTCATCGGGGTGACGTCCTGGCCCGGCACCGCGCGCCTCGTCAGAGCCCAGACCCTCGCGGTCGAGTCGCGGCCCTACCTCGAGCGCGCCCGCGTCCTGGGGGGCGGTCACTGGCACCAGATGTCGCGTCACGTGCTGCCCAACGTGATGCCCCTCGTCCTGGCCAACACGACGCTGACGGTGGCGATCGCGATCCTGTCCGAGACGACTCTGTCGTTCCTCGGTCTGGGCGACCCGTTCCGGGTCTCGTGGGGCACGATGCTCGAGAACGCCTTCGCTGCCGGGGCGATCAGCGCCGGGGCGTGGTGGTACCTCCTCCCGCCCGGCATCGCGGTGGTGGTGGTCGTGCTGGCCTTCACCCTCATCGGGCGGGCGATGGAGAACGTGCTCGACCCCGGGGAGCGCTGAGGTGCCGGTCCTGCGGCTCGAGGACGTATCGGTCACCTACCGCACCGCGGAGGGTGCGGTGCCCGCCGTCCGCGGGGTCAGCCTGGACCTCGAGGCCGGCACCAGCCTCGGTGTCGCGGGGGAGTCGGGGTCGGGCAAGTCGACGCTGGCGGCGACCGTCCTGCGGCTCACGCCCCGGTCGGCCACCGTCGAGGGGCGCGTCCTCCTCGACGGTGAGGACGTGCTCGCGATGTCGTTCGGCCGCCTGCGCGCCGTGCGCTGGGCCGAGGCGTCCATCGTCTTCCAGGGCGCGCTGCACTCCCTCAACCCGCTGCACCGGGTCGGGCGCCAGATCGCGGAACCCGTGCTGTTGCACGACCCGTCGGCCGCCCACCGCTCGATCGACGGCGTGGTCAAGGAGCTGCTGGCGTCGGTGGGGCTGCCGACCCGGCTGGCGTCGTCGTACCCCCACCAGCTCTCCGGCGGTCAGAAGCAGCGGGTCATGATCGCGATGGCCCTGGCCTGCCGGCCACGTCTTATCGTCGCCGACGAGCCCACCACCGCCCTCGATGTGATGGTGCAGGCCCAGGTGCTCGACCTGCTGACGTCGCTGGTCCGCGAGCTCGGCGTGGGGCTCGTGGTCATCAGCCACGACCTGTCGGTGCTTGCCACGACGTGTGACCGGGTCGCCGTGATGTACGCCGGGCGGGTGGTCGAGGAGGGACCCGCAGCGGCGGTACTGCGGTCCGCCCGTCACCCGTACACGCGGGCGCTCGCCGCCGCCTTCCCGACGATCGGCGACCCCGCGGCCCGGTTCGCGCCGCGCGGGCTGCCGGGCGACCCGCCGTGGCCCGGCGACCTGCCGCCCGGCTGCCCGTTCAACCCCCGCTGCCCCGAGGCCGAGGACCGGTGCCGCACCGAGGACGTCCGGCTGCGCCCGGCCGGCGAGGACCAGGCCGCGGCCTGCATCCACGTGGGCGATCCCAGCGCGGTCGCCCGATGATGGCCGCCGCTGCGGCCCTCGAGGCCGTGTCGCTCTCGACCACCTTCCGGACCCGCTCCGGCGGCGTCGCCCGAGCGGTCGACGGCGTCGACCTCGCCGTCGGCGCGGGCGAGATCGTCGCGCTGGTCGGCGAGTCGGGGTGCGGCAAGACCACGCTGGCCCGCACCCTGCTCGGCCTGGAGCGGCCGTCGGCCGGCCAGGTGCTCTACGAGGGGAAGCCGCTGCGCTACGACGCGCGCTCGCTGAAGGCCTACCGGCGGGCCGTCCAGCTCGTGCTCCAGGACCCCACGGGGTCGCTCAACCCGCGGCACACGGTCTACGAGGCGGTCGCCGAGGGGCTCCGGGTGCACCGCCATGCCGGTGACGAGCAGGCGAAGGTCGCGGACGCCCTCTCGCGGGTCGGCATGCGTCCGCCGGAGCGCTACTTCCTGCGCTACCCGCACGAGCTCTCCGGCGGCCAGCGGCAGCGCGTCGTGATCGCGGGCGCCCTCGTGCTGGACCCCCAGATCCTGGTGGCCGACGAGCCGGTCTCGTCCCTCGACGCCTCGGTGCGCGGCGAGATCCTCGAGCTGCTGCTCGCGCTGCGCGCGGACCTGGGCCTCTCGGTGCTCGTCGTGACCCACGACCTCGGGCTGGCCTGGAACGTCGCGGACCGGATCGCCGTGATGTACCTCGGCCGGATCGTGGAGAGCGGCCCGACCGAGCGCGTCCTCGACGACCCGCAGCACCCCTACACCAAGGCCCTGCTGTCGGTCGTCCCCGAGGTGAACCACCTCGAGCCGACCGTCCTGGCCGGCGAGCCGCCGGACCCGACGTGGATCCCCGACGGTTGCCGGTTCCACCCACGGTGCCCGGCTCTCGCCTCGGGGGAGGCCGAGGAGGCGGGCGTCGCGGGCGACTGCCTCGGCACCGCGCTCCCGGTGCTGCCGGCCGCGACGGAACACGCCGCTGCGTGCTTCCTCTCCAGCCTCCGACAGGGCATGCTTACTGACTGACGGATCAGTAGTGACGGGAGGGTCGATGGGCGTGCTGCAGGCGGCATTGCCGGCGCCGTACTACATCGACGCCGAGCACTGGACCCGCGAGCGGGAGCTCGTGCTGTACCGCGAGTGGTTCTGCGTGGGGCGCCTGTCCGCCCACGCGTTGGCCTCGGTGGACGGTACGCCGACGACCGGGCGGCGCGCCGTTGTCGACGTCGCCGGCGAGAGCGTGCTGCTGACCGCCGACGCGGACGGCTCGCTGCACGGCTTCTACAACGTGTGCCGGCACCGTGGTTCGCAGGTCGTCCCCGTCGACCCGGAGCACGACGAGGTGCCCGAGCCGTGTCCGGCCGGGTCACTGCGCTGCCCGTACCACTCGTGGACCTACGACCTGGCCGGTCGCCTGCTGCGAGCCCCGCACACCGAGGACGTCGAGGACTTCGACCCGGAGTCGTTCGGCCTGCACGAGGTCGGGGTCGAGACATGGGGCGGATTCCTCTTCGTGCACCTGACACCCCAAGGCGCGTCGCCGCTGCGGTCGGTTCTCGGCGCGGCTCCTGACCGCGTCGCGCACTACCCGCTGGACGAGCTCGTGGTCGGTGTCACGCTGGACTACGACGTCCGAGCCAACTACAAGGTCGTGCTCGAGAACTACAACGAGTGCTACCACTGCGCCGGTGTGCACCCGGAGCTGGTCCGGCTGGTGCCGGCCTTCGGTCGCGGCGGGACCGGGCTGGACTGGGAGAACGGCATCCCGCACCGCGACGGTGCCTGGACGTTCACACCGTCGGGTACGTCGGACCGCGCGCCGTTCCCCGGTCTGGACGACCGCGAGAAGGTGCGGCACAAGGGCGAGCTGATCTACCCCAACCTCATGCTCAGCCTCTCGGCCGACCACGTGGCGGCGTTCACGCTCTGGCCGCTCGGGCCGGAGCGCACCCGGATCACCTGCGACCTGCTCTTCGCGCCGGGGGAGGCCGGGAGGGCCTCGTTCGACCCCTCTGACGCGGCCGGTCTCTGGGACCTGGTGAACCGCCAGGACTGGGCGGTGTGCGCCTCGGTGCAGCGGGGCATGTCCTCCCGCGCCTACACGCAGGGGTGGTTCGCGCCGATGGAGGACGCCAGCCTCGACATCAGGCGCTGGCTGCTGCCGCGGATGGAGCGGTCATGACCGCTCAGCGCGTGGACGCGGTCGTGGTGGGGCTCGGTGGGCTCGGCTCGGCCACGGCTTGGCAGCTGGCGCGGCGCGGGGCGCGCGTCGTCGGGGTCGAACAGTTCGCGCTGGGCCACGCCCGCGGTGCTTCACACGACACGTCGCGGATCCTGCGGCGCAGCTACCACACGCCGGCGTACGTCCGGTTGGCGAACGAGGCCTACCGCGACTGGGCGCTGGTCGAGGCCGCCTCCGGCGAGAGCCTCGTCACCGTGACCGGCGGGCTGGATCTCTTCCCGCCGGGCGCGGCGATCCCGGCCGCGGACTACGTCACGAGCATGCGCGCCGAGGGGGTCCAGTTCGAGGAGCTCGACCGCGCCCAGGTGGTGGCCCGATGGTCCGCGTTGCGACTGCCCGACGGGACCTCGGCGCTGCACCAGGAGGACACCGGGATCGTGCCGGCCGGGCGCTCGACCCGCGTCATGCAGCGGCTCGCCCGCGAGGCCGGTGCGACGCTCGTCGAGCATGCTCCGGTGACGGGGCTCGAGGCGCTCGACGACGGAACCGTCTCGGTGACGACCTCGGGGCCGGCGGCCGCGGTGTACGTCGCGGACCGGCTCGTCCTCACCGCGGACGCGTGGACCAACGACCTGCTCGCGCACCTGGGCTGCGCGCTGCCGCTCACGGTCACCCGCGAGCAGGTGACCTACTTCGCGCCGGCCGAGCCCACGCGGTTCGCCGCGGAGCGGCTGCCGGTCTGGATCTGGATGGACGACCCGTCGTTCTACGGGTTCCCGACCTACGACGAGGGAGGCAACGGCGCGCTGGTCAAGGCCGCCCAGGACTGCGGCGGGGCGGTGACCACCGCCGAGGGGCGCTCGTTCGACCCGGACCCGGAGGCGCTGGACCGGCTGACCGGGTTCGCGGCGCGGCTCCTGCCCGGCATCGGCCCGGCGGCCCGCACGGTGACCTGTCTCTACACGCTGACGCCGGACCGCGACTTCGTCCTGGGTGCGCTGCCGGCGTACCCCTCGGTGCTGGTCGGTCTGGGCGCCGGGCACGGGTTCAAGTTCGCGCCGACCTTCGGGCGGGTGCTCGCCGACCTCGCCGACCCTGCGACCGGGGGTACGACGACGTCCGACATCGCCGCGTTCGCGGCCGACCGGCCGGCGCTCGCCGAGGCCGACCATCCGGTGAGCTGGCTGGTGTGAGGTGACCCCGTTGCTAGCGGCGCAGCGCGGCGCGGTCCACGCCGAGCTCCTGGGCGGCCAGGGCGCGGACCCACGACGTCACCTGGCGCCGGCTGAGCACACCGTCGTGCACGGTGGCCTGCACCGCGAGACCGTCGAGCAGGGCGGTGATCCGCCAGGCCGCCGCGCTCGGCTCGGCGCAGGTCATCTCGCCCATCGCCACGCCCTGCCGGATGACCTCGGCCACGGTGTCCTTCCACCGGACGTCGAGCCGGCGAGACACCTCGGCCATCTCCGGGCTGCGCAACGAGGTGGCCCAGGCATCGATCCACAGCGGCCAGGCGGCGCCGGACTCCTCCGGGCCGTAGAGCGCGAGGATCCGGGCCAGCCGACGGGTCGCGCTACCGGTGCCGGTGGCCGCCGCGTCGAGACGGGCCACGTCGCGCTCCGCGGCGTAGTCGAAGGCCGCCGAGAGCAGGGCGTCCTTGGACTCGAAGTGGTAGAAGACCAGGCCGGTGCTGATGCCCAGACGGGACGCGACGTCGGCGATCCGCGTGCTGGCGAAACCGCGGGCGGTCACCTCGGCGATCGTGGCGCGCAGGATCTCGTCGCGCCGCACCTCGACCGCTCGCCGTGCCATGCCCGGACCCTAGACGGTCCGCCTGGTCCCGCTGCCGATTT
>DASYEF010000154.1:0-29846 GCA_036499185.1 Actinomycetes bacterium | reverse complement strand
AGGACGGCGAAGCGCTGGCCCGGCAGACCGGCCTGCTCGACGGCCGCGGTCGACCGGTGCGTGGCCTGCCGCCCCAGGTGGTGTCCGGAGCGATGTGCGACGCGGTGTCGGCCTGGCGTGGTGCGTTCCTGGCCCACGGATCACTCACCGAACCGGGCCGGTCCTCGGCCCTGGAGGTCACCTGTCCGGGTCCCGAGGCGGCACTGGCGCTGGTCGGCGCGGCGCGCCGCCTCGGTATCGGCGCGAAGGCCCGCGAGGTCCGCGGGGTGGACCGGGTCGTGATCCGCGACGGTGACGCCATCGGTGCGCTGCTCACGCGCCTCGGTGCGCACGACAGCCTCCTCGCCTGGGAGGAGCGCCGGATGCGGCGCGAGGTGCGGGCCACCGCGAACCGGCTGGCCAACTTCGACGACGCCAACATGCGGCGGTCGGCGCGCGCCGCGGTGGCTGCCGGGGCGCGCGTCGCCCGGGCGCTGGAGATCCTCGGCGAGGACATCCCCGACCACCTGCGGATCGCCGGGGAGCTGCGGCTGGCTCACAAGCAGGCCAGCCTCGAGGAGCTCGGTGGCCTGGCCGACCCGCCGATGACCAAGGACGCCGTCGCCGGCCGGATCCGCCGGCTGCTCGCGATGGCCGACAAGCGGGCGTCGGACGAGGGGCTGCCCGGCACGGAGGCGAACCTGACGCCCGACATGCTCGACGCCTGACGATGCTCTGAGGGGCGCGGGGACGCCGTCTCACCTGCCGAGGCGTGGCGTACGGCCGCCGTCCGGGGCTGGATAGGGTTGTCGGGCACGTCGGGACGACAACACGAGGAGAAGCTGCCGTGACGGTTCGGGTGGGTATCAACGGCTTCGGCCGCATCGGGCGCAACTTCCTGCGCGCCGCCCTTGCGCAAGGGGCCGACATCGAGGTGGTCGGGGCCAACGACCTCACCGACAACAAGACCCTCGCGCACCTGCTGAAGTACGACAGCATCCTGGGCCGGCTCGGCGAGCACGTCACGTACGACGACGAGCACATCGTCGTGGGGGACCGGCGGATCCGGGCGCTCGAGGAGCGCGACCCCGCGAACCTGCCGTGGAAGGAACTCGGCGCCGACGTCGTCATCGAGTCCACCGGCTTCTTCACCGACGCGAACACGGCCAGGGCACATCTCGACGGGGGGGCCCAGAAGGTCATCATCTCGGCGCCGGCCAAGAACGAGGACTTCACGATCGTCCTCGGCGTCAATGACGACGACTACGACGCGAGCAAGCACCACATCATCAGCAATGCGTCGTGCACGACCAACTGCTTGGCGCCGATGGCCAAGGTCCTCAACGACTCGTTCACCATCGAGCGCGGCCTGATGACCACCATCCACGCCTACACGGCCGACCAGAACCTCCAGGACGGCCCGCACAAGGACCTCCGGCGGGCCCGGGCGGCCGCGCTGAACATCGTGCCCACCAGCACCGGCGCCGCGAAGGCCTTGTCCCTGGTGCTGCCCGAGCTCGAGGGCAAGCTCGACGGCTACGCGTTGCGGGTGCCGATCCCCACCGGCTCGGCCACCGACCTCACCGCCACCGTCAGCCGCGACACCACCGTCGCCGAGGTCAACGCCGCGTTCAAGGCCGCTGCCGAGGGCCCGCTGAAGGGCTACCTCACGTACACCGAGGACGAGATCGTCTCCAGCGACATCGTCACCGACCCGTCGTCGTGCACCTTCGACTCCAAGCTCACCAAGGTGATCGGCAACCAGGTCAAGATCGTGGGCTGGTACGACAACGAGTGGGGCTACTCGAACCGGCTGGTCGACCTCGTGAAGCTCGTCGGCTCGTCGCTGTAGCCGCCGACGTGAAGACGCTCGACGACCTGGGGGACCTGCGCGGCAAGCGGGTCCTGGTGCGCTCGGACCTCAACGTGCCGCTCGACGGGGAGACCATCACCGACGACGGCAGGATCCGGGCGAGCGCCCCGACCATCGCAGAGCTGTCCGACCGCGGGGCCCGCGTCGTGGTCTGCGCGCACCTCGGCCGCCCGAAGGGCGAGCCGGTGCCGAAGTACAGCCTCGCTCCGGTCGCCGCACGGCTCTCCGAGGTGCTCGGTCGGCCGGTCGCCTTCGCCACCGACACGGTCGGCGACTCGGCGAAGCAGACTGTCGACGACCTCGCCGACGGCGACGTCGCGCTGCTCGAGAACCTCCGCTTCAACGCGGGGGAGGAGAGCAAGGACGACGCCGAGCGTGGTGCCTTCGCCGACGAGCTCGCCGCGCTGGCCGACGTCTACGTCGGCGACGGCTTCGGGGCGGTGCACCGCAAGCACGCGAGCGTCTACGACGTCCCGCAGCGCCTGCCGCACGCCGCCGGCGAGCTGGTCGAGGTCGAGACCGAGGTGCTGCACCGGCTCACGGGCGACCCCGAGCGGCCCTACGTCGTCGTGCTCGGCGGGTCGAAGGTGTCCGACAAGCTTGGCGTCATCGACAACCTCATCGAGAAGGTCGACCGGTTGCTGATCGGGGGCGGCATGGTCTTCACCTTCCTCAAGGCCCAGGGCCACGAGGTCGGCAAGAGCCTGCTCGAGGACGACCAGCTCGACGCCGTCCGCGGCTACCTCGAGCAGGCTCAGGCCAAGGGCGTCGAGATCGTGCTTCCCGTCGACGTCGTGGCCGCGACCGAGTTCTCGGCCGACGCCGATCACGACGTCGTCGCCGCCGACGCCATCCCGGCGGACCGGCTCGGGCTCGACATCGGGCCCGAGAGCGGCAAGCTCTTCGCGGCGAAGATCGCCGACGCGCGAACCGTGTTCTGGAACGGGCCGATGGGCGTGTTCGAGCTGGCGCCGTTCGCCGAGGGCACCCGGGCGGTCGCGCAGGCCCTGATCGACGTCACGCGTGCCGGCGGCCTCACCGTCGTCGGCGGTGGTGACTCCGCGGCTGCGGTGCGGGCCCTCGGTTTCGACGAGGGCGCGTTCGGCCACATCTCGACCGGCGGCGGAGCCAGCCTCGAGATGCTCGAGGGCAAGGAGCTCCCGGGACTGACCGCTCTTGACCAGTCGGCATCGGAGGACTGAGCACACATGGCGCGCACCCCGCTGATGGCGGGCAACTGGAAGATGAACCTCAACCACCTCGAGGGACTTGCGCACGTCCAGAAGCTCGCGTTCTCGCTGACCGACGAGGACTTCGACGCGGTGGAGGTCGCGGTCCTGCCGCCGTTCACCGACATCCGTTCGGTCCAGACCCTTGTCGACGGCGACAAGTACCGCATCGTCTACGGCGCCCAGGACGTGTCGCCGCACCAGCCCGGGGCACACACGGGCGACGTCGCGGCGGCGATGCTGGCCAAGCTCGGCTGCACCTACGTCGTCGTCGGGCACAGCGAACGCCGCACCGACCACCACGAGGACGACGCACTCGTCAATGCGAAGGTGCGGGCCGCACTCGGCGAGAAGCTGGTGCCGATCCTGTGCGTCGGCGAGGGGCTCTCGGTGCGGCAGGAGGGCGGTCACGTCGGCCACTGCCTGGACCAGCTGTCGGGCGGATTGGCCGGGGTGCCGGCGGAGGCTGCGCGGACCATCGTCATCGCCTACGAACCGGTGTGGGCCATCGGCACCGGCGAGGTGGCCACGCCCGAGGACGCGCAGGAGGTCTGCGCTGCGATCCGCACCCAGCTCGCGGAGCTCTACTCGGGTGATCTCGCCGACGGCGTCCGGGTGCTCTACGGCGGCTCGGTCAAGGCCGGCAACGTGGCCGCCATGATGGCCCAGTCCGACATCGACGGCGCGCTGGTCGGCGGCGCGAGCATCGACGCCGACGAGTTCGTGAGCATCGTCCGCTACCGCAGGACCGCCGAGCAGCCGACCGCCTGAGCCGCTCGGGGCCGGCCGCCCGAGCGGTGCCGTACCCTGGACCCGCGCCGCCCGCCGTCGTACCGTCGTCCCCCGGGAGTCCTCGCAGTGGAGATCGTCCTGCAGATCGTGCTGCTCATCACCAGCCTGCTGCTCATCCTGTTGGTGCTGCTGCACAAGGGGAAGGGCGGCGGCCTGTCCGACCTGTTCGGCGGCGGCATGTCTTCCTCGCTCGGCGGATCGTCGGTCGTCGAGCGCAACCTCGACCGCCTGACGATCGGGCTGGGCATCGTCTGGATCGCTGCGATCGTGGCGCTCGGACTGCTCCTCAAGGGCTGAGCACCTCGCTCGGACCGATCACGACCTAGACTGACGTTCCTGCCTCCGCCCGGTGCGGTTGGCGGACCACCACCTCGAGAGCTGGGGAGCGACACCGTGGCAAGTGGCAACGCCATCCGGGGCAGCCGGGTCGGTGCCGGCCCCATGGGAGAGGCCGAGCGCGGTGAGTCCGCGCCCCGGTTCCGCATCTCGTACTGGTGCGCGAACGGCCACGAGACCCGTCCCAGCTTCGCCGAGGACAGCCAGGTGCAGGCTCCGGAGATCTGGGACTGCCCGCGGTGCGGCTTCCCGGCCGGGCAGGACGAGGCGAACCCACCGTCGCCGCCGCGGACCGAGCCGTACAAGACGCACCTCGCCTATGTGAAGGAGCGGCGCAGCGACGCCGACGGCGCGGCGATCCTCGAAGAGGCGCTGGCCAAGCTCCGCGGCAACTGACGCCCGGGCCGTGCCCGGACCGCTGGACGGCGTCCTCGTCGTCGACCTGTCTCGCGCGCTGGCCGGGCCGCACGCGGCGATGATGCTCGGCGATCTTGGCGCGCGCGTCATCAAGGTCGAGAACCCGGACGGCGGTGACGACAGCCGCGGCTGGGGCCCGCCGTTCGTCGACGAGCACGGCGTCAGCGACCACGGCGAGAGCACCTACTTCTTCTCCTGCAACCGCAACAAGGAGTCGGTCACCGCCGACCTCAAGTCCGACGCCGGTCGTGACCTGCTGACCCGGCTGGTGCGACGTGCCGACGTGCTCGTCGAGAACTTCCGGACCGGCGTGATGGACCGGCTCGGGTTCGGCACGGACCGGCTGCACGAGCTGAACCCGCGCTTGGTGGTGCTCTCCATCTCCGGCTTCGGCCACGACGGCCCCGAGGGCGGGCGCGCCGGGTACGACCAGATCGCCCAGGGCGAGGCCGGTCTGATGTCGCTGACCGGCACCGGTCCCGGCCAGCCGATGCGCGTCGGCGTGCCGATCGGTGATCTGCTCGCCGGCATGTACGGCGCGTACGGAGTGGTCGCTGCCCTGCACGAGCGGGACCGCACCGGTGTCGGGAAGGTCGTGCGCACCTCGCTGCTCGCCGCGATCGTCGGCGTGCATGCCTTCCAGGGCACGCGGTACACGGTCACCGGCGAGGTGCCCTACGGACAGGGCAACCATCACCCGTCGATCTGCCCCTACGGCCTGTTCTCGTGCGCGGACGGGTTGCTGCAGATCGCGGTCGGCAGCCAGGGGCTGTGGCGGCGGCTGGCCGAGGAGTTCGGCCTGCCGGTCGACGCGCCGGGCTTCGCGACGAATGCCGAGCGCGTCCGCAACCGGGATGCCGTGGTGGAGGCGGTCAACGTCGCGTTCGCCCCGGTGCCGCTGGGCGAGCTCCTTCCGCAGCTGGACCGGGTCGGCGTACCGGCCGGTGAGGTCCGGACGTTGGATCGGGTCTACGGCTGGGACCAGACCGTGTCGCAGGGGCTGCTCGTCGAGGTGGAGCACGCGCTGGCCGGGCGGCTCACGCTGCCCGGGCCGCCCCTGCGCTTCGACGGCGACCAGCCGCGCGAGCACCTGGCGCCCCCGTTGCTGGGCCAGCACGACGAGTCGGTACGCCGGTGGCTGGACGAGACCGAGGGTGACTCGCCGGCGTGACCGACCGGACCAGCCCGGGCGCGCTCGAGCTCATCGAGGCCGTCCTCGACACCGGCAGCTGGGTTCGCTGGGACGAGCCGATCGCCGCGCTGCCGGCCGATCCCGCGTACGCGGCGGCGCTGCAGAAGGCCCGCGACCGGACCGGCCTCGACGAGGCCGTCGTCACCGGCGAGGGGCGGATGCGCGGCCGCCGGGTGGCGGTCGTCGCTTGTGAGTTCGCGTTCCTGGCCGGCTCGATCGGGGTGCAGGCAGCGGACCGTCTGGTGGCCGCGGTCGAGCGGGCGACCGACGAGCGGCTGCCCCTGCTGGCCTCGCCGACCTCGGGCGGCACCCGGATGCAGGAGGGCACCGTCGCGTTCCTGCAGATGGTGAAGATCACCGCAGCGATCGGGCGGCACAAGGCGGCGGGCAACCCCTACCTGGTCTACCTGCGCAACCCGACGACCGGCGGTGTGCTCGCGTCGTGGGGATCGCTCGGCCACCTCACCGTTGCGGAGCCCGGCGCGCTGATCGGGTTCCTCGGACCGCGGGTCTACAAGGCGCTGTACGGCGAGGACTTCCCCGCCGGCGTGCAGACCGCGGAGAACCTGCTCGCGCACGGCATCGTCGACGCGGTCCTGCCGCCGGAGGAGATCCCGCAGATCCTCGACCGCGCGCTGGCGGTGCTCTCTGCGCCGCGCTCCGGCTCGCCCGACGTCGAGCCCTCGACGGCCGACGCCGACGTACCTCGGGAGGAGCTGGAGGCAGTGTCGGCGTGGGATTCGGTACGCCGGTCGCGTCGGCCGGACCGTCCCGGCGTGCGCCAGCTGCTGCGCCAGGGCGCCCATGACGTGGTGCCGATGCGGGGCACCGGCGCGGGGGAGATCGACGCCGGGCTGATCCTGGCGCTGGCCCGCTTCGGCAGTGCGCCCTGCGTGGTGCTGGGACAGGACCGGCAGAACCAGACGTTCGGGCGCCCGCTGGGCCCGGCCGGCCTGCGCGAGGCCCGTCGGGGGATGCGACTGGCCGACGAGCTCAAGCTGCCGTTGGTCACCGTCATCGACACGGCCGGCGCGGCGCTGTCGCAGGACGCGGAGGAGGGCGGCCTGGCCGGCGAGATCGCACGCTCGCTGCAGGACCTCGTGCTGCTCGACGCGCCCACGGTCTGCCTGCTGATGGGGGAGGGCGCCGGTGGCGGGGCGCTCGCCCTGCTGCCGGCCGACCGGGTGGTCTGCGCGCAGCACGCCTGGCTCTCGCCACTCCCGCCGGAGGGCGCGTCCGAGATCATCCACCGCACCGTCGAGCGGGCGCCCGAGATGGCCGAGCAGCAGGGCGTGCGGTCCGCCGACCTGCTCCGCGCCGGCATCGTGGACCGCGTCGTCGCCGAGCGCCCGGACGCAGCGGACGAGCCGTCGGCGTACCTCCAGCGGGTCGCCCGGGTCCTCGAGGCCGAGCTGACCGCTCTGCTCCGCCGCGACCCGCAGACCCGCCTCGCCGCGCGCCTGTCCCGCTACCGCACCCTCGGCACCTGACCCCACTTCGCCGAAATGATCACGTTAACGTGGTCCTTTCGTGCTGGGCGTGGCATATGAGCCGCGCCCAGGCGGAAGTAGCCGCGCCCACGCCCGTTAACCGGCCCCGGGGGTGCCGGTCATCCACAGCGGACTCGCGATCGTCACTGTCCACAGATGCCGTGCGCCGGCGTCCCGACGGCTGGATGGTCGGACATCGTCGTCGCATGGATGGCGAACTGGGACGGCTGGCCGCGGCCCAAGGCGGCTTCGTCTACCGATGGCAGGCCATCGACCTCGGCTGCACGCAGACCGAGATCGACACCCGGCTGAGGCACAAGGAGTGGGTCCGCGTCCGCCGCGGCGCCTACGCCGAGCGGACTGCCGTGGCGGAGCTCGACGCCGGCGGACGGCATGCCCTGGTCGTGCGCGCGGTGGTGGGCGCGTTGTCGGGTCAGGTGGTCGTCACCGGGCACTCGGCGCTGGCGCTGCTGGGCGTTCCCCTCTGGGGCGTGCAGCTCGACCAGGTCCACGTACACCGTCAGGCCGGCAAGTCGTCCCGCCGGGAAGCGGGGGTTGTCCACCATCGCGGCGCGTTGCCCGACTTGGAGGTTGTCGAGCTCGCTGACTTACTTGTCGCCGTCCCCGAGCGGGCAGTCGTCGCGGCGTGCCGTACGTCGACGTTCGAAGCAGGCGTGGTGGCGACCGACGGTGCACGCCGGCTCGGCGACTTCGACCTCGGGCGAGCGTGGGAAATCGTGGACCGCGAACGGGATTGGCCGCGCTCCGGGAGCTCCGCGTCCGCACTGTTGTTCTCGGACCCGCGAGCGGCAACAGTCGGCGAGTCGCGAGCCCGGGTCCTGCTCGCCCGGATCGGTGCCCCCAAGCCAGACCTCCAGCGCACGATCGTCGACGACGCGGGCCGGCAACTTGGGATATCCGACTTCTACATCGACGAGCACTCCACGGTGGTCGAGTTCGACGGCAAGCTGAAGTACGGACGAGCCCTGTACGAGAAGACTGGACGGATCGAGGACGTGGACGTCGGAGCTGTCGTCTGGCAGGAGAAACGTCGCGAGGACTCGTTCCGCGACTATGGCCACGAAGTCGCTCGGCTGGTCTGGTCGGAGCTCGATGGCCAAGACAGGCAGGTCCGAGCCCGACTTGACCGCGCCTTCGCGCGAGGATCGCGTCGCACGCTGAGCGCGTGACGGCAGTGGGCGCGCCGTTTCACCTCTGGGCGTGGCCAACAAGCCGCGTCCAGGGCGAATCGACCACGCTAACGTGATCATTTCGGGAAGGGTGCCTAGCGTGGGGCGGGCGGCTGGGCGGCTACTAGGGTCCTGGCCATGCGGGTGCTGATCGCTCTCGGCGGCAACGCCATGACGGGTCCGGCCGGCGGCGCCACCCCGCAGGAGCAGGACCACGCGGTCGGCGTCGCCATGGAGCACGTCGCCGACCTGGTCGCGGCCGGGACCGAGGTCGTCCTGACCCACGGCAACGGGCCGCAGGTGGGCAACCTGCTGGTGAAGAACGAGCTCGCCGCGCACGTCGTCCCGCCGGTGCCGCTGGACTGGTGCGGCGCGCAGACCCAGGCGACCATCGGCTTCCTGGTCCTCGACGCGCTGGACCGCGCCTTTGCCGCGCGGGGGATCGACCGGCGTACGGCGGCGATCGTGACCCGCACGCTCGTCGACGGGGCCGACCCGGGCTTCACGCGGCCGACCAAGCCGATCGGGCGCTACCTCCCGGCCGACCAGGCCGCGACCCTTGTCGAGCACGGCCAGACCTGGGAGGACCGCGGTGCGCGCGGCTGGCGGCGGGTGGTGGCCTCGCCGGAGCCGCTGGAGGTGCTCGACGCGCCGACGATCCGAGTGCTCGTCGACCGCGGGTACGTCGTCGTCGGTGCCGGCGGCGGCGGCATCCCCGTCGTGCGCGACCCCGACGGCACCTTGCGCGGCGT
Organism: Actinomycetes bacterium; assembly: GCA_036499185.1. Taxonomy (GTDB): domain Bacteria; phylum Actinomycetota; class Actinomycetes; order JACCUZ01; family JACCUZ01; genus DATBDW01. Next base: position 20,596 of record DASYEF010000154.1, on the reverse strand, counting down.
CGAGGCCGTCATCGACAAGGACCTGTCCGCCGCACTGCTGGCGCCCGCCGTCGGCGCGGACGTCCTCGTCATCGCCACCGACGTCGAGCATGTCCTGCTCGGCTACGGGACTCCGCAGCAGCGGCCGGTCGAGCGGGCCACCCCTGCCGAGCTGCGGGCCCACGCTCAGGACAACGAGTTCGCGAGCGGCAGCATGGGGCCCAAGGTCGAGGCCGTGGTGCGGTTCGTCGAGAATGGCGGCCGCCGCGCCGTGATCACATCGCTGGACCGGATCGAGGACGCCGTCCACGGTCGCGTCGGCACCGTCGTCGAAGAGGAGAGGTCGGGAGACCATGGCTGACACGCCCCTGCCCATCGAGGTCCACAAGGTCGCCATCGAGAGCGTGTCCGACGCCACGGGCCTCGCCGAGCTGATCGACAAGGGTCTCGTGGAGGCCGATAACGTCATCGCGGTCATCGGCAAGACCGAGGGCAACGGCGGCGTCAACGACTACACGCGGATCATCGCCGACCGGGCCTTCCGCGAGGTGCTCGAGGCGAAGGGCACCCGGCCGATGGCCGACATCCGGCAGATCCCGATCGTGTGGTCCGGCGGCACGGACGGCGTCATCTCGCCGCACGCCACGATCTTCGCCACCACCACTGCCGACAAGGTGCCGGCGACCGACGAGCCCCGCCTGTCGGTCGGCTATGCGATGAGCGAGCAGATCTTCCCCGAGGACATCGGTCGGCTCCCCATGGTCGAGAAGGTCGCCGCCGGGGTGAGGATCGCGATGGAGCGGGCCGGCATCACCGACCCGGCCGACGTGCACTACGTGCAGACCAAGACCCCACTGCTCACCCTCGAGACCATCACCGACGCCAAGAGCCGCGGCAAGGACGTCTGGACCGAGGACACCCTCAAGTCGATGGACGTCTCCAACTCCACCACCGCGCTGGGCATCGCGGTCGCCCTCGGCGAGATCGACATGCCGACCACCGAGCAGATCCACAAGGATCTGTCACTGTTCTCCTCGGTCGCGTCCTGCTCGTCCGGCGTCGAGCTCGACCAGGCGCAGATCGTGGTGCTGGGCAACGTCCGCGGCGTGGGCGGCCGGTTCCGCATCGGGCACAGCATCATGAAGGACGCGTTGGACGCCGACGGCGTCTGGGATGCGATCCGCAGCGCCGGCCTCGACGACCTGCCCGAGCGCCCGCACAGCAGCGACCTCAAGGGTCGCGTCGTCAACGTGTTCTGCAAGTGCGAGGCGGACCCCACCGGACGGGTGCGCGACCGGCGCAACATCATGCTCGACGACTCCGACGTGCACTGGCACCGCCAGATCAAGTCCTGCGTCGGTGGCGTCGTCGCATCGGTCACCGGCGACCCGGCGGTGTTCGTGTCGGTCGCCGCGGTGCACCAGGGCCCGTCCGGTGGCGGTCCCGTCATCGCCATCGTCGAGCCAGCCGTTTGAGCCGCGTCACCTCGCTGCGGCGAGCAGCCGCACCACGGTCGCGTCCGCGGTCTGGCCGAAGTCGGCGTACCACTGGCTGACCGCGCCGAACCTGGCCGCGACCACCAGCGCCACCACCTCCGAGCCCTCCGCCTCGAGGACCGGCACCGTGGCGGCGGCCACCACCGGGACCGCGACCAGCACGCGGGCCGCGCCGGCCGCGCGCAGGTCGCGGATGGCCGCCCGCGCGGTCACCCCCGTGGCGATGCCGTCGTCGACGAGGACCGCTGTGCGTCCCTCCACCGGGGTCCGGACCCGGCCGCCGCGGTACGCTGACACCCGCCGGCGCAGCTCGGACCGCTCCGCCTCCACGGCATCCCGCAGGTCGCCAGGCGCCAGCCCGGTCCGGTCCAGCAGCCCGGTGTCCCACACCACCGCGCCGTCCTCGCCCACCGCCCCGAGGCCCAGCTCGGGACGACCCGGGTGGCCGACCTTGCGCACCACCAGGACGTCGAGCGGGACCCCCAGCTCCGCGGCGACCGGCGCCGCGACCTCGATCCCGCCGCGGGCGAGGCCGAGGACGACGGCGCCCGCCGTGGCTCCCAGGCTGGGGCCGAGCAGCTCGGCGAGGCGCTGCCCAGCGGCAGCGCGGTCCGCGAACCGGGTGACCTCCACGGGCACTACGCTCCCGCCGGTGCCTGCCGACCCGCCAGCCCGGAGCATCCCCGATCCCGGTTTCGCCGGTGATAGCGGCGATCCCGACCCCCGGTTGATCACGGCGCTGAAGGCGGTCGCCGCCGACCCGGCCCGGCTCCCCGAGCTCCTCGCCGCTCTGCACCGGGTGCGGGTGGTCGCGCCGGTCGTGGCCCAGGTGGGGGAGACCGCCACCACGGCGACCGGCCGGCTGCACGAGAAGTCGGCCGACATCGCCGTACCCCTGCTGCTCGACGGCACCGGCAGCCGCGCCCTGCTCGTCTTCAGCGGTACGCCGGCGCTCGCGCGCTGGGACCCGGCGGCGCGCCCGGTGCCCGTTCCGGGTCCCCGGGCCGCCGAGGTGGCCCTGGCCGAGGGGGCCGAGGCGATCGTCCTCGACGTCGCCGGACCGCACCCCGCGACCGTGCCCCTGGCCGAGGTCCGCGCGCTCGCGGAAGGCCGCGGCCGGGTGCCGGCCTGGGCCGACCCGGTGCTCCAGCGTGCGGTGGCGGGGGTGCTGGAGGGCGAGCCAGCTGCTCGGTCGGCGCACCTGGACCCCTGGGCCGGCGCGGACGCCCGCCTCACCGTCGTCGTCGATCCCGGCGTCGACCCGGCGGCGATCGGCGCCCGCATCGCCGGCGCCGTCGCGGCCCTGCCCGAGGTCGCCCGCGGCGTCCGCGGTCTCGAGATCACCGTCGTCGATGGCTGACCTCGTCCGTGTCATCGACAGCGAAGTGACTCCGCTCGGCGGTCGGAGAGCAAGGGCCGAGCGGGGCCGCTTCGGCGCGTGGGTGGCTGAGGTCAGGACGGCTTTGGAGGAGGGAGCTGCTCATCCGACGTCCCGCACACGAGCGACGTGGCGGGAACGACTGAGCTGGCGCACGTCGGCTCGCTCCGCCCCGCCGAAAGCCAGCCAACTTGCGCCACCTGATGCGGCTGACCGGCCCGGCGCCCGCATGGTGAGACCGACAGGCATCGTCGGCGTTCACTGGCGCGTTGCGGCTGGCCAATCGGCCTTGGGGTCATCCGCAACGCGCCAGTCGACGACGGGGAGCGCCCGGTGCCACTGCCGCGGGGCGGATGCCTGGTGGTCCTGATGCGTTCTGGCTGACCCCAGGGCGCCTGGCGCAGCCCCCGGAACCGGCCTTGGCGACCCCTTGGCATGTTCTTGGGCAAATCACTGCCAACAGGACCGACAGGACATATTGCCCCTGACGCGACGGAGGTCTTAGGTGGCGTGGTCGGTGCCGCGGTGGCACCGGTCAGGAGGCGAATGCGGTGCGCGGCACGACGCGGAACGGACTGCGGGGCGGACTGATCGTGATCACGGTGGCGGCGCTGGCGGCGGCCGTCACAGGTGCGGGAGCAGGTGGCGCGGCCGGCGATCCCGGTGGTGCGCAGGGGCCGGACACCAGCCACGTGGCCGCCCCGCACCACGGCAAGGGCAGCGTCGACAACCGGCCCGGTGCGACGGCTCCGACCGCCGGCCAGCGAGACGCGCTCACCCGCAACGGCGCGCGGGTCGCCTGGAACCGGTTCGGCACCCCGGAGCGGCTCGCGCCCGCGGCCGGTGCGACCTCCCTCGCGAGTGGGCTCGGCGACGACGCGGAAGCCGTCGCTCGCAGCTACCTCGACGACAACCGCGAGTCGCTCGGGCTCACGGCCGACGCCGTGTCCTCGCTGCAGACGGTGGCTGTGAACCGCCTCGGGCCGGGGGCCGCGGTGCTCCTGCGTCAGCAGTTCGGTGACCTCCCGGCCGGCTACGACGGCCAGGTCGCGATCGGGGTCGTGCACGGAGCGGTCGTGTCGCTCACCTCCACCCTGGCTCGCGACGTCAGCACGCCGGCGCCCGCGACCCTCTCGCCGGCGGACGCCGTGCGCGCCGCGCTGCGCGACGCCGGCGTCTCGCAGGACGCCGACCTCAGCGCCGAGGGTGCGCACGCGGGCTGGCAGCGGTTCAGCGCCGCGGGGACGGACGGCGTTCAGTCGGTCCAGCCCGTCGCCGTACCGATGCCGGACGGCGGCGCACGGTCTGCCTACATGGTGGCCGTCAGCGACGAGTCGGCCGCGAACCCGGTCAACAACACGACGTACGTCGACGCGCGGACCGGCGACGTCCTGGTGCGCGAGGACAACGTCGACGAGGAGAACGACGACCCGACGTGGAAGGCGTTCCCCGAGAACCCGCCGGCGGACTACAGCTCGACCGACACGCGTGAGTTGTGGTGCTGGACGGCGACGACCGGCTGCGACCGGGTGGTGGCCAACCCGTCGAGCCCGCTGCCGTGGGACATCGACCCGTCCGTCAGCAGCACCGACTCGACGCACACCACGCGTGGCAACAACGAGTACGCAGCCCAGGCGTGGGACAACTCTCGCGGCACCGGCTTCAACATGACCGGCTTCGCGACGCCGAGCCCGACCCGCGACTACACCTACGCGTGGACCAACCAGTGGCACGACACCTCGTGCAGCCCGAGCGCCTTCGACTCGCCGCAGCACAACGACATCGACGCCGCGGACACCAACCTGCACGCGATGCACAACCGGATGCACGACTTCGCCTACAAGCTCGGCTTCACCGAGTCCGCCTGGAACATGCAGGTCGACAACTTCGGCAAGGGCGGGCTGGCCAACGACCCGGAGCAGGGCAACTCCCAGTCCGGGGCCCGCGTGACGACCTCCCTGATCCGGGACAACGCGAACCAGTCCACCGGTCCGGACGGCACCAAGCCGACCACGAACATGTACCTCTGGCAGCCGGTTGCCGGCTCGTTCTACTCGCCCTGCGTCGACGGCGACTACGACATGTCGGTGATCGGCCACGAGTACACCCACGCCATCTCCAACCGGATGGTGGCCGGGCCGAACTCCGGGCTCCAAGGCCCCCAGGCCGGCGCGATGGGTGAGTCGTGGTCGGACCTCAACGCCACGGAGTACCTGATCGAGAACGGCTTGGTCCCGCAGGGGCAGGACCCGTTCGTGACCGGCCAGTACGTCACCGGCAACGCGACCGTGGGCATCCGGGACTACGCCATCTCGCGCAACCCGCTCAACTACAGCGACGTCGGGTTCGACCTGACCGGTCCCGAGGTGCATGCGGACGGTGAGATCTGGAACGGCATCAACTACGCGGTGCGGCAGGCGCTGGTCGGCCGCTACGGAGCCGGCTCGGCCGGACAGAACGCCTCGTGCGCCGCGGGGGAGACCCCGGTCGACCAGTGCCCCGGCGGCCGTCGCTGGATCCAGCTCGTCTACGACTCGTTCCTGCTGATGGCCCAGGGCCGGGTGTCCTTCGTCGACGCCCGGGACGCGATGCTCGCAGCCGACCAGGTGCGCTTCGGCGGCGCGGACGTCGACCTGCTGTGGAAGGCGTTCGCCCGGACCGGCCTGGGCGCCGAGGCGGCGTCGAACACCAACGCGGACTCCGACCCGACGCCCAGCTTCGACGACCCGGTCGGGCCGGACGCGCGGATCCGCTTCCAGCCCGTCCGCGACGCGATCGGCGCGCCGGTGCAGGTCTTCGTCGGGCACTACCAGGCGCGATCTGTCCCGGTAGCTGACACCGATCCCGCCACCGCGCTGCCGGACACGGCCACGATGGCGCTGGGGACCTACGATCTCGTCGTCCGCGGCGCCGGGTTCGGCCTGACCCGCCAGACGATCACAATCTCCGACACGAAGCCGCGGACCATCCCGCTCATCCTGAACCGCAACCTGGCCTCGGCGGCCAACGGAGCGACCGCGGCCGGCGACGGGGTGAACCAGGCCAAGCTGATCGACGACGACGAGGCCACCGACTGGGCGGTCCTCGGCGCCCAGGCGGCGCCGGTCGCCGGGACCGGCGTCACGGTCGACCTGGCCGGCGGGGTCCAGCAGGTACGCCGGGTCGAGGTCAGCGCCCTCCTGCGCCCGCAGGACGCGCAGGACCCGGGCGGCGACACCGGTTCCCAGAACCGGTTCACCGCCCTGCGCCAGTTCCGGGTCCTGGCCTGTACGGCGACGGCGACCGTCACCTGCACCCAGCCGGCGGACTTCCATGTCGCGTACACGAGCCCGGCGGACGCCTTCCCGGCGACGCTACCGCGACCGGTGGCACCGACTCTGACGCTCCGGTCGTTCGACATCCCGCCCACGACGGCGACCCACCTGCGCCTCGAGGTGGTGAGCTCGCAGTGCACCGGCAACCCGGAGTACGCCGGCCAGCAGTCCGCGGACCCTGCGGTGCCCACGGACTGTGCCTCCGCCGCGCCGATCTCCGGCCAGGTCCGCGCGGCGGAGTTCGAGGCGTTCGCCCACTAGGGCGCCGTCCGGTCGGGCGGGCCACCTCGGGGGTTGGCCCGGCCGGCCGGGAGGCTGGTAACCTCACCTACTGACCGACCCGGGTGCTGGTTGCCCGGGTGGCAAGCGGAGTCCGCTCCCACCTGCCGGCCGCCGATCCATCAGGCCGTCGGGTTCCCCGGTCCGACCGGTGCCCGTCCCTCCAGGACGGCGCCGGACGAGGCTTTCGGCGTCCCTCTCCCAGGGACTAGGAGGTCCCGACGGGGTGTTGTGGCTTCCGTGAGCTCCGGGCACGGAAGCCTTTTTCGTGCCCGGGGTCCTTGAGAGCCATATCGAGGAGGCCCCATCAGCACTGAGCCCAGGATCAACGACCGGATCCGCGTCAACGAGGTGCGGCTTGTCGGTCCCAACGGTGAGCAGGTCGGCATCGTCGCCATCGGCGACGCGCTGCGGCTGGCCCAGGAAGCGGATCTCGACCTCGTCGAGGTCGCTCCGATGGCCCGCCCGCCCGTCTGCAAGCTGATGGACTACGGCAAGTTCAAGTACGAGACAGCACAGAAGGCCCGCGAGTCCCGCAAGAACCAGGTCAACACGGTCATCAAGGAGATGAAGCTCCGGCCGAAGATCGACCCGCATGACTACGAGACCAAGAAGGGTCACGTGGTCCGGTTCCTCAAGCAGGGCGACAAGGTCAAGATCACGATCATGTTCCGCGGCCGGGAGCAGTCCCGTCCCGAGCTCGGCTTCCGGCTCCTGCAGCGCCTGGCCGGGGACGTCGCGGAGCTCGGTTTCGTGGAGTCCGCACCGAAGCAGGACGGTCGCAACATGATCATGGTGCTCGGACCCATGAAGAAGAAGTCCGAGGCCCGCGCCGAGCGCGCCGCCGACAAGGCCCGCCGGGAGACCCCGGAGGACCTCGGCAGCGACACTGCCGCGAGCGACCTGCCCGACGCACCGGACCAGACCGAGCTGACCGATCAGCCCGAGTCGGCCGCGCCGCTCGAGACCCCGTCGGCTGCCGAGCAGCCCGCCTGACCCGCCGCACGACCAGACCGCACGAGCCAGACAGCCGCACGACCCGACGCAGCTTCTAATCGAGGAGACCGACCCGAGATGCCGAAGAACAAGACGCACAGCGGCGCGAAGAAGCGCTTCCGCCTGACCGGCTCCGGCAAGGTCATGCACGAGCAGGCCAACAACCAGCACGGCTTCGAGAAGAAGTCCGCGCGGCGGGTCCGGGCGTTGTCGATCGACACGCAGACCTCCGCGGCGGACGTCAAGAAGGTCAAGCGCCTGCTGGGCAAGTAAGCCCGCCACCTGCCCACAGTCCCCGGCCGTTCGGCCAGCAGCCAGCAGCTGATGGCTGCGCATCCCCAAGGAGAAGACCCATGGCACGCGTCAAGCGGGCAGTCAACGCCCACAAGAAGCGTCGCGAGACCCTCGAGCGGGCCAGCGGATACCGCGGTCAGCGGTCCCGTCTGTACCGCAAGGCCAAGGAGCAGGTCACCCACTCCATGGTCTACGCCTACCGCGACCGCAAGGCGCGCAAGGGCGACTTCCGCCAGCTGTGGATCCAGCGGATCAACGCTGCAGCCCGCGCGAACGGCATGACCTACAACCGGTTCATCCAGGGTCTCAAGGCGGCCGGCGTCGAGGTGGACCGCAGGGTGCTCGCCGACATGGCGGTCAACGACGCCCCGGCGTTCGCCACCCTGGTCGAGCTCGCCAAGGCCAACCTGCCGACCGCCGCCGCCGCCAAGGACGAGACCGCCGCCTGAGACCGTGACGCCCCCGGTGGTGCCCGGCCCGGAGCTGACCTCGACCAGGGCTCCCCGGGTGAAGGGCGCGCAGCGCCTGGCCAAGCGGGCGTTCCGTGCCCGTGAAGGCCGGTTCCTCGCCGAGGGACCGCAGGCCGTGCGGGAGGCTGTCGCGCGGCCGGGCACGGTGCACGAGCTCTTCCTCACCCGCGACGCCGGTCAGCGGTACGCCGACATCGTCGCGGCCGCCGAGGCGGGCGGAGTCCCGCTTCACCTGGTCAGCGGCGAGGTGATGCTCGCGCTCTCGCAGACCGTGACCCCGCAGGGTCTGGTGGCCGTCTGCGGCGTCCTCGACGTCCCGCTGTCGGACCTGCTCGCGACCGTCCCCCGGCTGGTCGCCGTCCTCGCCCACGTCCGCGACCCCGGCAACGCCGGCACCGTCCTGCGCGCCGCCGACGCCGCCGGAGCCGACGGCGTGGTGCTCACCGGGGACAGCGTCGACGCGTACAACGGCAAGTGCGTGCGCGCATCGGCCGGGAGCCTGTTCCACCTGCCGGTGGTCGTCGGTCGCGATGCGGCCGACGAGCTGCCGGCGCTGAGGGCCGCCGGTCTGCGGGTCCTCGCGGCCGACGGGCACGCCGAAACCGACCTCGACGAGGCGACCGACTCGGGTCTGCTCGACGGGCCGACCGCGTGGGTGTTCGGCAACGAGGCATGGGGTCTGCCGGCCGAGACCCGGGCGCTGGCGGACACCGTGGTGCGGGTCCCCGTCCACGGTCGGGCCGAGTCGCTGAACCTGGCGACCGCCGCGGCGGTGTGCCTCTACGCCTCGGCCCGGGCACAGCGCGCTCAGCCGTCCGGCTGAGCCGCGGGAGCCGCAGAGCCGACCGACCTGGGGCCGCTGAGCCGATCAACGCAGTGGCGCCCGTCGGTAGGCTCGTTCGGGTGAAGGAGGTCAGCGCGTCCGACGTCACCGCGTCCTACGACGAGCATCCCGACGGCGTGGTCGTGGCCGACGCGCGGGGCACAGTCGTCGTCTTCAACCGGGCTGCCGAACGCATCACCGGCGTCGCGGCGGCCGCGGCTCTCGGCAAGGACCTCGAGGACGCGCTGCCCCTCGAGGGGCTCGACGGCCGGGCTTGGTGGCCGTGCGCGCGGCCCTACAACGGGCTGGTCAGCGCCACCGGCCACCCCGAACGCAACCTCATCCTCCCCGACGGGCACGAGGTGCTCGTCACCTCCCGCTACATCCGCGACCGTCCCCGCGGGCCGGTCACCCGGGTCGTCGTCGCCATCCGCGGGACCCGGGCCCGGGCCCGGGAGGAGCTCAGCCGGGCCGAGCTGGTGTCCACGGTCGCCCACGAGCTCCGCTCGCCACTGACCAGCGTCAAGGGGTTCACCGCGACCCTGCTGGCGAAGTGGGACCGGTTCTCCGACGAGCAGAAGCGACTCATGCTCGAGACCGTCGAGGCCGACGCCGACCGGGTCACCCGGCTCATCACCGAGCTCCTCGACATCGCCCGGATCGACTCCGGGCGGCTGGCGATCCGCCGGCAGGCGGTCGATCTGGGCCGCGTCATCGCGCGGCACGTGGCCGCGATGGAGGCGGGCGGGGCGGACCCCGCGCAGTTCGTGGTCGTGGTCTGCGACGGGATCCCGGAGATGTGGGTCGACGCGGACAAGCTCGACCAGGTGCTGGGAAACCTGCTCGAGAACGCGCTGCGCCACGGCGCCGGCACGGTGACCATCGAGGCCGCTCCGGACGGGGACCCGGCCACCGGAGCCTCGGTCACGATCACCGACGAGGGCGAGGGCATCCCCGACGAGGCCCGGGACCGTGTCTTCACGCGGTTCTGGCGGTCCGGCCGGCGCGGCGGGACCGGGCTCGGCCTCTACATCGTGCGCGGCCTGGTCGAGGCGCACGGGGGACGCATCGAGGTGGGCCGCGGCCCGTCCGGCGGTGCGAGGTTCCGATTCGTGCTGCCCGCCGCGATCCCTGACTTCGCCGACTAGGCGCGGGGCGCCCGGCGGGCACCGGCAGGACCGACCACCAGCGCGCGGCCGGCGTCGTCCCACCTGCGACGACTCCTAGGGCTGACTCCTAGACTGGCGCGCCACGATCTTCGGAGAACCGCCATGTCCGCACCGAACAAGCCCTACGACCCTGTGCAGGTGACCCCCCTGAACGCCGACGAGGTCGAGCAGGCCGGCACCGCCGCCCTGGCCGCGATCGCGGCCGCTCCCGACCTGGACGCGCTGAAGGCCGTCCGGATCGAGCACGCCGGGGACCGGTCGCCCCTGGCCCTGGCCAACCGCGAGATCGGCGCGCTGCCGCCCGCCGCCAAGGCCGAAGCCGGCAAGCGGGTCGGCAGCGTGCGGCGGGCCGTCGCCGAGGCGCTCACCGCCCGGCAGGTCGAGCTCGAGGCCCAGCGCGACGCCCGTGTCCTCGTCGAGGAAGCCGTCGACGTGACGCTGCCCTGGGACCGCGTCCCGCCCGGCGCACGGCACCCGCTCAACACCCTCGTCGAGCGCGTGGCCGAGCTGTTCCTGGCGATGGGCTTCGAGTGGTCCGAGGGTCCCGAGGTCGAGGCCGAGTGGATCAACTTCGACGCGCTCAACATGCCGCCCGGGCACCCGGCCCGCACGTTGCAGGACACCTTCTGGGTGGGGTCGGACACGTCCGGTGTCGTGCTGCGCACCCAGACCTCCCCGGTGCAGATCCGCACGATGCTGCGGCGGGAGCCACCCATCTACGCCGTCTCGCCCGGTCGCGTCTACCGCACCGATGAGCTGGACGCGACCCACAGCCCGGTCTTCACCCAGGTCGAGGGGCTGGTCGTCGACAAGGGCATCACGATGGCCCACCTGCGGGGCACCCTCGAGCACTTCGCCCGCGAGATGTTCGGCGCGGACATGGTGACCCGCCTGCGGCCGTCGTACTTCCCGTTCACCGAGCCCAGCGCCGAGATGGACCTGCGCTGCTGGGTCTGCCACGGCGAGTCGGTCGGCAACCCGGACCGGCCGTGCCGAACGTGCGGCTCCGAGGGCTGGATCGAGTGGGGTGGCTGCGGCATGGTCAACCCGCGGGTGCTGATCGCCTGCGGCATCGACCCCGACCAGTGGACCGGGTTCGCGTTCGGCATGGGCATCGAGCGCACCCTGATGTCGCGCCACGGCGCCGATGACATGCGCGACATGGTCGAGGGCGACGTGCGCTACGCGCGGCCGTTCGGGACGGAGATCTGATGCGGGCGCCGCTGTCCTGGCTGCGCGAGTACGCCGACCTGCCGCCCGGCCTGGCCGCCGCGGAGCTGGCCGAGCGGATGGTGGCGGCCGGGTTCGAGGTGGAGACGATCCACCGGCCCGGCCACGACGTCACCGGCCCGGTCGTGCTCGGCCGGGTCCTCGGCTTCGAGGAGGAGACCGCGTCCAACGGCAAGACCGTGCGGTGGTGCTCCGTCGACGTCGGCGAGCCGGAGCCGCGCGGCATCGTCTGCGGGGCGCTCAACTTCGCCGTCGGCGACCACGTCGTGGTCGCACTGCCCGGATCGACCTTGCCCGGCGGCTTCGCCATCACCGGCCGCAAGACCTACGGCCACGTCAGCGACGGGATGATCTGCTCCAGCCGGGAGCTCGGCGTCGGCGACGACCACACCGGCATCCTCGTGCTGCCCGCCGACACCGTCGGCGACGCGCCGCTCGGTGCCGACGCGGTCGAGCTGCTGGACCTGCGCGACGAGGTGCTCGACATCGCGGTGACCCCGGACCGCGCCTACGGGCTGTCGATGCGCGGGCTGGCCCGCGAGGCCGCCACGGCCTACGACGTCGAGTTCCGCGACCCGGCGTACCTCGAGCCCCTGCCGGTGGACGGGGCCGGCCACCCGGGTGTCGTGGTCGATCCGACGGCCGCCGACCGGCTGGTCCTGCGCACCGTGACGGGGCTGGACCCGGCTGCTGCGACACCGACCTGGCTGGCCCGCCGGCTGGTCCTCTGCGGGATGCGCCCGGTGTCGCTGGCCGTCGACGTCACGAACTACGTGATGCTCGAGCTGGGCCAGCCGCTGCACGCGTTCGACCGCAGCCGCCTGCAGGGCGCGGTGACGGTACGCCGGGCGGCCCCCGGTGAGGTCCTCGAGACCCTCGACCACGTGCGCCGGGAGCTGGACACCGAGGACGTCGTCATCGCCGACGACCGCGGACCGGTGGGGCTCGCGGGCACGATGGGTGGGCTGACCACGGAGATCGACGCCGGCTCTACCGACCTGGTGATCGAGGCGGCGCACTTCGACCCGATGTCGGTCGCTCGGATGTCGCGGCGGCACAAGCTGTCCAGCGAGGCGTCCAAGCGGTTCGAGCGCGGTGTCGACCCGGAGCTCGGGCCGGTCGCGTCGACCCGCGCCGTGTCGCTGCTCGTCGAGCTGGGCGGGGCCGTCCCCGCCGGGTCGACCGAGGTCGACCTGCCACGAGACACCCGCGTGATCGAGCTCGACCCCGCGCGCCCCGGGCGGACCGCCGGGCTGTCGATCGGCGAGGACGAGGTCGCCCGGCGCCTCGAGCAGGTCGGCTGCGTCGTGGACCGGTCCGCCGTCCCGTGGCGGGTGACCCCGCCGAGCTGGCGGCCCGACGTCTCCGACCCGGCCGACCTCGACGAGGAGGTCGTGCGGCTGGTGGGCTACGACTCGGTGCCCGCTCTGCTGCCGCAAGCCCCGCCCGGGCGGGGCCTCACCGAGCGGCAGCGGCTGCGCCGGCGGATCGGTACGGCCCTGGCCCATGCTGGGTACGTCGACGCGCCGAGCTATCCGTTCATGTCGGCGGCCGATCTGGACGCCTTCGGGCTGCCGGCCGACGACGACCGGCGCTGCGCCCTGCGGTTGGCCAACCCGCTCAACGAGGCCGAGCCGCTGCTGCGTACGTCGCTGCTCCCGGGCCTGCTCGCGGCGCTGCGCCGCAACGTCGGACGCGGGACCACCGATGTCGCGTTGTTCGAGATCGGCCCCGTCGTGCGGCCCGGCCCGGAGCCGCTGCCCGTGCCGCCACGACCGCCGGTGGACCGGCGGCCCACCGACACCGAGATCAAGGAGCTGGACGCGGCGCTGCCCGCGCAGCCGGTCCGCGTCGCGGTCGCCCTCGCGGGTGCCCGCGAGCTGCCCGGCTGGTGGGGTCCCGGCCGGCCGGCGGTCTGGTCGGACGCCGTCGAGGCGGTCCGCCTGGTCGCTCGGCAGGCCGGCGTCGAGGTGACGGTGCGCGCCGACGAGCACCCGCCGTGGCATCCCGGCCGGTGTGCGGCGGTGCTGCGCGACGGACACGTCGTGGGCCACGCCGGCGAGCTGCACCCACGGGTGGTCGCGTCGCTGGGCCTGCCGGAGCGCACCTGCGCGATGGAGGTCGACCTCGAGCTGCTCGGCGAGGACACCACGCCGGTCCAGGCGCCGCGGCTCTCGACGTACCCGGCGGCCACCCAGGACGTCGCCCTCGTCGTCGACGACACCGTCGCGGCCGCCGACGTGGAGGCGGCGCTGCGCCACGGGGCCGGTGAGCTGCTCGAGTCGGTGCGGCTGTTCGACCTGTACCGCGGCGACCAGATCGGCCCGGGCCGGGTGTCGCTGGCCTACAGCCTGCGGTTCCGCGCACCGGATCGGACGCTGACCGCGGAGGAGACCTCGGCCGCCCGGGATGCGGCCGTCGCCGTGGCCGCCAGCCGGACCGGCGCGGTGCAGCGGTCCTGACGGTGCCGGACCCGACCTCGCGCGGCGTCGCCCTCGTCACCGGTGCGGGCAGGGGGATCGGCCGCGACGTGTCGCTCGCCCTGGCCGCCGAGGGATGGTCGGTCGGTCTACTCGGCCGCAGCCGCGGGCCGCTCGACGCCGTGCTGGGCGAGGTCGCCCGCGGGGGTGGCCGGGCCGTGGCCGTGCCGGCCGACGTCACCCACCGCGACCAGGTGCGCGCGGCGGTCGACACCCTGAGCCGCGACCTCGGCCCGCCCGACCTGGTCATCAGCAACGCGGGACTGCGCGAGCAGGCCACCGGCGTCCCGTGGGAGGTCGACGCCGACGAGTGGTGGCGGGTCGTCGAGACCAACCTGCGCGGCCCCTTCCTGCTCGCCCACGAGGTGCTGCCGGCGATGGTGGCCCGCGGCAGCGGCCGGCTCCTGCACATCGGCAGCGGGATGGGCCAGCGGCCGCAGCCGGGTGGGCGCTGGTCGGCGTACTCCGTGTCGAAGGCGGCGCTCGGCAGGCTCACCGACACCGTGGCCGCGGGCCTCGACGGCACCGGCGTCACCGTCCTCGAGACCAGCCCCGGCCTGGTCCGCACCGACATGACCGAGACGATGTGGGGACCGCCGGACGAGCAGTCGTGGAACCCGGTCGAGCAGATCACCGCGCTCGTGCTGCGCTTCGCTCGCGGCGACCTCGACGCGCTGCACGGCCGGTTCGTCCACGCCGCCCGCGACGACGTCGACGCCCTGCTGGCGCAGGCCGGGGCGATCGTCGCCGCTGACGCGCGGACCCTGCGCCTGCGCCCCTACGCGCCGGACGACCCGCTGGTCTGAACGACCATCGCGAGCCCAGCGGTCTGGCAGGCTCACGGGCCATGACGGTCGCGGTGGTCACCGGTGCGGGGCGCGGCATCGGGCGAGAGGTGGCCCGGCGCCTGGCGCGCGACGGGCGCACCGTCGTCGTGACCGCGCGCAGCGCCGACCAGCTCGCGCAGACCGTCGCCCTGGTCGAGGCCGACGGCGGCACCGCCGTCGCGGTGACCGCCGATGTCACCGATGCCGATGCGGTACGCCGGGTGGCCGAGATCGCCGAGGCGCTGGGCGATGTCGACGTACTCGTCAACAACGCCGGTGTCACCGGCGACGCGGCGCCGTTCCTCGCGTGTGACATCGACGCCTGGTGGCGGGTCGTGGAGATCGACCTGCGCGGACCCGCCCTCGTTGCGCACGCGCTCCTGCCGGGCATGGTCGCCCGCGGCCGCGGCTGGGTCGTGAACGTCAACAGCCTCGGCGGTGCGAAGGAGCTGCCCGGCACGTCGGCGTACGGCGTCGCGAAGGGCGCCCTCATGCGGCTGACCCGTTTCCTGGCGACCGAGACCGCGGGCACCGGCGTCGTCGTGCTCGACGTCAGCCCCGGCCTGGTGCACACGGCGATGACCGACGGTGCCGCGATCTTCGCTGGCGTCCCGGAGGAGGACTGGACGTCGATGGACGTCGTGCTCGACGGGATGGCGCTGGCGGTGTCCGGCCGGCTGGACGCCCTGTCCGGCCGGTTCGTGCACGTCGAGGACGACCTCGAGTCCCTCGCCGCCCGCGCGGACGACATCGTCGCTGCGGACACGCGAACCCTGCGGCTGCGTCCCTACGGTCCCGACGACCCGATCGGCTGAGGAGCACGTCGATCCGGACTGACAGGATGTCCGGCATGTCCGACAGCACCCTGCCGACCGTCCGCGAGTTCTGGGAGGGCCAGGCCGAGACGTACGACGACGAGGTCGACCACGGCCTGCGCGACACCTCTGCGCGCGAGGCGTGGCGGGCCCGACTGTCCGACTGGCTGCCGGCCGAGCCCGGCACCGTGCTGGACCTCGGCTGCGGCACCGGCTCGCTCGCCCGGCTCGCCCTGGAGGCGGGGCATCGCGTGCTGGGCGTCGACCTGGCGCCGGCGATGGTCGCCCTGGCGGAGCAGAAGTGCGCCGAGCAGGTGGCGAGCGGCAGCGCGCGGTTCCTCGTGGGGGACGCCGGGGCGCCGCCCGTCGGGGACGAGACTTTCGACGTGCTGCTGGCCCGCCACCTGCTGTGGACCCTGCCCGACCCGCACGCCGTCCTGGCCCGCTGGGTGGGACTGGTCCGCCCCGGCGGGCGGCTGGTCCTCGTCGAGGGCCGCTGGTGGTCCGCGGGCGGCGACCTCACGCCGTACGCGCAGGGGACCGCGGACCTGCCGTGGCAGGGCGGGGTCCGGGCCGAGGACCTGGTCGCGGCGCTGGACCCCCTGGTCGAGCGGCTCGAGGTCGTCTGCCTGGGCGACGACGACGCGCTGTGGGGACGCCACGTCGAGGACGAGCGCTACGCCGTGGTGGCCCGCACCGGCTGACCGGCCTACGCCAGGTGATTGACTGGCGCGTTCCGGCTGTTCTGTACCGCTAAAGAGCCAGCCGCAACGCGCCAGTCAACGCGGCTGCTCTGACCGCCACCACGCCGCCGGCCTACCGGGTTGCATGAGAATGCACTTGCCCGCATAATCATGCGTATGGGTCGGACGGTCGCGGTCGCAGGTGCCAGCGGGTACGCCGGTGGCGAGCTGCTGCGCCTCGTGCTGGGCCACCCCGGGCTCGGCCTCGGCGCGGTGGCCGCCGGGACAGCCGCCGGCCGGCCGGTGACCGCGCTGCACCCGCAGCTGGCCGAGCTCGCCGGTCAGGTCTTCGCCGCGACCGAGCCGGCCCCGCTCGCCGAGGCCGACCTGCTCTTCCTCGCCCTCCCGCCCGGCGAGTCGGCGGCGCTGGTCGCGCAGCTGCCGGCCGACCTGCCGGTCGTGGACCTCGGCGCCGACTTCCGGCTCGCGTCCGCCGCCGCGTGGTCGGCCTACTACGCCGGCCAGCACGCCGGGACCTGGCCCTACGGCCTGCCCGAGCTGCCCGGTGCGCGCGCGGCACTCGCCGGCGCCACCCGGGTCGCGAACCCCGGGTGCTACGCGACGGCGATCTCGGTCGCCCTCGCGCCGCTGCTCGCTGCCGGACTGGTCGAGCCGTCCGACGTCGTCGTGGTCGCCGCCTCCGGGACGTCCGGCGCCGGCCGGTCGGTGCAGCCGCACCTGCTCGCGAGCCAGGTGATGGGCTCGATGACGCCCTACAAGGTCGGCGGCACCCACCAGCACACGCCCGAGGTCGAGCAGGCGCTCACCGCTGCCGCCGGCACCGACGTCACTCTCTCGTTCACGCCGGTGCTCGCGCCGATGCCGCGCGGGATCCTCGCGACCTGCACCGCCCGGCTGGCCGGCACCACCGAGGCGCAGCTGCGCGAGGCCCTGCACGCGGCGTACGACGGCGAGCCGTTCGTGCACGTCCTGCCGGCCGGCACCTGGCCGGCCACCGCCGCGACGGCCGGCAGCAACAGCGTGCACCTGCAGGTCGCCGCCGACGCACACAGCGGCCGCGCCGTCGTGGTCGCGGCGCTGGACAACCTGGTCAAGGGTGCGGCCGGGCAGGCCGTGCAGAACGCCAACCTCGTCCTCGGCCTCGACGAGACCGCCGGGCTACCGGTCAACGGGACCGCGCCATGACCGGGACATCGTCATGAGCGTCACGGCCCCCGACGGGTTCCGGGCGGCGGGTGTCGCGGCCGGGCTGAAGTCCAGCGGCCTGCTCGACGTCGCGCTCGTCGTGAACGACGGGCCGGCACGGACCGGCGCCGGCGTCTTCACCGCGAACCGGGTCAAGGCCGCGCCGGTGCTGTGGACCCAGCAGGTCGTGCGCGGCGGCCGGGTCGACGCGGTGGTGCTCAACTCCGGTGGCGCCAACGCGTGCACCGGTCCGGCCGGCTTCCAGGACACCCACACGACTGCCGAGTGGGTCGCGCTCGCGCTCGACGTCGCAGCCGGTGACGTCGCGGTGTGCTCGACCGGGCTGATCGGCGAGCGGCTGCCGGTCGACCGGCTGCTGGCCGGCGTCGACGCCGCCGTACCGCTGCTGGCCGCGGCCGGAGCCGACGACGCGGCGCGGGCGATCATGACGACCGACACGGTGCCGAAGCAGGCGATCGCCGCCGGCGGCGGGTTCCTCGTCGGCGGGATGGCCAAGGGAGCAGGGATGCTCGCGCCCGGCCTGGCCACCATGCTCGCGGTCCTCACCACCGACGCAGTCGTGCCGGCGGAGACGCTCGACTCCGTCCTACGCACGGCGACGGCCGAAACGTTCGACCGGGTCGACTCCGACGGCTGCATGTCGACCAACGACACGGTGCTCCTGCTCGCGTCCGGCGCTGCGGGCGTGACGCCGACGGAGGACGAGCTGCTCGCCGCAGTACGAGCCGTGTGCGCCGACCTGAGCCGCCAGCTCGTCGACGACGCGGAGGGCTCGTCGAAGACGATCGCGGTCGAGGTGGTACGAGCCGCGTCGGAGGACGATGCCGTGACCGTCGGGCGGGCGGTGGCGCGCAGCAACCTGCTCAAGTGCGCGATCAACGGTGAGGACCCCAACTGGGGCCGGGTGCTCAGCGCGGTCGGCACGACCGACGCGGTCTTCGAGCCGGCGCACCTCGCGGTCGCGCTCAACGGCGTATGGGTCTGCCGGGACGGCGCCGCCGGCGAGGACCGTGCGAAGTGCGACCTCTCGGCGAGGGACGTCGCGATCACCGTCGACCTGGGGGCGGGCGAGCGCGCGGCGACGGTCTGGACCAACGACCTCACGGCGGCCTACGTCCACGAGAACTCGGCGTACTCGACGTGAGGAGCGGGTCGTGAGCAGCCGGCAGGCGGCCGCCCTGGAGAAGGCCGGCGTCCTCGTCGACGCGCTGCCCTGGCTGGAGCGGTTCCACGGCAGGACCGTCGTGCTGAAGTTCGGCGGCAACGCGATGACCGATGCATCGCTGCAGGCGTCGTTCGCCGAGGACGTCGTGTTCCTGCGGTACGCCGGCCTGCGCCCCGTCGTCGTGCACGGCGGCGGGCCGCAGATCACCCGCCAGCTGGAGAAGCTCGGCATCGAGAGCGTGTTCCGGTCCGGTCACCGGGTCACGACACCCGAGGCGATGGACGTCGTTCGGATGGTGCTCGTCGGGCAGGTGCAGCGCGAGATCGTCGGGCTGGTCAACGCGCACGGTCCGTTCGCCGTCGGGCTCTCCGGCGAGGACGCCAATCTGTTCGTCGCCGAGCAGCGCCTGCTCGAGGTCGACGGCGTGGCTGTCGACCTCGGGCAGGTCGGCGACGTCGTCGAGGTCGACCCGGGCGTGGTGCAAGGGCTCGTCGCCGACGGCCGGATCCCCGTGGTGTCCTCGGTCGCGCGCGGCCGGGGCGCGGACGGCCGGATCTACAACGTCAACGCGGACACCGCTGCGGCCGCGCTCGCGGTGGCGCTGCGCGCCGAGAAGCTCGTGATGCTCACCGACGTCGAGGGCCTCTACACCGACTGGCCCACCGACGGCAGCCAGCCCTCGCCCGACGACGTCGTCCCCACCATCACGGCCGACGAGCTCGAGGCGCTGCTGCCGACGCTGTCCAGCGGGATGATCCCGAAGATGGACGCCTGCCTGCGTGCCGTGCGCGGCGGCGTACCGAAGGCGCACGTGATAGACGGCCGGGTGCCGCACGCGCTGCTCGTCGAGGTCTTCACCGACGAGGGCGTCGGCACCGAGGTGCACCCATGAGTCGCTGGTCGGACGTGATGGTGCCGTCGTACGGCGAGCCGACGCTGACTCTGGTGCGCGGCGAGGGCGCGATGGTGTGGGACGACGCGGGCCGGTCCTACGTCGACCTGGTCGCCGGCATCGCGGTCAACGCGCTGGGCCACGCCCACCCGGCAGTCGTCGAAGCGGTGTCGCGACAGATTGCTGCCCTCGGCCACACGTCGAATCTCGTCGCCAATGAGCCCTCGATGTTGCTCGCGGAGCGGCTGCTCTCCCTGACCGGTCGCGACGGGCGGGTGTTCTTCGCATCCTCCGGTGCCGAGGCCAACGAGGCCGCGTTCAAGATGGCCCGGCGGACCGGGCGGGCGTCGGTCGTGGCGGCGGAAGGAAGCTTCCACGGCCGCACGATGGGAGCCCTCGCTCTGACCGGCCAGCCGGCCAAGCGGGCGCCGTTCGAGCCGCTGCCCGAGGGTGTGTGCTTCGTGCCGTACGGCGACGCGCCGGCCCTGCTCTCAGCAGTCGGCAGCTGGACCGCGGCCGTCGTCCTGGAACCCGTGCTCGGCGAGGGTGGCGTCGTCCCCGCGCCGGACGGCTACCTCGCGGCGGCCCGGCGGGTCACCCGCGAGCGCGGTGCCCTGCTGGTGCTCGACGAGGTCCAGACCGGGATCGGCCGCACCGGCACCTGGTTCGCCCACCAGGCCGTCGGCGTCGAGCCCGACGTGCTCACGCTGGCCAAGGGCTTGGGCGGCGGCCTACCGGTCAGCGCCTGCGTCGCGTTCGGCGATGCCGCCGGCCTGCTGCAGCCCGGTCAGCACGGCACGACGTTCGGGGGCAACCCGGTCTCCTGCGCCGCAGCCCTCGCCGTCCTCGACACGATCGAGCGCGACGGCCTGCTCGAGCGCGCGAAGGCGCTGGGGGAGTGGCTCACCAGCGGGATCGAGGACCTGGGGCATCCGGCGATCGACCACGTACGGGGGGCCGGGCTGATGCTCGGCATCGTGCTGCGCGCTCCCGTCGCGGCGGCGGCCGAGGCGGCGCTACGCGAGCTCGGCTTCCTCGTCAACGCGGTGGCACCCGACGTGCTGCGGCTCGTCCCGCCG
>DASYEF010000153.1:0-3160 GCA_036499185.1 Actinomycetes bacterium | reverse complement strand
GGGTGCCGGTGCACGTGGCCGAAGAACGACTCCTCCCGGTTGTACGACATCTTCACCGGCTTGCCGGTGTGCAGCGCGAGCAGGCAGGCGTGTACGTGCATCGACAGGTCCTCGCGCCCGCCGAACGCGCCACCGACGCCGGCGAGGGTCAGCCGGACCTTCTGGGGCGGCAGTGCCAGCGCGCGGCAGATCTGCTGCTGGTCGACGTGCAACCACTGGGTGGCGACGAACAGGTCGACCCCGCCGTCCTCGCCGGGCACCGCGAGGCCCGATTCCGGGCCGAGGAAGGCCTGGTCCTGCATGCCGACCTGGTAGTCGCCCTCGACGACCACGTCGGCCACCGGGTCGTCGTCACCCTTGCGGATCTTCAGGTGCCGGAACAGGTTGCCGCTCGGGCGCAGGTGCGCGTCCTCCCGGGACCGCTCGACGACCGGCGTCGGCTCCGGGTGCAGGACGGGTGCGTCGAGCTCAAGGGCAGCCATCGCGTCGGTGACGGGGTTGAGCACCTCGTAGTCCACGACGATGAGGGCCGCGGCGCGCCGCGCGGTCTCCGGGTGCTCGGCGGCGACCAGCGCCACCGGCTCGCCCTGGTAGCGCACCACGCCGGTCGCGAGCACCGGCTGGTCGTCGACCTCGAGGCCGTAGCGCCGCTCCCCCGGTACGTCGTCGGCGGTGAGCACGGCGTAGACGCCGGGCAGGGCGAGAGCCGGCCCGATGTCGATCGACACGATGCGCGCCGAGGGGTGCGGGCTGCGCAGCGTGACGCCCCAGAGCATCTCGTCGGCCCACAGGTCGCTGCCGTAGGCGAACTCGCCGGTCACCTTGAGGATGCCGTCGGGCCGCGCGGCGTCGGTGCCGACTCCGCCCGAGACGGTGCGCTCGCGGGTCGTCGTGGTGGTCACCGGCTGACACCTCTGCTCTCCAGCAGCCGCCGGGACACCTTCGCGGCGGCGCGGGTCAGCTCGTCCTCGTCGACCCGCACCAGACGATCCCGCTCGACCACCGGCCGGCCGTCTACGAGCAGTAGCTCCAGCGGCGGCTGCGAGCCGAGCACGAGGGCGACGACCGGGTCGGCGATGCCGGCGTGCGCGAGAGTGTCGACCCGCCACAAGGCGAGGTCGGCGACCTTGCCGACCTCGATGCTGCCGATGGCATCGTCCCGGCCGAGCACCCGAGCGCCCCCGTGCGTGGCCAGCCGCAGCGCGGCCCGAGCCGACAGCTCCCGCGGGCCACCCCGGGCCCGCGCCATCAGAGCGGCGTGGCGCGCCTCTTCCAGCAGTGAGCCGGCCTCGTTCGAGGCCGCTCCGTCCACCCCGAGACCGACGGCGACGCCGGCGTCGACGAGGTCGCGGGTCCGCGCGATGCCGGCTCCGAGCCGGGCGTTGCTCGACGGGCAGTGCGCCACGCCGGTACGGCTTGCGGCCAGCCGCGCGACCGCGGCGTCGTCGAGGTGCACGGCGTGCGCCAGCCAGACGTCAGGCCCGAGCCAGCCCAGCGAGTCGACGTACTCCGTCGGCGTGGCGCCGAACCGCTCCCGGCAGAACTCGTCCTCGTCGGCGGTCTCGGCCAGGTGCGTGTGCAGCCGCACCCTGTGACGCCGCGCCAGGTCCGCGGCCTCGGTCATCAGCTCCGCGGTGACCGAGAACGGTGAGCACGGCGCCACCGCGACCCGCACCATGGCGTCCTCGGCCGGGTCGTGGAACCGCCCGATCGCGGTCTCGGTCGCGGCCAGCACGGCGTCGCGGTCCTCGACGACCGAGTCGGGCGGCAGGCCCCCGTCGCTCTGGCCGAGGTCCATCGAGCCGCGGGTCGGGTGGAACCGCAGCCCGACCTCGGCGGCCGCGGTGACGGTGGCGCCGAGCAGATCCCCGCCGCCGGCAGGGAAGACGTAGTGGTGGTCGGTGCTCGTCGTGCACCCGGTGCGGGCCATCCACCCGAGCGCCGCCGCGGCCGCGTCGTGCACCGTCTCCTCGTCGACCCCGGCCCAGACCGGGTAGAGCTCGGTGAGCCACTCGAAGAGCGTCGCGTCGGTCGCCACTCCCCGCGTGGCCCACTGGTAGAGGTGCTGGTGGGTGTTGACCAGCCCAGGCGTGAGCACGCAGCCGGTCCCGTCGACGACGCGCGCCGCCTCGCGGCGCGCCGCTTCTGGCGCAGGGCCCGCGCCGACGACCACGATCCGGTTGTCTGTCACCACCACGTGACCCGAGGCGTGCTCGTTGTCGCTGGCGTCGACGGTCACGACGGTCGCGCCCTCCACGACGAGGGTGCCGCTCATGTCTGACCGGCTGCTCGGCGTACGGCGTCGAGCACCGCTTCGTAACCGGTGCACCGGCACAGGTTGCCCGCCAGGGCCTCGCGCACGGTCGAGTCGTCCGGGCTCGGTACCCGGCGCAGCAGGTCGTGCACCGCCACGACCAGCCCGGGCGTGCAGAAGCCGCACTGCACGGCACCCGCGTCGAGGAACGCCTGCTGCACGGGGTCGAGCACGTCACCGTCGGCCAGACCCTCCACGGTCACGACGTCGCGGCCCTCGGCCTGACCGGCGGCCACCAGGCAGGCGCACACGACGTCGCCGTCGAGATAGACCGAGCAGGAGCCGCACTCGCCCTGCTCGCAGGCGTTCTTGGCGCCGGGCAGACCAAGGCGCTCGCGCAGCAGGTAGAGCAGGCTCTCGCCCTCCCAGACGTCCTCCGCCTGGCGAGGCTCGCCGTTCACCGTCAGGTCCACCCGCATCTCAGGCCGCCCTCCCCTGGTAGTCGGCCCACGCCCAGCCGAGGGTGCGCCGGGCGAGCACCGAGAGCGCGTGCCGGCGGTACGCCGCGGTGCCTCGCACGTCGTCGATGGGCTCCGACTCGGCCGCGACGAGGTCGCCGAACCGGGCACCGGTGCTGCGCGGCAGGTCGCCGCGCGACTCCCAAAGGCCGTCGTCGGCGAGCGCGGCCGACACGAAGTCCTCCGCAGTGGTCGCATGCCGGGGCGTCGGGGCCGCGGAGCCGATCGCGGCGCCGACGCGTCGCCGTTGCGGGTGCAGGGCGAGCCCGAACGATGTGACCGCGATGACCATCGCGTTGCGGGTGCCGATCTTCGCGAACTGCTGCGGCCCGCGTCTGACCGGCACGTAGACGGCGGTGATCAGCTCGTCCGGGCGCAGCAGGCTGCG
>DASYEF010000152.1:0-1692 GCA_036499185.1 Actinomycetes bacterium | reverse complement strand
TCGATGGTCGTCGGCGAGAGCCAGGTGCTCGGCCAGGTGCGCGCCGCTCTGCGGATCGCGCAGGACGCCGGCACCGTGGGCCGCCAGCTCGGCGAGCTGGCCCAGCAGGCACTGCGCGTGGGCAAGCGGGCGCGCACCGAGACCGGCATCGACCGGGCCGGCCGGTCCCTGGTCACCGCGGGCCTCGAGCACGCCAGTGCCGTCGTCGGCCCGGTCGACGGGCTGGACGTGCTCGTCGTCGGCGCCGGCGCGATGAGCGCGCTCGCCGCAACCGTCGTCGCCCAGGCCGGGGGCCACGTCACCGTGGCGAACCGCACCTTCGACCGTGGCAGTCGCCTCGCCGACGCGGTCGGCGGCCGGGCCATCGAGCTGGCCGACGTGCCGGCGGCCCTCACCGCCGCGGACCTGGTCGTCTCCTGCACCGGCGCCGTGGGACACGTCCTCGGGGCCGACCTCCTCGCGGCAGCCGTCGCCGCGCGACCGGTCGGCGGGCGACCACTCGCCGTGCTCGACCTGGCCCTGCCCCGCGACGTCGACCCCGCCGCCGGAGACCTCGACGGGCTGGCCGTCATCGACCTCGAGACGCTGGCCGAGGTGCTGGCGACCGGCGAGCACGTCGCCGACGTCGACGCCGCCCGCGCCATCGTGGCCGAGGAGGTCGCCGCGTTCCTCGGCTGGCAGCGCGCCGTGAGCGTCGCGCCGACCGTGGTCGCGCTGCGCGAGATGGCCGACGCCGTCGTACGGTCCGAGCTGGTCCGGCTCAACGGGCGGGTCCCGGACCTGGACGACCGCGAGCGCTCCGAGATCGCCCTGACCGTCACCCGCGTCGTCGAGAAGTTGCTGCACGTCCCGACCGTGCGGGTCAAGGAGCTCGCCACCGAGCCCGGGGGCCAGGCCTACGCCGACGCGCTCGGCAAGTTGTTCGACCTCGACCTCGAGTCGGTCGAAGCGGTCACCCGCGCCGACGTCGAAGGGGGTGGCAGCCGTGACTGACTCCACCAGCGCCCTGCGGCTGGGCACCCGAGCCAGCGCTCTGGCCACCGCCCAGTCCCAGTCGTTCGCCGACGCGCTGACGGCTCGCACCGGCCGGCCGGTCGAGCTGGTTGCGATCACGACGTACGGCGACACCTCCCGCGCGGCGCTGGACCAGATCGGCGGCACCGGGGTCTTCGTCTCGGCGCTGCGCGACGCGCTGCTCGCGGGCGAGGTCGACCTCGCCGTGCACTCGCTCAAGGACCTGCCGACCGCGCCCCCCGAGGGCATCGTCCTGGCCGCCGTGCCCGTGCGCGAGGACCCGCGCGACGTGCTCGTCGCCCGCGACGGCCTGACCCTCGGCGAGCTCCCCGCGGGCTCCCGGATCGGCACCGGCTCGCCGCGGCGGACCGCTCAGCTGCGCGCCCTCGGCCTCGGCCTGGAGGTCGTGCCGGTCCGTGGCAACGTCGACACCCGCCTCCGGCTGGTGCGCGACGGGGCGGTGGACGCCGTCGTGCTCGCGCGCGCCGGGCTCGCCCGGCTCGGCCGCCTGGACGAGGTCACCGAGGCGATCGACCCGCTGCAGATGCTCCCCGCGCCCGGCCAGGGCGCCCTCGCTGTCGAGTGCCGGGCGTCCACCGACGCCGCGGGCACCGATCTGATCACCCTGCTCGGCACCCTCGACGACGCCGTGACCCGGCTCGTCGTGAGCGCCGAGCG
>DASYEF010000151.1:0-10714 GCA_036499185.1 Actinomycetes bacterium | reverse complement strand
GACGCTGTTCGCGCTGGGGGCGCTGCGCCGCGGCGAGCTGTGGGAGACCACGGCGATCCCCGAGATCCGGGACCAGGCAGCCGCGCTGGCCTCCGCCGTCCTCGCCGCCGCCACCACGCCCACCCCCCACACCCCGCCGTTTGCGACGTTGTTGCGCGACACGCCGGGCGTGTCGCACCAGAAGGTCGCAAACGGCGAACATGGCGGGCGCCGCAGCCGGCCGACCGACGTGATGGGGCTGCCGCTGAGCACCCACCGCGAGGCGGGCACCGCGTTCAACCGCGGACTGGATGCCGTGATGCGCGTGCAGGCCGGTGCCGCCGAGGCGTTCACCGAGGCGGTCGCGCTCGACCCCGACTTCGCGCTGGGCCATGCCGCGCTCGCGATGCTCGGCCACGAAGGCGGCGCCGACGCCGTCGACGTCCGCGCGCAGATCGACGCCGCGACAGCTGCAGTCCGCGCGAGCGGCACCGACCGCGAGCGCGGCCTGGTCGCCGTCGTCGAGTCCCGGGTCCGCGACTGCCGTGGCACCGGCGCCCGCGCGTTGCTCCAGCACATCGACGCGCACCCGCGTGACGTGCTGGCCGTGAGCGCCGCCGTACCGACCATCGCGTTCTCCGGTGTGACCGACGTCCAGCAGGAGGCGTGGGCGCTCGTCGAGGGCCTCGAGGCGGCGTACTCCGGTCACTGGTGGCACCGCTCGCTGCTCGCTTTCGTCCGCCAGGACCAGGCGCGGTACGACGAGGCCGGCACCCTCGCGGAGTCGGTGCTCGCACTCGAGCCGGCCGCCGGCCACGCCGTGCACGCGCGCACCCACGTCTACTACGAGACCGGTGACCACGTCGCCGGCCTGCGCTGGCTCGACCCGTGGATCACGACCTGCGGGCGGCAGGCCAGCCACCGCGCGCACTTCTCCTGGCACGCCGCGCTGCACGAGCTGTCGACCGGCGACTGCGACGCCGTCCGCAAGCGGTACGCCGAGCAGCTCGCGCCGCCGTCGGTGACCGGCGTCCGTGGGCTGGTCGACTCCGCGTCGCTGCTCTGGCGCTGCCAGGTCACCGGGACCTGGGAGGGGACGGTCCCGGTGAGCGACGCGGTCGACGACGTGTTGGCCCATGCCGGGCGCGAACTGGTCGAGCACCCGGAGACGCCGTTCACCGCACTGCACTCGGCGGTCGCGCTGACCGCGGCCGGTGACGGAACCCGGCTGCGGGCACTGCGCGCGCACGCCGCTGGCGCCACCGACCCGGTGCTGCGCGACGTCGTCGCGCCGCTGTGCGACGGGCTGCTAGCCGTCGTCGAGGACCGGTGGGCCGACGCGGTGCGCCTGATCCGGCCGTTGCTCGCACGTCTGACGCCGGTCGGCGGCTCGCTGGCCCAGCGCGAGATCGTCGAGGACACCTACTTGCACGCGCTGATCGCCGCCGGCCACTGCGAGGAAGCCGTGACCCGGCTGGACGCCCGGCTGGACCGGCGCCCCTCGACGCTGGACCTGCGCCGCCGTACCGCCGCCGCCGCCTGACCCTTCCCGGCGGAGTCGACCACGTAAAGCACGTGGGCGGACGCCGCAGCACGCGTGCACAGGTGGCGAAGCATCCGCAGTCGTGATGTCGCGGTCTGCCGGGCCGTACCCCCAGGGGGTACCGTGGCGGCATGGTGACGCACGGCTATGCCGACCGCAAGGACAGCCACCTCAAGCGCCTGCGCCGGGTCGAGGGTCAGGTCCGAGGGCTGGCCCGGATGGTCGAGGAGGACAGCTACTGCATCGACATCCTCACCCAGGTGTCGGCAGCCACCAAGGCGCTCCAATCGTTCTCGATCGAGCTGCTCGAGGAGCACCTCGCGCACTGCGTCGTCGAGGCCGCCCAGCGCGGCGGCCCCGAAGCCGAGGAGAAGGTCCGCGAGGCCTCCGAGGCCATCGCCCGCCTGGTGCGCAGCTGACGCCGCAGACTCCGGTACGCCGACCCGCCACGCCCTGCGCAGCGCGGCCAGCCGCGTGCGCCATGATCGGCCCATGACCGACGTCACGACCGTGCCGGCGCCCTTGGCGCAGCACTGGCAGGCGTGGACCGGCGCCTCCGCCGAGCAGGTCGCGCTACTCGGTCGCGGCGGCCCGTCGCAGGTCGTCGTGGTCGGCTCGCCCGGTCGGCTCGCGCCGGGCTGGGACGGCGACGTTCACGGGGTCACCGGCATCGCCGACGCCGAGGGCAGCGCGATCGTCTCGGTGCCTCCCGGCCACGCGGCGTGGGCGCAGCGGTTCGTCGCGGACGGCGGCTCCCTCGACGAGCTGCGCGCCGCACTGCCCGAGCGGATGGGCGTCCCGACCCACGTCGTCTACCGCGGCATCTGCCGCTGGGCGGTCGACGTCCCGTCGACCTCGGTGCTGCCCGACGCCGGCGAGTGGCTGCCAGCCTCCGACCCGCGTGTCCCGGAGTGGCTCAAGCCGTTCGGTGGTGACGTGCTCGTCGTACTCGATGACGGCGGGTACGTCGCCGGGGTCGGCCTCAAGCATCACGACGAGCACGGGGAGGAGATCTCGGTCGGCACCGAGGAGGCCGCTCGCGGCCGCGGGCTTGCCCGACGACTGGTCGCGCAGGCCGCCCGCTCCCTGCTCTCGCGTGGGATCGTGCCGACCTACCTGCACGACCCCGCCAACATCGCCTCCGCAAAGGTCGCCGACGCCGCCGGCTTCCCGGACCGTGGCTGGACGGTGCTCGGGCTCTTCGGCCCCGTCGGCCCCGGCCGCTAGCCAGCGGCGTGGGTCAGCACTCGGAGACAGGAGAGCGGGACCGCGCTCTAGCGGTGCTGACGCGGAGTACGCCGAGTACGCCGGCTACCGGATCATGCGGCTCCGCGCCCTGCTCGACGAGGTGACCCGGGTTGCCGGCGGGGAGGCGCCGCGACTTGCCGTCGTCCGTACGGCGTGCCGCGACCTGGCGACAAGCGTGGGTTTCAACGATGGAGTCTCGGTCGCGATGGACCAGCTCGAGCAGGGCGAGCAGGGCGACATGGCACTGCGACTGGACGAAGTGTCGGAGGTCGACTGGACGCGTCTTGAGATGTCGGCCCGGGATTCGCCCACCGCGCGCGCCCTGGAGGGCCATTACCCCGCGTGGCTGGCCACGATCCGCCACCCCTGATCCGCGCCGGCTGGAGGTCGCCGACGCGGCCGCCAGCGGACCTCTTCGCGGTAGCGTCAACACCGGTTCCGCGGAGCGAGCGGCACCGAGGCGGGGTCGCCTAGCGGCCGATGGCATGCGCCTTGAAAGCGCACAACGGGCAACCGTTCGTGGGTTCGAATCCCACCCCCGCCGCGAAGTGGATCTTGCCATGCATGGCGAGCGAGCTTCAGCACGCCGTCGCCGTCGGCGTCCCGGAACGTGAAGCGGCGCGCAACCCGAACCGGGGTGAGCGCCGCTGCGCCGTGCAGGGTGCTCAGATGCCGAGAGACGTGCGCATCGCTGTGTTCACGACGCCGGTGCTGGACTTGTGGTGCTTCTTTCTGCCACTTCATCACGGCCCTGCGGGTGCCGGCGTTGAACAGCCCGGACTGCGCCTTGGAGGGCATGGCCAGCTTGGCCTGCAGCTTGACGATGGTCGTCCCGCGCATGCCGAGCTTCAAGGTCAGCGGTGCCGCCGCGGCCTTCGCCGCACTGACGTGCACCGACACGGACGCGGCCTTGGAACGGCCGGTCCTGGTCAACGCGAAGACCCTCGCGGCGTAGGTGCCCTTGGTCAGGCCCTTGAAGCTCACCGTCCGGGTGGTCGCCGAGACCCACTTCTCCTGGCCCGCAAGGGTCACGATGTAGCGGGTGACAGCGGCGCCGTGTGTCGAGGCCGGAGCCTTGAACGAGACGGACGCCTTGCCGCCGCGAGCCACGACCTCAGTCACCGTGCGCGGCACGCTGGGTGCCGTCACAACCGGGGCGACGATCGGCGGGATGACCACCGGAGGGGTGACGACGACCGGGTTGAGGACGGTCACCTGAGCGCCGGCCTCCACCGACATGCCGTTGACGTTGAACCCGCTCACCGAGACCGTGTGCGAGCCGGCCGGGACGCCGGTGAAGGTCGCTGTGCGGCCATCACCGTCGGTGAACGTGCCGAAGTCCTCGCCCATGGTGACCATGTAGTCGGTGACGGCGAAGCCCCCGTCCGACCTGGACTCCGGTACGACGGATGGGCCGGCCCGCTGGCGATCCGGTCGCCCACCGGCGACGATGGTCGCCATGACCGACGCGAACATCCACCACGACATCAGCGCGCTCGTCGAACGCGAGCACCAGCTGCGCAGCAGCCTCGCCCTGGGCGGCTCCGACGAGGACCGCGCCGCCCTGCGCCAGGTCGAGGAGTCCCTCGACCAGTGCTGGGACCTGCTCCGCCAGCGCGAGGCCCGCCGCGACGCCGGTGAGAACCCGGACGCCGCCGAGGCCCGTCCCGTCTCCGAGGTCGAGGGCTACCTCCAGTAAGGCCCGCTGGGCGCCTTCCCGGCCGCGACAGGACGCCCGCGGACACCTCGCCACCCGCGCACGCGTGCTGCGGCGTCCGCCCACGTGCTTGACGTGGTCGACCCCGCGGGGTGGGACTGTGACGGTCCGGTTAAGGCTCGGCAAGAACTCGGCGCCGGCGGAACACGGCGTACCCGAGTAGGCGTTGGGCCCGGCATGACCGTCGCGCGAACTCGCATCGCCCCACGACCGCAGGACTCGAACGCCGAGGCCGAGTCACGACTCGTCGCCGAACGCGTCGCGGCTGCCGGTCGGGCCGAGTCGCTGCGCCGTGACGTGGAGGCGATCGTCGAGTCGGCCAAGGGCGGGGCGACCGACGACGAGCACGACGTCGAGGGCGCGACCGTCGCCTTCGAGCGCGCGCAGGCGATGGCTCTGCTCGACGAGACCCGGGCCCAGATCGAGACGCTCGACCAGGCGCTGGCCCGTGTCGCCGCGGGCACCTACGGGCGCTGCGAGTCCTGCGGCGAGCCGATCGCCCCGGAGCGTCTCGCGGCCCGGCCGGCGGCCACCACCTGCATCCGGTGCGCCACGCGACGGCGCTGACGATCCGCGCCATCGGCTACGTCGACCGGTCCCTTGTCAGCCGGAGAACGACCAATAGGTCGTCGAGGGGCTGACACGTTCGGGGCCGTGAGGTCGAGGGTGTGCCCGCCCTTGTCGGCCTTGGTCGCGAGGTAGCGCGCGTTGGCCGCGCTCAAGTGCACCCGGGTCGGGACCCGTTCGGTGACCACGACGCCGAGCTGCTCGAGCTGGTTGCCCTTGTCCGGGTTGTTGCCCAACAGCGCGACCCGCCCTACACCCAGCGCGGCGAGCATCTGCGCGGCAACGGTGTAGTCGCGCTCGTCCGCCGGGTAGCCGAGCGCGACGTTGGCGTCGTAGGTGTCGAGGCCGGAGTCCTGGAGCAGATACGCATCCAGCTTGGCGTACAGCCCGATGCCCCGGCCCTCCTGGCGCAGGTACAAGAGGTAGCCACCCTCGGCATCGATCCGCGCCACGGCCTCGGCGAGCTGCGGCCCGCAGTCGCAGCGCTCGCTGCCCAGCACGTCGCCGGTGAGGCACTCGCTGTGCAGCCGGACCAGCGGCGGCGTCGTGCGCGACGGGGCCACGGGCAGCGCCCGGTCGCCGAGGCCGATCGCCAGGTGCTCGCGCCCGTCGACGAGACCGTCGAAGGTGAAGACCCGCGCCGTCGTCGCTGGACCACCGCCCAGCCGCAGCGGCAGGGTGACCTGCGAACGGATGGTTGCGGCCGGCGCGCGGCGAGCACCCCGTCGACGGGCCCTCACGGCGTACCGAACCGGGACGAGAGCGAGTAGCGCAGCAGGACGACGTCCTCGATGCGCTGTACGTCGACGAGGTTCGCGCGCCGGTCGGCGTTCCACGGGAAGCGCCCGTCGTCGACGAACCGCCGGCCACTCGAGTCGCCGACGAAGAACGGCGCGACGACGAGCTGCAGCTCGTCGGCCAGCCCGTCGGTGAGGAACTGGGTGTGCACGGTCGCGCCGCCCTCGACGAGCAGCCGCCGCACCCCCCGCGCGTGCAGGTCCTCGCTGACACCCCGCATGACCACCGGCACACCGCCGTCGACCACGGTGGCCACCGAGCACAGCCGCTCGCGCGTCGCCGCCAGCACCGAGGTCGCGCAGTAGACCAGCTTCTCGGTGTCCCCGGCGCCGAAGAAGTCGGTGCAGGGGTCCAGGTCCCCGCTGCCGGTGACGGTCACCTTGACCGGTGTCGGGGTACGCCGCTGGGCGGACCGTTCGGCCAGGCGGGCCCGGCTGCGCACCAGCAGCCGCGGGTTGTCCTTGCGGACCGTGCCGGCCCCGACCAGGATCGCGTCGCACGTCGCGCGGACCGCGTCGACCCGGTCGAGGTCCGCGTCGTTGGACAGGACGAGCCGCTGCTCCGACCCGTCGTCCAGGTAACCGTCCAGCGAGATCCCGGCGCTGAGGACGGTGTACGGACGATCAGCCACGGCCGATCCCGGCGAGTCGACGGTCCCCCTCGGTGCCACCACCGTCGTCTACCCCGCTCTGATGCCCGTATGTCGCCGGAGGGCCCGCCATCTGCGGGCCGCCCTCCATCGCGACGCCGGCGGAGCGCCGGGCCACCAGGTCGACGAGGAGCACGGCCACGCCGGGGAGGGTTCCCACCAGCACGAGGACGCCGAACACGGCGGCGGTCGTGACGCCCTGCGCGGCGGTGAGCCCGTAGGCCGCGAACGCCCAGGCGGCGACCCCCTCGCGCGGCCCCCAGCCGGCGACGTTGGTCGGCACCGCGGACGCGGTCAGCACGATCAGGGTCAACGGCATGAGCTGCGCGGCGGGCAGCGATGCCCCCGTCGCCTGGACCGCGAGCAGGAAGACGACCGCGTGGCCGAGCAGCGCCGCGACCGAGGTGAGGGCGATGCCCCACGACGCGTGGCGCCCGCGCAGGATCCCGCGCAGGTCGCCGGTCACGACGCGCCGCAGCCGGGCCGGCCATGCGGCGATGTGACCCTCGGTGTCGTCGTCGCCAACCCGCCCGGACGCGTGCCGCCAGCTGCTGCGCGCGACCAGCCCGAGCCCGATGACCACTGCGACGACGGCCGCGACCACGGCCGCCGCCCGCAGCGGCGAGGGCAGCATGAGCAGCACGACCACCGTCACCGAGATCTGCACCACCTGGCCGAGGGAGCGCTCCCACGCGACCGAGCGCAGCCCGCGACCCAGCGCGCCGACCTCGCGGCCATGGCGTACGCCGCGGTGCACGTCACCGACGACACCGCCCGGCAATGTCGCGTTGAGCAGCTGGGAGCGGTAGTAGGCCGCGACGGCCGAACGCAAGGGCAGCTCGTCGCCCAGCCCGCGCGCGACGAGACGCCACCGCCAGGCACCGCAGACGGTGGTCAGCGCGGCCACCGCCGTACCCGCCACCAGCGACCAGAGGCTCGTCATGCGCAGCGCGTCGACGAACGGGCCCGTGCCCACCCGCGCGACGAGCACAGCGAGGATCGCCGCGCCGCAGCCCAGGCGCACCCATCGCCACAGCGTCCGGTTGATGGCAGCGGCTCCGTTCTGCTCGACGTGACCATGGTGGTGGCTGCAGCGCCCCCCGTAGCCGCCCCTACGTGGACCTACGGTCCCCGCCGCCTGCCGGTTCACCCGCACCGCCGAGCCGGGCCACCGAGAGGGCGCGGGCCAGGGCCTGCCCGGTGTCGGCCCAGGTAGGCAACGAGGTACAGCGCTCCCGCGCGGCCGCCCGGAGCCGCTCCCGCAGTGGTACGCCGGTCAGCCAGCCCCGCAGCGCCGCGCCGAGCGCCTCCGGGTCCCCCGGCGCGACCAGCAGACCTGGCACGGTGCCGTCGCCAGCGCGACCGAGCGCCTCAGCCAGCCCGCCGACCGACGGCGCCACCACCGCCAGCCCCCGGGCCAGCGCCTCGGTCGCGACCATGCCGAAGCTCTCGGCGCGCGATCCCAGAACCAGCAGGTCGGCCCCGGCGTAGGCCCGGTCGAGGTCCGCCCCGGTCAGCGGCCCGGTGAACCGGACCCGGTCCGCGATCCCACCGGCCTGGGCCAGCCCACGGACCCGGTCGACGAAGCCGGCGTCCAGGTCGAGTGCCCCGACGCAGTCGCACTCCCACGACAGGTCGGCGATCCCGGCCAGCGCCCCCATGAGCAGGTCCTGCCCCTTGACCGGCGTCACCGCGGCCACGCAGAGCAGCTGCCCGCCCGCCGGCGTACCCACTGCCAGCTCGGCCGCATCCACGCCCGGCCTGGCCACGTGCACCCGCCCCGGAGCGAGCGCGTAGGTCTCGACCAGCCACCCGCGGGTCCACCTGCTCGTCGCGACCACTGCGACAGCCCAGGACAATGCGGCTCGCTCCGCGGCGCGGGTCCGCTCGTCGCCGTCGACGCCCAGCGGCAGGTGCACGAGCACGACCAGCCGCAGTCGCCCGGCCGCGGCGGCCAGCTCGTCGGGCGCGGCCGACGCGACCAGCCCGTCGACCAGCACCAGCCCGCCGTCGGGCACAACGCGCAACGTCGCCGCCAGCCCGTCGTGGGCGGCCGCGTCCGGCGACGGCCAGCGTCCAGCAACCGCGTGCTCGCGGACCGACCAGCCGAGCTGTTCCAGGGCGTCGCACACCCGCCGGTCGTAGACGTTGCCGCCACTGGGCCGCCGCAGGTCGTCAACACCTTCCGGTACGACGACGTGGAGCTCGGCGGCGGCTGCGCTCACAGCGTCCGTTCGTAGCTCGCCCACGCGATGTGCGACTCGTGCAGGGTCACCACGATCCCGGCCAGCCGCCGCGCGGCATCGCCGAGGGACCCCGCGTGCACCCGGTCGGCCAGCCGGTCGGCGATCTCCCGCGCCACGACCTCGGTCGTCGTGTTGCGTCCCGCGAACGCCGGCTCGTCGTCGAGGTTGCGGTAGGTGAGGTCGGCCAGCACCTCGTGCAGCTGCACACCCGCCAGCCCGATGTCGACGACGATGCCGTCCGCGTCGAGCTCCTCCCCGCGGAACGTCGCGTCGACCACGAACGTCGCGCCGTGCAGGCGTTGTGCCGGCCCGAACACCTCGCCGGTGAAGCTGTGCGCCACCATCACGTGGTCGCGGACCGTCACGCTGAACACGGTTCCTACCCTTCGCCGTAGGTGATCGTGTGGCACAGCGCCGGGAGGCTCCCGTCGGCCAGCGCGGCCATCACGTCGGGCAGCTCCTCGAACCGCGACGCCCCCGTGAGCACCGCGTCGAAGGCCGGGTCGCGCAGCAGGTCCAGGGCGAGTGCGAGCCGCTCGGCATAGGTACGCCGACCGCCCTGAGCGGGCGACACCGTCCCCACCTGGCTGGCGCGCACCGTCAGCCGGCTCGAGTGGAACGCCCCGCCCAGCGAGAGCTCGACCGGTCGGTCGCCGTACCAGCTCAGGTCGAGCACGGTGCCCTCGCGCGCGAGCAGGTCCAGCGACAGCTGCAGGCCGGCCGACGTCGCGCTGGTGTGCACGACGAGGTCGCGGCCGCCGACCGCGTCGTCGGGTGTACAGAAGTCGGTGCCGAGCGGCGCCGCCACGTCCGCGCGCGACGCGTCGACGTCGACGAGTGCGACCTGGACGCCGGGCATCCGGGCGAGCAGCCGCGCCACGCAGCACCCGACCATGCCCGCACCCACGACGGTGACCCGGTCACCGACCAGCGGCCGCGCGTCCCACAGCGCGTTGACCGCGGTCTCGACCGTGCCTGCGAGCACCGCCCGGGAGGAGGGCACGTCGTCGGGCACCACGCTGACGGCGGCCGCCGGCACGACGTACGCCGTCTGGTGCGGGTAGAGACAGAAGACGGTGCGGCCGACCAGCTCGCCCGGGCCGTCCTCGACGACACCCACGTTGAGGTAGCCGTACTTCACCGGTCCGGGGAAGTCGCCCTCCTGGAACGGCGCACGCATCGTCGCGTACTGGTCGGCCGGCACCTCGCCACGGAACACCAGGGTCTCGGTGCCCCGGCTCACCCCGGTCCGCAGGGTACGGACGAGGACCTCGCCCGGCTCCGCCGCGCGCAGCGGTGCGGGGCGGATCTCGCCGCGGCCCGGCTCCGTGAGCCAGAACGCGCGCGCCTCCTCCGTCACGGGCCGCACCCCTCCCACGCGTCGGCTGAGCCAGGATGACTGAACCCCTGGTGAGCCGGGACCGTACAACTGATCGTCCGGCTAGACATCGTCCGCCTAGACACGGAGGGACCGTGCGTCGGGTTCACACCGGGCCGGTCCTCGGCCTGCTCGCGCTGCTGGTGCTGCTCGTCGCGCTCGCCGCCACGGTGGGACTCGGCGCGCCCGGCTGGGTCGCGGGGGTGGCGGCCGGGACCGGCGGCGCCGTCGCGCTGGCCGCGGCGCTGGCCCGCCGACCGGCGTACCGGCTGGGCCCGGCGGACACCGTGACACTGACCCGGGCGGTCCTCGTCGGCGGCGTGGCCGCGCTGAGCGCGGCCGGTGTCGCGGGCGGCTCCGCACCGGTCGGCACCCTGGTGACCCTCGCGGCGACCGCGCTCGTGCTCGACGCCGTCGACGGTCTGGTGGCGCGGCGGTCGGGCACCGCCTCCGAGCTCGGCGCCCGGTTCGACATGGAGGTCGACGCGTTCCTCATCCTCGTGCTCAGCGGGTACGTCGCCAGCACGACCGGCTGGTGGGTGCTCGCGATCGGGGCCGCGCGCTATGTCTTCGTCGCGGCGACCTGGGT
>DASYEF010000150.1:0-17697 GCA_036499185.1 Actinomycetes bacterium | reverse complement strand
CTCGGCCGGGCGACCGTCGGCGGCCAGCGCCTCCATCTGGACCAGCACGAGGTCCTCGCGCAGCGGGTGGTCCGCGACCAGTGCCTCGAGCTGGGGGAGCACCTCCGCCGCGCAGCCGGCCCGGACCTCGGACTCGGCCAGGTCGCGCTGAACCTGCAGCCGCAGCTCGGCCAGGCCGGTGCGCTCGGTGCCCGCGGCCGGCGACGGGTCGTCGGCGAGCGGCTCGCCCCGCCACAGGGCCAGCGCCTCGCGCAGGACGCGGGCCCCGTCGTCGTACGCCCCGTCGCTCAGCAGCTTGCGGCCCTCGGCGGCGAGGCCGGCGAACCGGACCGCGTCCACCGCTCCCGGGTCGACAACCAGGCGGTAGCCGCCGCTGGGTCCCTGCTCGACCGTGCCCGGGCCACCGAGCGTGCGCCTCAGCCGGGACACCAGCGACTGGAGGGCGTTGGCCGGGTCGGCCGGCGGCTCGTCCTCCCAGACCGTGTCCACCAGGTCCGTGGAGCTCACCGGGCGGCCCGCAGCGACCGCGAGGCGAAGAAGGAGCAGCCGCAGCCGCTGGCCGGGGACGTCGACCTGCTGCCCACCGGCCCGCACCTCCAGGGGGCCGAGGTAGCCGACGGTGTCGATCACCACGTCGGCCAGTCTCGCAGAGCGTTCCGGCGCGCCGGGGTGCCACGATGACCGCGTGACCGACCACCCGGCGGACCGGCAACGCGAGGGCGAGCCCGACTACCGGATGTCGCTGGCGGCCGAGCGCACCTATCTCGCCTATGTCCGCACCGCGCTGGCGCTGCTCGCAGGTGGGGTGGCCGTCGTCGGTGCGCTGCCGCACGCGGGCCACGAAGGTTTGCGCCGGCTCATCGGCGTCCTGCTCGTCGTCGTCGGGCTGATCCTGGCCGTCGCGGCGCGGCTGCGCTGGCGAGAGGTCGACGCGGCGATGCGCCGCGGCGACGTACTGCCACGGTCACGGGCGATCACGCCGGTGACCGTCGGCGTCGTGCTCGCCGCGGTGCTCGCGCTGGTGCTGGTGCTCTGGGTCTAGTGACCGAACGTCGACACGAGGATCGCCCGGGCGAGCGTGTGCGAGAACAGGTTGAAGCCCAGGAAGGCGGGGCTCGCCTCCTGCGGCACCTCGAGGGTCGGTACGTCGACCGCGTGCACGACCACGTAGTAGCGGTGGTCGCCGTGGCCCGGCGGCGGGCCGGCGCCGACGAAGCCGGGGAAGCCGGCGTCGTTGCGCAGGTGGAAGGCACCGTCGGGCAGTGCGCCGCCCTCGCTGCCGGCACCGGTCGGCAGCGACGTCACGCTCACGGGCAGCTCGG
This sequence comes from Actinomycetes bacterium, assembly GCA_036499185.1. GTDB lineage: Bacteria > Actinomycetota > Actinomycetes > JACCUZ01 > JACCUZ01 > DATBDW01. The sequence continues at coordinate 16,375 of DASYEF010000150.1, read as the reverse complement.
CCACCACCCAGTGCCAGAAGCCGCTCGCCGTGGGCGCGCAGGGGTCGTAGATGGTCACCGCAAAGCTCTGGGTTGCATCGGGGAAGCCCGACCACGACAGCTGCGGAGAGATGTCGGCGCCGCCTTCGACGCCGAACATGCCGGACCGCTGGGCCGGCGGGATCTCGGCGCCGTCCGTCAAGTCGGAGCTGGTCACCTCGAACGAGGGCACCTCGCCGAGCAGCGGGTAGGGGTTCGGGAACGCGTCTGCTGCACTCATGACGGCGATCCTAAGTACCTAGGGGACGACGGTCACCGGCCACCGGCCGGCGCGCACCAGGCGCACCGCGATCGAGCCGACCAGCCGGTGCCCGGCGCGGGCCGAGGCGCCGACGACGACGAGGTCGGCCCGCTCGTCGTCGGCGATGCGGACCAGCTCGGTGTACGCGTCACCCCGCTCCGCGCGGAAGCGGGCCTCGAGGCCGATCCGGGCAGACTCCGTCTCCACCTGCCGGCGCAGGTCCTCGGCGACCTCGTCGAGCGTCTCGTCGACCGAGCTGATCGCCCCGATCGTCGTGGCCCCGGCGACGCCGAGCAACGCCGGCGTCGTGATGACGTGGGCGACGACGAGCACCGACCGTTGGCGACGGGCCAGGCCGGCGGCGTACGCCCCTGCGCGCAGCGACGAGGGGCTGCCGTCGACGGCTGCGACCACCAGCGACGGCCCGTCCCGGCCGATCTCGAACTGGCCCATCGGCACCTCCTCGCGTCGCTGAGGGTACGACGACGGGGCGCCCCTTGCTGCTCGCGATCGTGGCGCCGTGTGTGAAGGTGGCGCCGTGGCAGGCTTCGCCGGTTTCAGTGACCAGGCGCTCGAGCTGTACGCGGGGCTCGAGGCCGACAACTCCAAGGCGTTCTGGACCGACCACAAGGCGGTCTGGGAGAGCCAGGTGCGCGACCCGATGCAGGCGCTGCTCGACGAGCTCGAGGCCGAGTTCGGGCCGGCCAAGCTGTTCCGTCCGTACCGTGATGTGCGCTTCAGCAAGGACAAGACGCCGTACAAGACGCACCAGGCTGCCTTCGTCGGTCGGGTCACCGGCGTCGGCTGGTACCTGCAGCTCGACGCCGAGGGCCTGCTCGCCGGCGGGGGGTGGCGGGCGCACGAGCCGGCCCAGGTGCACCGGTTCCGCGCGGCCGTCGACGACGAGGTGACCGGGCCGGAGATCGCGGGCGTCGTGGCGGCGCTCACGGAGCAGGGCTTCGACGTGCGCGGTGACGAGCTGAGCCGGGCACCGCGCGGCTACCCGGCCGACCACCCGCGGATCGAGCTGCTGCGCTGCCGCTCCCTGATGGTGTCCCGCCGCTACGGCGCGCCGGACTGGCTGGGCACTCCGCGGGCCGGGGACGAGGTACGGGCCGCCTGGCGCGCGGTGCGCCCCCTCGCCGACTGGGTCGACACCCACGTCGCGGGCTGACCCGCGCTGCGTCTGTCGGCGGCGGGACCTAGGGTGGTGAACGACCGCCTGCCGACTGGGGGAGCCGCATGACCGACCTGGCCACGCCTCTGGATGACCAGCTCGAGGCGCATCGCCGCGAGCTCACGGGCTACTGCTACCGGATGCTCGGATCGTCCTTCGAGGCCGAGGACGCCGTGCAGGACACGATGGTCCGGGCGTGGAAGTCGATGGAGAAGTTCGAGGGCCGGTCCTCGCTACGTTCCTGGCTGTACAAGATCGCCACCAACGTGTGCTTCGACCTGCTCGACGGGCGGCAGCGGCGCGCACTGCCGATGGACATGGGGCCGGCCGTCTCCGCGGACTCCACCCTGGGTCCGGCGCTGCCAGAGGTCGCGTGGCTCCAGCCGATCCCCGACGAGCGCGTGGTCCCCGCCGACGCCGACCCGGCGGCAGTCACCGAGCTGCGCGACTCGATCCGGCTCGCCTTCGTGACGACGCTGCAGCTGCTCCCGCCCAACCAGCGGGCCGTGCTCATCCTGCGCGAGGTGCTGCAGTGGTCCGCCGCCGACGTGGCGGACCTGCTCGGCACCACCGTCGCGTCGGTCAACAGCGCGCTGCAACGCGCCCGCGCGACCCTCGCGACCGACGAGCGGACCGCCGAGGACGTGCCCGCCTCCGCTCCGCTCGACGACGAGCAGCGCGCTCTGCTGTCGCGGTACGTCGAGGCGTTCGAGACCTACGACATGGCCAAGCTGACGGCGTTGCTCGCCGAGGACGCGTCGTGGTCGATGCCGCCGTACGAGCTGTGGCTGCAGACCCACGACGACATCGTGAAGTGGTGCCTCGGTCCGGGCTACGGCTGCGAGGGCTCCACCCTGGTGCCGACGTGGGCCAACGGTGCGCCGGCCTTCGCGCAGTACAAGCCCGACCCGGCCGGCGGCGGCAAGTCGGCGTGGTCCATGCAGGTGCTCGACCTGGACGGTGACCGCATCCGCGGCATCATCTTCTTCCTCGACACCGCGGCGTTCTTCCCGATGTTCGGGATGCCGCTGCACATCGACGCCTGACGGCGTCCCGCAGCGCCTTGCCGGGAGGTCGCGCCCGACCAATCTGCGCGCGACCGATGAGCCGCGGGCTGCCCAGCGGTCTACCCCTCCGACAGCGACCGCACCAACGTGCCGCCCCGGAGGACCTGATGAACACCACGACACCGATCGAGGGCCGCGCCCGCTGGCTCGCCCTCGGCGTGCTCTGCCTCGGCAACCTGATGATCGTGCTGGACACGACGATCGTGAACGTCGCGCTCCCGTCGATCCGCCAGGACCTCGGCTTCTCCGAGTCGTCGCTGGCGTGGGTTGTCAACGCCTACCTGCTGACGTTCGGCGGCTTCCTGCTGCTCGGCGGCCGCCTCGGTGACCTGCTCGGGCACCGCCGGATGTTCGTCACCGGGATCGCGTGCTTCACCGCCGCGTCGGTGGTCTGCGGGCTGGCCGGCTCGGCGGCGACCCTCGTCGTGGCGCGGGCCGTGCAGGGTCTCGGCGGCGCCGTGGTCAGCGCCGTCGCGCTGTCCCTGGTCATGACGCTGTTCACCGAGCCGGCCGAGCGGGCCAAGGCGATGGGCTTCATCGGCTTCGTCGCCGCGGGCGGCGGGAGCATCGGCGTACTGCTCGGTGGTGTCCTCACCGACAGTCTCGACTGGCACTGGATCTTCCTGGTCAACGTGCCCATCGGCGCCGCCGTGCTCGTCCTCGCGACCCGCATCCTGCCGGCCGCCGACGAGACTAGGCCGCGGGGGAGCATCGACGTGGCCGGTGCGGTGACGGTGACGGTGGCCCTGATGCTCGCAGTCTTCGGCATCGTCGGCGGGAACGCCGCGGGCTGGACCTCGGCGCGGACACTGGGCGTGCTGCTCGCTTCGGTGGCGATGCTGGCCGTCTTCCTGCGGATCGAGTCCACCGTCGAAGCGCCGCTCGTGCCGCTGGCCCTGTTCCGCCGCCGCAACCTCGCGGTCTCCAACATCGTCGGTGTGCTGTGGGCGGCCGCCATGTTCGCCTGGTTCTTCCTGTCGGCGCTCTACCTGCAGCTCGTGCTCGGCTACAGCCCCCTGCAGGTCGGGCTGTCCTTCCTGCCGGCGAACCTGGTGATGGGCGCGTTCTCGCTCGGGCTCTCCGCCAAGCTGGTCATGCGGTTCGGCGTCCGTGCGCCGCTCGGGATCGGGTTGCTGCTCGCCGCTGCAGGCCTGGTGCTCTTCGCCCGGGCGCCGGTGGGCGGCGACTACCTGACCGACGTACTCCCCGCGATGCTGCTGCTCGGTGTCGGCGCCGGGATGGCCTTCAACCCGGTGCTGCTCGCGGCGATGAGCGACGCAAGGCCGGCCGACGCCGGTCTCGCCTCCGGTGTCGTCAACACCTCGTTCATGATGGGCGGCGCGCTCGGCCTGGCCGTGCTCGCCAGCGTCGCCGCGGCCCGCACCGGGGACCTGGCGCGGTCCGGAGCGGCCCAGGCCGTGGCACTGACCGGCGGCTACCACGCCGCCTTCGTGGTGGGGGCGCTGGCGGCCGCCTCGGCGGGTGTCATCGGCTGGACGGCGCTGCGGATCGCCGGGCCGGCCGCGAGCGAGCGGGCCGACGACACCGACGACGAGGTCAGGCTCCCGCAGGCAGCGTGACGGTGAAGGTGGCCCCGCCCCCCGGAGTGGGGGCGGCGGCCACATCACCGTCGTGGGCCTCCACGACCTCACGGACCAGGGCCAGGCCGAGCCCGAAGTGCTGCCGGTCGCCGGTGCTGGACCCGTGGGCGAACCGGTCGAAGAGCCGGGGCGCCACCTCGGGATCGATGCCCACCCCGTCGTCGACGACCTGGACCCGCGCCGGCGGCCCGGCCGACACCCGGATCACGACGTGGCCGCCCGGGGGAGTGTGCGCGACGGCGTTGTCGACGAGGGCGTCGAGCACCCGACGCAGTGGGCCCGGTGCGCCGTCGACCGGGGCCGGCTCGTCCGCGTCGACGACGAGGGTGACTCCTCGGGCACCGGCGTACGCCGAGGCCGCCGCCGTCGAGGCGTGGGCCAGCTCGGTCAGGTCCACGTGCTCCTTGCGGGCCGGGTGCTCGCCGAGCGATGCCGACAGCAGGAGGTCCTCGACGACTTCGGAGAGCCGGTGCGCGTCGGCGACCAGGGCCGCTGCCTCCTCCTGCTGTGCGGTGGCGCCGGTTCGGCGCAGTGACCGCTCGAGCAGCTGGGCGCGGGTCGAAAGCAACGTGATCGGCGTACGCAGCTCGTGCGACGCGTCGGCGACGAACCTGCGCTGCCGGGCCACCGCCACGGCGAGCGGTCGCATGGCGCGTCGGGCGATCAGCCCGCCGAGCAGCACGCTGAGCAGCAGCCCCGCCACCTCGGCGACGATCAGGCCGGTCACCAGCCGGTCCCGCTCGAGGGACTGCGTCTCAGTGGTCACGGCCGCCTGCGCCAGCACCGAGCCGCGGTGCACGGACAGGACCCGGTAGTCGACGCCCGCCCTTCGCACCGTCCGCTCGTCGCGGTCGCCGGCGGCCGGGACCGCCGCCAGCCCGGACCGGACGGGGAGCCACGTCGGGGCGGAAGGACTGGTGCGGACCGGTCGCCCTGGCTGGTAGACCCAGACCGAGGTGCCGGTGGGCGCGTCGGACACGTCGTCGAGGTCGACGACGGCGGACCGCACGGCGTCATGGGCCTCGTGGCGTTGTTCCCGCAACACCACGCCGGCGGCGACGACGCCGACCACCACCAGGATCGCGGTGATAGCGGCAGCGGTGAACACAGTCAGTCGCAACGTGGCGTGGCGGAGCACGCGGTCCTCGGGCTGGGTCTCGCCGCGGCGGGTCATGCCGAGCCCATCCGGTAACCGACCCCGCGCACGGTGAGCACGGCCCGCGCGCCCAGCTTGCGCCGCAGGTAGGAGACGTAGGTCTCGACCACCGCCTCGGTCTCGGCGTCGGCGAAGATCCGGTCCCGTAGCTCCTCGCGGGTGAACACCCGGTTCGGCCGACGGGCCAGGGTCTGCAGCAGCGCAGCCTCCCGCTCCGAGAGGCCCACCGGTTCCGGGCCACCCACCACGAGCCGCGAGGCGACCTCGAGCCGGCGGGTCCCCAGTTCCACCACGTCGCCGTCTGCCGGTGCCTCGGTACGACGGAGCATCGCGCGGACCCGCGCGAGCAGCTCATCCACGTCGAAGGGCTTGCCGAGGTAGTCCTGCGCTCCGGCGTCGAGCCCCTCGACCCGGTCCGCCACGGTGTCGTACGCGGTGAGCATGAGGACCGGCGCGGTCACCCCACTGCGCCGCAGCCGGCGCAGCAGGTCCACGCCCTCGATGGCCGGCAGGCCGCGGTCGAGCACCAGGCCGTCGTACCTGCCGACCAGCGCCCGGTGCAGGCCGGCCTGCCCGTCGTAGGCGGAGTCGGTCTGGTAACCCTCCTCGCGCAGCAGCCGCACCAGCATCTCGGCGAGGGACCGTTCGTCCTCGACGACGAGCAGCCGGTGCGTCACGAGATCCTCCAGCAGGGGCGCGGCGAGCACGCGCACGGCCATGGTTGCGCTCGGACGCTACGCCGTGCGGTCCGCCTGAGCGTGGTGAAGCGGCCTGGGAGGTTCCTGGGCAGCACGGGGGAGGGGCGCGACGGCCCGCCCCGTCGCCGGGCCGTCGCGCTCGCGGTGCTCCGACAGGTCGTCAGGCGACCCGCAGGTTCTCGGGATCGGTGGCGGCCCGCAGCGCGCCACGCAGCAGCCGGGCGGACCCGTGGACGAGGAGTCGCACGAGCAGGGCCGTGACGAGCGCGGTGGCGGCGACCGGCAGGGCCGCCCGGCCGGCCTCGTGCGACCACTCACCGTCCCCGGCGATCAGCGTCGTGATGCCGACAGCCCCGAGCAGGGTGCCGAGGACTACCGCCAGCACGGTCCCGGTGGAGCTCTGGGCGCGCAAGGACCTCTCGAGCTCGGACTCCTGGACGCCGAGCGCGCGCAGGGCCGCGAGTGGCCGGCGGGCCTCGAGCAGCGCGTCGGACATGCCGACCACCAGCGTCACGACGGCGACCGCGAGGGCGACGACGACGCCGGCTGCCGCGAGCGCGTGGCCGCCGAGGTAGAAGGATGCGTCCTCGCCGAGATCGTGCTCGTGCAGCAGGTCGCCGACGAGGACGGCTTGCACCCCGAAGGCGACGCCGCAGACCAACAGCACGGCGGCCACCCGACCGTTGCTGCGCGGAGCGGCGGCGACACGGAGTCCCGCGAGCAGGTCGGCCGCGTCCGCGCTACGAGCTCTCCGACGACCCAGTGCCGCGACTGCCGCAGGTGCTCCCGCGAAGACCATGACCAGCAACGAGACGAGGACCAGAACCATCGGGAACCACCAGTGCGCCGGCCCCAGCCTCACCACGGTCACGCCGGTGACCAGGCCCGCGGCCGAGAGCAGGGTCACCGCAAGAGCCACCCGTCCCGGCGGCACATCCCGGGTGCGGCGCCGGACGCCGAGCGGATCGACCACGATGCGCCGGGCGACGAGCCCGCCGGCGACGAGGCCGCCGAGCAGAGTGAGGACGACCACCGCGAGCCAACCGAGCAGGTCGACCCTGTCGGGAGACGGGAGGAGCCGGTGACCGGCGCTGGGCAGCGCTCCGAGCAGGACGTAGAGCACCAGGTACACGGGGCCGGCGAGCAGACCGCCCAGCAGCGCAGCGCCTCCTGCCTCGACGGCTGCGATCCGGCGTACCTCTCCCGGTGTCGCGCCGGCCAACCGCACCGACGACAGCTTGCGGTCACGCGCCACCGACCCCGTCCGCAGTGCCTGGACGGCCAGTGCCAGCACCGGAACGGTCAGCAGCAGTACGCCGAGAACGACGCCTGGTCGCAGGCCGGCCTGCGAGACGTAGGGAACCAGCCCTTCGGACCCCGTCCGCGGTATCAAGCCATAGCCGGACGAGCTGCCGTCGGTGTCGAGGCTGAGCCGGGCGATCCGCGCGGCCGCCACGAGCAAGGCCCCCGCGACGCCGGTGGTGGTGGCCACCAGCAGGGACCGGGTCCGGTCGGCGGAGCTGGCCGGTCGGGCGAGCAGCAGCGCGCCGCTGAGCCTCATCGGAGGACGGCCTCCGTCGCGACGTGCCCGTCGAGCAGGCGGACCTCGCGGTCGGCCCGGGACGCGACCACGTTGTCGTGGGTCACGAGCACCACGGCGGCCCCGCGCTCACGGGCCGCCGCGAGCAGCAGGTCGAGCAGCTGCTCCCCGCCGACGGTGTCCAGGCTCCCGGTCGGCTCGTCCGCCAGCACCACGGACGGTCCGGTCACCAGTGCGCGCGCCACGGCTGCGCGTTGGCCCTGCCCTCCGGAGAGTTCGGCGCTGGGCGTGTCCGCCTCGCCGTCGAGGCCGACCCGAACGAGCCAGCCTCGTGCCGCGGTGCGGGCGGCGAACCGGTCGTACCCGTCGAGCAGGAGGGGCAACGCGACGTTGTCGAGCACGGTGAGGTCCGGCACGAGCTGGCCGAACTGCAGCACGATGCCGACCCGGCGTCGGCGCAGCAGGGTGCGCGCGGTCTCGTCGAGGTCCGCGAGATCCCGGCCGAGGATCCGGACCATGCCGCCCTGCGGTCGCAGGATGCCGGCGGCGACGTGCAGCGCGGTGGACTTGCCGCAGCCGCTCGGGCCGGTCACAGCGACCACCTCGCCGGCGTCGACGCGCAGGCTCACGCCGCGCAGCGCGACGGTACGGCGGTAGGCGTGCTCGACACCGACCAGCTCGATCGCGGTGTCCTCGTTCGGTGCGGTCATCGGGTGCCCCCCACTGGTGCCGCCGGGTTGGTGGTGGCCTGGGACGTTCGCGCGACGGCGAGGTCGAGCCAGCGCAGGTCTGCGTCGAGATGGGCGACGAGGTGGTCGCGCGCGAGCCCGGCCACCGGGTCAGCGACCGGCTCGTCGGCGAGGGCCCGCATCCGGCGCAGGTGCGCGGCGCGCTGTGCGACGAGGAACGGCGCCGGGTCGGCCCCGGTCCGCAGCGCGGCGATCGCCTTGCGCACGATCTCCTCGGTGCTGCCGCCGCCGGCTGGTGCGGGGTCCGACAGCCAGGTCTGCACGTGGGCCTCCCCGGCCTCGGTGACGGCGTAGACGGTGCGCTCCGGGCCACCCTCGGTGCGGGTCTCGACGACCTCGACGAGGCCGTCGCGCTCCAGCCGGGCCAGCGTCGAGTAGACCTGGCCGTAGGCGAGCGGGCGGCCGTCCGGGAACCACTCGTCGTGGTCCCGCTTCAGGTCGTAGCCGTGCGCCGGGCCGCGGCGGAGCACGGCCAGCAGGACCTCGGGGGTCGACACGGCCGCGACTATACACCCAGCGAATAGCCGTGTTCATGAAGGTGGAGGTGCGGCCGCCAGGTCGGCGAGCACCTCGGCACCGGGCAGGAGGGCGAGCGCCGCGCCGGGCAGCACGACCTTGGAGCGACGCAGCCCCGACCCGACCACCACGAGCGGTACGTCGACGACGCGGGCGTCGACCAGCAGCGACCATCCCGGCGGCAGGCCGAGCGGGGTGATGCCGCCGTACTCCATGCCCGTCTCGGCCACCGCGACGTCCATCGGTGCGAACGACGCCCGACGGGCGTCGAGGCGCCGCCGGACGACGCCGTTGACGTCGGCCCGCGTGGTGGCGAGCAGGACGCAGGCCGCGAACCGCGACTCGCCGCCGCGGCGCCCCAGGACGACGACGCAGTTCGCCGACACGTCGAGCCCGACGAGGTACCGCTCGCAGAACGCGGCGGTGTCGGCCAGCTCCGGGTCGATCTCGGCGACCTGGGCATCGAGACCGGGGTACGCCGACACGGCGACCGCGACGGACGGCGCGAGCAGGTCGGGGCGCTCCACCGCGGGGTGCAGCTCGAGGGTTCCCATCACGGGGCTCGAGCCTAGGCAGGGAACGTGGGGCGGCGCGACAGGGAGCGCAGCCACGGGCCGTAGGTCGAAGACGTTCTCTCGAGCACGACCGGCTCCCACCCGGCGCCGACCAGCGCCGCGCGCAAAGGCTCGGCTCGCCAGTAGGTGAAGTGGCGCGGCAGCTCGACCTTGTGGCTGCTCCACTCCTCGCCGTCGCCCTCCTTGAGGGTCAGGGCGAGCAGACCGCCGGGTCGCACGGCGGCCCGGGCGCGCGCGAGGACTCGCGGCAGCTCGGCGCGGTCGATGTGCAACAGCACGGCCTGGGCGAAGACGACGTCGTACGGCCCGCCGAGGTCGTCGGTGCGCACGTCCAGCACGTCGATCTTGTGGCCGTCGGCGCGCTGGAGCTCGACGAAGGACCGGGTGGCGTCGGTCCGCCGGACCGCGAACCCGAGCGCCTCGAGCCGGTCCGCGTCGTGGCCGGGCCCGCTGCCCACCTCGAGGACAGCCGCACCCACCGGCGCGCGCGCCGCGACGAGCGCGACGAGGTCGCCGGCTTCGTCGTTGCGGCGCACGGTGCGCTCGCGGTAGAGCGCCGCGGCCTGCTCGTAGGTGTGCAGCGTCTCGGCGTTCGCGTCCGGCTCGGTCGTCATGGGTGGCGCACACCGGCGAGCTGGTAACCGCTGGCGACGAGGTGCCCGGCGGAGTCCCAGACGTCGCAGTCCTCGTCGACCCGGCCGCCCGCGACGTGGCGGGCCCGCTGCCGCACGGCCAGGGGACCGGGTGCCGGGAGCGCGCGTACGTAGGCAGTCAGGGCGATGGTCGGGACCCAGCCGGAGAGACCGAGGTCGAAGCTGGCCGGCGGGAACGAGTCGACAACCGTCAGCAGGAACAGCGGGTCGGGTTCCCGGCCGTCGTCGAGCACCAGGTGACCCCGCAGCTCGCCGGTCCGGCTGGGATGACCGACCGCCCAACCCATCGTCGCCGGGTCGAGGTGCTCGGCGACCACGGCCATCATCGGCACCTGGAACCCGGGGCCCTCGACCGGCAGGCGCGGGCAGTCGGCGATCGGCGGCAGCGCCGGCGGCGGTGCGCCCTGGTGGAACGGCTCGCCGTCGTCCAGCCCGCCGCAGGTGACGAGTGCCTCGACGCAGACGCCGGTCTCCGTGCCGAGCTCGACCCGAGCGACTCCGGTACGCCGACCGCGGCGCAGCACGGTCACGTCGAGCTCGGCCTCGCCGGCTTCCGGCGACGCGAGGTAGTGCGCGCTCGCCGCAACCGGGTGCGGGAAGGCGGCCTCCTCGCCGTCCGGCCCCCCTGTGTTCAGCTCGGCCACCGCGGCCCGGCCGCACAGCGACAGCAGGTAGCCCCCGTTGAGCTTGCCGGCGATCGACCACTGCGGGTCCAGCTCGGCCCGGTAGCGACCCGGCTCGCCCCCGCGCAGGGCCGTCGCCCGGTCGAAGCCCGCCATGCCGGCGAGCCTAAGGGGACCGGCAGACCGCTCGGACATCGGCTCAAACCGGGATGTTTCGGGCACAACCAATCGGGCATCGAGGGAGGTGGTCCACGGGGGCTGCACGGGGCGCGCCCGCTCCTGAGCCTTCCCGCCGGGCGGCCGGCCGGTCGCCGCGGTCACCACGGGTGAGGAGCAGACCGCATGTCAGCCACTACGCCACCCCCGGGAGCCGGGACACCTGCGACCCCGGCGAACGCGTCGGTCGACGAGAAGGCACTCACGAGGGGTCAGCGCCGCAAGGCCGTGTTCGCCAGCACGGTCGGCACGAGCATCGAGTGGTACGACTTCTTCCTCTATGGCACGGCCGCAGCACTCGTGTTCCCCGACCTGTTCTTCCCAGGGCAGTCGCACGTCGCTGGCATCCTGCTCTCGTACGGCACCCAGTTCGTGGGCTTCGCGGCCCGGCCGATCGGGGCCGCGATCTTCGGTCACCTGGGCGACCGGATCGGCCGCAAGGGCACGCTGATCGCGACCCTGCTGCTGATGGGGATCGGCACTTTCCTGATCGGGTGCCTGCCGACGTACGCGACCCTCGGTGTCCTTGCCCCGGTGCTGCTGGTCCTGTTGCGCGTCGCGCAGGGCGTCGGCGTCGGAGGCGAGTGGGGCGGGTCCGTGCTGCTCGCGATGGAGTGGGGCTCGCGGCGCCGTCGCGGCCTGATGGCGAGCTTCCCGCAGATGGGTGTCCCGATGGGCCTGCTGCTCTCGACGGGGGCGGTGAAGATCATGGAGGCCTGGACCGGCGACGGCTTCGACTCGTGGGGGTGGCGGGTCCCGTTCCTCCTGAGCGCGGTCCTCGTCGCGATCGGCCTCTACGTACGGCTGCGCGTGCTGGAGAGCCCGGAGTTCTCCGCGGTGCGCACCCGGGACGCGGTCGTCCGCCAGCCCGTCCTCGAGGTCATCAAGACCCAGCCGCGCGACGTGCTCACGTCGGCGTTCGTGCGGATGTCCGAGCAGGCGCCGTTCTACCTGTTCATCACCTTCGTGCTGACCTACGGCGTCGACCAGGTCAAGCTCGACAAGGGCGCCCTGCTCAACTACACGGTCATCGCAGCGGCCATCGGCCTGGTGTCGGTGCCTCTGTTCGGCTTCCTCTCCGACCTGATTGGTCGCCGGCTCATGTACGGCATCGGCATCGTGTGTACCGCGCTGTTCGCGTTTCCCTACTACGGGCTGCTCGACACCGGTACGGCCGGCCTGGTGCTCCTCGCGATCGTGCTGTCGCTGGTCTTCCACGACATGCAGTACGGGCCGCAGGCGTCACTCATCGCCGAGCGGTTCGGCACCAACGTCCGCTACTCCGGTGCCGGCCTCGGCTACCAGCTCGCCTCGGTGATAGCCGGCGGCCCGGCACCCCTGATCGCCGCGAGGATCCTGGACAAGACCGGGTCGAGCACGTGGATCAGCTGGTACATCGTCGGCTGCTGCGTCGTGTCCTTCGGTGCCCTGCTTCTGCTGCCGCCCAAGGCAGAGATGCCGGAGGAGGAGAAGGTCATCGATCTCAACGACATCGCCGCTCGCAAGGTCGTCGAGACGCCAACGCGTTGACCGATCGGGTACGCCGGGCACTGGTGACCGGCGGCGCTGGCGGGATCGGCGCCGCCGTCGCCAGACGGCTGGTCGCGGACGGGCTGCACGTCGTGGTCGCCGACCTCGACGCCGACTCGGCGGAGAAGGTGGCGAGCGACGTCGGGGGAGAGGCCTGGGCCGTCGACCTGGGCGACACCGCCGCGCTCGCCGATGTTGAGGTCGACGTCGACGTGCTCGTCAACAACGCCGGCATCCAGCACGTCGCGCCGGTGCACGAGTTCCCGCCCGACCAGTTCGCCGCGATCCTGCGGCTGATGGTGGAGGCGCCGTTCCTGCTCGTCCGGGCCGCCCTGCCCGGCATGTACCAGCGAGGGTTCGGCCGGGTGGTCAACATCTCGTCGGTGCACGGGCTGGTCGCGTCGCCCTACAAGTCGGCGTACGTCACAGCGAAGCACGCGCTTGAGGGCCTGTCCAAGGTGGTGGCCCTGGAGGGCGGCGGGCAGGGCGTCACGAGCAACTGCGTCAACCCGGCCTACGTGCGAACCCCACTGGTGGAGAAGCAGGTCGCCGACCAGGCGCAGGTCCACGGCATCTCGGAGGATCGGGTGCTCGAAGACGTCATGCTCACCGAGACCGCCATCAAGCGCCTGGTCGAGCCCGACGAGGTCGCCGGGCTCGTGTCATGGGTGGTCAGCGACGCAGCGGCCTACGTCAACGGTGCGTCGCTGACCATGGACGGCGGCTGGACCGCGCGCTGAGGCGGTGTCCTGCGCGTGCCACGCTTCACCGAGACCTCTACTCGGAGCAGGCTGCCCGTGCTCGACGTGACCGGTGACCCGGACGGCATCCCTGTCGTGCTGCTGCCCGCGTTCGGTCTCGCCCGTTCGATGTGGCACGGGCAGCAGGAGTCGCTGGTTGCCCTGGGCTATCGGGTCGTCTCAGTGGACCTGCCGGGTCTGAGCGAGGTGTCCGAGGCGGACTTCTCGATGGCCGGAGCACGCGACGCCATTGCTGCTGATCTGGAGCGGAGTGTCCGCCGTCCAGCCCATCTTGTGGGGATCTCGCTGGGGGCAACGCTCGCGGCTTGGGTGGCCCTCGACCACCCCGAACGCGTAGCCAGCCTGGTTCCCTAGCGAGACCATGGCAGCCGACGTGCGCTGGCGGCGTGGGCCGGCTAGTGCGGATCAGCGGGAGCAGGCGAGACGGATCCGTCGGGCCAGGCGGCGATGCAGACCCGGTTGCCGGCGCGGTCCGCGAGGATCCAGGTCTCAGGGGCACGGGAATCGTCGACGATCCGGCCGCCGGCGGCGAGTGCTGCAGCAAGTCGATCCTCGGCCTGCTCGCGAGCGACGGACACGTCGACGTGCATCGCGTGCCGGAGTGACTTGTCCGGGTCGAGCTCCTGCATCCAGACCGTCGAGCCGTGGCCGAGGGGGTCGATGGCGTTGTCGTCGGCCAGCGGGACGTACCCGAGGACAGCGCGCCAGAAGCCGACATCGACCGCATCGGGCTTGGCAGCGATCGCCAGCTGGACCCCCTGCACGGCCAAGCGGTCGGCGACGGCACCGTGGGCCAGCGCAGTCGCCGAGACTGACCGGGCGAGGTCGATGTGCCGCTCCTCCAGCCGAAACACGCCGCGGCTGAGCCGCACGGTGAGACGGTCGGCGGCGATCGTCAGCAGAGCTCCCGAGCCCGCGAGGCCAGACACGCCCGCAACCGCCTCGGCAAGTCGCGCGGCTTCGCGCAGCGACGGGACACGGAACGCAGCCGTCGCGCCGCCGTGCAACACCACCCAGTCCTCGACGCCCTCCGCGGCGAGGAACGTCTGCCACCCGCGCTCGCTCATAGCCACCGCCCGCGGCCAACGTGGCGCAACAGCACGACTTCGGCCATCGCTTGGACTCCTGATCTCATGACGGCAATCAAGGCGCCCCGGAGGTGCGCAGATCGACGGTAGTGCGCACCCCGGACAATCACCGTCCGGAACCAGTGCCTCCGCCGCGAGAGCAGCGTGTCGACCCCGCACGGCCACTGGAAATCCGGCTTGACCGCAGCCTTGCGGCAAGAACCTGTCGAGATCCGGCCCCGACTCCGTCCCAGCGTCGAAGCAGCACGACAACCATTGGAGAATGGGTCCCATGGCACATGTACAGCGATTCGACCACATCGGCATCACCGTCGCGGACCTCGGCTCGGTGACGGCTTTCTTCGTCCTACTGGGTCTGGAGGTCGAGGGCACCGGATCCGTGGAGGGCGAGTTCGTGGAGACCGTCTGCGGCATCCCGGGCGCGCACTGTGAGATCGCGATGCTGCGGCCGCCCGACGGAGGGTCCCGCCTGGAGCTCGCGAGCTTCGTCACGCCTGAGCACGTGCCCGGATCGCCAACTGCGATGGCCAACGAGCTTGGCCTGCGCAACGTGTCCTTCGAGGTCGGCGACCTCGATGCGGCCGTCGAGGCGGTGGCGGCGGACGGGTACGGGCTCGTCGGCGGCATCGGCGAGTACGAGGACAGCGTGCGGATGGCCTACGTACGTGGGCCCGAAGGGATCATCGTGTCCCTGTTCGAGCAGATCGGCTGACCCCGCCCAGTCACCGCGCCGTGCAGGAGTCGTTGAAACCGGCGGCGGCGAGTGCGGCGATGGTCGGATCGTTCCCGACGCCGGACTCGGACCGCACCTCCTTGGTGTAAGCGGCCTGACCCTTCTGGGCGGCCGCCAACCTGGCCGCATCGAGCTGGTCAGCGAAGCGAACATAGGCGGTCAGCGCGGCTGCCTTGCCCTGAGCGGCGGCCGGGACGGGAATGGTGGCCACGTGAGCGTCGAATCGGTCGAGCAGCCGTTGGTGTGCAGGCCATGTCGCGAGGTATTCGCGCGAGGGTACGTCGATGCTGCCCCCGCGCGTCGCTGTGATGATCTTGGGCAGAAGCGCGTCGCAGAGCGCGTTGGCGGCGTCGATGTACACCTGGACAGGATCTGCCGCGGTGGTCGACGCCGCAGCGGTCGGCGCCGCATCGCTCGTTGCCGTGCGTGCCGGCGATGGGCCCGACGACGAACAACCGGTGAGCGCGGCGCTGAGCACAACTGCACCGACGAGCCGGCGGGCGGTCCTCTGGTTCACGCTGGAATCCTGACAGCCAGAGAGGGCGACGTGGCCCGTCGCAACCATTGTGTTACCCAACCCACGTCGGCCTTTCGGTGGTCAGCGCTCTCTGGAGCAGGTCGGCGGCATCTGTCGCCGACCTGTCAGACGGCGGAGGCCCCTGCACCGGCAGCACGGCGTCGAGGCGAAGGGCGGCAATGGTGCGCGGCACGCGGCTTTGCGTCATACCGGGGCCCGGGCATTGCGGAAGGAACTCGCGCCGAGCCCGGCCGCCACGAGTGCGAAGATCGCGGCCGCCACTACCAGCATCTGCTGGATCCCCCAGGCGTCGGCGAGAACCCCGGCGAGCGGCGCGACGACCACGATGACCCCACGGTTGATCGATCGCAGCGTCGTGTTGGTGCGTGCCTGCAACTCATCTGGCGTGACCAGTTGGCGGTAGCTCATCTGGTGGGAGTTGCTCATCCCCATCGACAACCCGTAGAGGCTCTGTCCGACGACGAGGACGGTGACAGTTCCAGCGGGCGCCATGCCCTGCCCGGCGAGCACCAGCGCGATCACACCGACAGCCGTGACGAGGTGGCAGACGATGACGGTTCGGCCGGTGCCCACCCGTCGGCCCACCCACGTGGTGAACATCGCCCCGAAGATCGCACCGACTCCACCGGCCGCGCCGATGATGCCGAACTGGAAGGCTGAGAGGTCGAGCGTGCGGAGAATGTAGGGGGCGAGAACGACCCCGACGACCGCGTGTCCGACGAACCAGGCGTGATTCGAGAGCTCCAGCGCGAACAAGCCGGAGCCGCGATAGATCCACCGGACTCCTTCGAACACCTCCCGCAGGAGACCTCTCGCCGTGACTCCGGTGCGCGCTGCCGGTTCATTGAAGACGATCCTGCGAAGCGTGAGCGCC
>DASYEF010000149.1:0-23178 GCA_036499185.1 Actinomycetes bacterium | reverse complement strand
CTCCGGCGTCACGCAGCATGGAGCACCCTCCACCGGGCGGGTAGAACGACGGACAGGTCGACAGGGAGTCCTTCGGACGGACTAGTCCTCTCCTTGAGAGGAGGCCCGGCGTGTCGGCTGGTGCGTGCGCCCCGCCTGTGCCGGCCGCCGGGCCCCGCTGGTCCCCCCGGGTGGGCTCCTTAGGGTGAGCGGTCATGCGCGCCGTGGTGATCAGCAGTCCGGGAGGGCCCGAGGTCCTCGAGTGGTCGGAGGTGCCCGATCCGGTCGCCGGCACGGGCGAGGTGGTGCTCGACATCGCGGCCAGCGCCGTGAACCAGGCCGACATCCACCAGCGCGAGGGGCGCTACCCGCCGCCGCCGGGTGCCCCGCCGTATCCCGGCCTGGAGTGCTCCGGCCGGGTCCGGATCCTCAGCGCGGGCGTCACGGGATGGGCGGTCGGCGACGAGGTGGTGGCGCTGCTCTCCGGAGGTGGGTACGCCGAGCAGGTGGCCGTCCCGGCCGATCAGCTGCTGCCGGTGCCGGCCGGCGTCGACCTGGTGACCGCAGCCGCGCTTCCCGAGGCCACGGCCACGGTGTGGTCGAACGTCTTCATGCTGGCCGGACTACGGCCCGGTGAGGTCCTGCTGGTGCACGGTGGCGCGTCGGGCATCGGCACGATGGCCGTGCAGCTGGCCCGTGCCGCGGGTGCCCGGGTCGCTGTCACGGCGGGTTCGGCGGAGAAGCTGGAGCGTGCCGGCGAGCTGGGCGCCGAGATCCTGGTCAACTACAAGGAGCAGGACTTCGTCGAGGTCGTGCACACCGCGACCGACGGGCACGGCGCCGACGTGGTGCTCGACACGATCGGGGCGAAGTACCTGGACCGCAACCTCGACGTGCTCGCCATCAACGGCCGGATCGCGAACATCGGGCTGCAGGGCGGCCGGACGGCCGAGCTGGACCTCGGCAAGCTGATGGCCAAACGCGCGGCGATCCTGTCCACGACGCTACGGGCCCGGCCGCACCAGGAGAAGGCGGCGGTGGTCGCATCGGTCCGCGAGCACGTATGGCCCCGGATCGAGGCCGGCGAGGTGCACGCCGTCGTGGACCGTGTCCTGCCGATCGCGCGGGTCGCCGACGCGCACCGGCTGGTGGAGTCCAGCGGCCACGTCGGCAAGGTCCTGCTCGCCATCTAGCCCGCCACCCGCGTCCCCTCAGACCCCGCCGTTTGCGACGTTCTGGCTGCGACACGCCGGCGCGTCGCACCAACAAGGTCGCAAATGCGGGTCTTGGGTGCGCCTCAGGTGGTGGCGTCGAGCAGGACGGCGGCGGCGGCCTTGGCGGCGGCGGCGGCCGACGGGTCGTGGTCGAGGTGCATGGAGGCGGTGGCCCCGTCGTACAGCAGGACGAGCTGGGCGGCGAGCGTGTCGGGACGCCGTACGCCGACCTCGCGCACCAGGCCGGTCAACAGGGCACGGGTCCACGCCCGCTGCTCCGCGTTGACCTGCACGGCGGCGGCGTCCGGCGAGGACTCGGCGCTGGCGTTGTAGAACGCGCAGCCGCGGTAGCCCGGGGCGGAGCCGATCCGGGCGAGAACGTCGAAGACCGCGAGCACCTTGGCGCGCGGGCTGCGGTGCCGGGCGAGCTCGTCGGTGATCCGCTGCTGTCGTGCCTGGCTGCGGCGTTCGAGGTAGGCGCGGACCAGTTCGTCCTTGCTCCCGAACGCGTTGTACAGCGACGCCTTGGCGACGCCGGCGTGCTCGATGACGCGGTCGATGCCGACGGTGTGGACGCCCTCGGCGTAGAAGAGCTCGTCCGCGGCGGCGAGCAGGCGCTCGCGCGCCGAGAGAGCGCCGGCCGGGGCCGGCGACGAGGGGGCAACGGTGGTGGCCATGGCCTTGACAGTAACAGACAGGTCTGTCTATGGTCTCACCCATGCAGACAGACCTGTCTACTCAGAGTGCGCGAGACTCGGCGGTGGTCTTCCGACCCGCCCTGCGGGTCCGCTGGAGGCTGCCGGACCGGGCAGCGTTCGTCCTGCTCGCCTCAATCGTGGTGACGTTCCTCGCCGGGTCGAGTGCACCGACGCCGCTCTACGCGACGTACCAGCAGGAGTGGCACTTCTCGCCGGTGACGACGACGGTCGTCTTTGCCGTGTACGCCGTCGCGCTGCTGTCCGCGTTGCTCACCGCCGGCTCGCTGTCCGACCACGTCGGTCGCCGGCCGGTCATCCTCGCGGCGATCGCCTTGCAGGTGGTCGCGATGGGCGTCCTGGCTGCCGCGGCCGGCGTACCGGAGCTCGTGATCGGGCGAGTGCTGCAGGGGCTCTCGACCGGCGCCGCGCTCGGTGCGATCGGAGCGGCACTGCTGGACCTCGACACCCGGCGCGGCACGATCGCGAACGCCGTCTCGCCCCCGATCGGCACCGCCGTCGGCGCACTGGGGTCGGGGCTGCTCGTGCAGTTCGTCCCCGCGCCGACCGAGCTGGTCTACCTCCTGCTGCTGGCCGCCCTCGTTGCGCAGGCCGGTGGCGTGGCGCTGATGCGCGAGACGTCCAGCCCCGCCCCCGGTGCATGGGCCTCGCTGCGGCCCGAGGTCGTCGTACCGGCCGCGGTACGCCGGCCGGTGCTGGCCGCCATCCCGATGCTCGTCGCCGTCTGGGGGCTGGGCAGTCTGTACGCCTCGCTCGGCCCGGCGGTGGTCGCCGGCCTCGTCGGCACCCGGTCCGCCGCCCTCGGCGGGCTGGCCCTGTTCACCCTGGCCGCCTTCGGCGCGCTGGCCGTGGTCCTCACCCGCCACACCGCGATCACCCGGGTCGCCCGGGTCGGCGCGTCGGCGCTGGCCCTCGGCGCGGTGCTGACCGTGCTGGCACTGGGGGCCGGCTCGGTGGTGGGCTTCTTCGCCGCGACCGCCGTGGCCGGGGTGGGCTTCGGGGCCGGCTTCCAGGGCGCGATCCGCAGCGTCGTCCCCCTCGCCGCCCCACACGAGCGGGCCGGGGTGCTGTCGGTGCTGTTCCTCGTGTCCTACCTGGCCCTCGGGCTGCCGGCCGTGGTCGCCGGGTTCCTGGTCGTGCACGGCGGCGGCCTGCTGCGCATCGCCGAGGGGTACGGCGGCGTGGTGGCCCTGCTCGCGCTGGTCGCCCTGGCCGGGCAGCTGGCCACCACCGCGGGCCAACGCCGTCGGCGTGCGACCGCCTGTCCGGGCTGACCGCCAGGCCGTCCGCGCCGGGCGGAGGTCAGAACGGGAGGAGACGGCCGGACGGCGTGCGGCGGTCCTGGGTCGTCGGGGCCAGCGGGCGCACCCGGCGACGGATCTGCGTCCGGGTCATCTCGGCTCCTTCCCTCTCCGGAACCTAGCTACGGAGATGACGAGCCCTCGGTTCACCCCTGGGCGGGTGGCGGGGGATTCTCCAGCAGCGCCAAAACACCTGGCGCCTCACATCACGTGGTGAGGCGCGCTCACCACCTTGGTTCGTACCGTCCGGAGCATCGCCGGACACCCCGACCGGCGCGTGAGCTACGGAGCCGGCCATGACCCTCACCGACAGAGGCGCCGTCGAGGCGTCCGCCACCCGGACACCACGAGGGGGGACGAGGCGAGGCTGGCCGGTCCCAGTCGGCCTGGTGGCGCTCAGCGCCATCCCCGTCGCGGCTGGCGTGTTGCGGCTCGTGCAGCTCGCCGGTGGCCCGGCCGTCATGCCCGCCGACCACCGGTTCGCCGGCTTCCCGCTCCCGCTCGTGGTGCACATCGTCGCCGCCGCCAGCTTCGCGCTCGTCGGGATCCTTCAGTTCATGCCCCGGTTCCGCCGCCGGCATCGGGCCTGGCACCGCCGGGCCGGCCGGGTGCTGTCCGTGGCCGGCCTGCTGGTGGCGATCTCGGCGCTCTGGATGACGCTCTTCTACGCACCGCAGCCCGGCACCGGCGACCTGCTGTACCTGCTGCGGCTCGGCTTCGCCGCCGCGATGGCCACCTGCCTCGTCCTCGGGTTCACCGCCGTCCGCCGCCGCGACATCGCCGCTCATCGAGCCTGGATGATCCGGGCCTACGCGATCGGCCTGGGCGCAGGTACCCAGGCGCTCACCGAGGGGATCGGTGGCGCCCTCTTCGGTGCTGGCGAGGTCCGCGGCGACCTTGCCAAGGGCGCGGGGTGGGTCATCAACCTCGCCGTCGCCGAGTGGAGCATCCGTCGCAAGGGACCCGGCAGCTGACCCGCCCCGTCCTCCGTGATCATGAAGACCTGTGCACGTTCTTTGCGGGTGGAGATCTTCATGAACACGGGGAACTGGGGGTTGTCGGCGGCGGCCATACCGGGTATACATACGCGGTATGTCGATCCGTCAGGGGCTGCTCGCCCTCCTCGAGCAGGGGCCGATGTACGGCTACCAGCTGCGCGCCGAGTTCGAGTCACGGACGGGGGCGACCTGGCCGCTGAACGTCGGGCAGGTCTACACGACCCTCGGCCGCCTCGAGCGCGACGGGCTGGTCGAGCCGCTCGGTGATGACGGCGAGGGCCATGCGGTGTACCGGATCACCGACGCCGGCCGGGCCGAGGTCAGCAGCTGGTGGGCCACGCCGGTCAGCCGGACCAGCCCGCCCCGCGACGAGCTGGCGATCAAGCTCGCGATGGCCGTCACCGTGCCCGGCGTCGACGTCCGCGCCGTCGTGCAGCGGCAACGCACCGCGACGGTGCGCGCCCTGCAGGACTACACCCGCCTCAAGGTGCAGGCGGCTGACGGCGACCGGCCGGCCGACCTCGCCTGGCTGCTCGTCCTCGACTCGCTGGTCTTCGCGGCCGAGGCCGAGGTCCGCTGGCTGGACCACTGCGAGGCCCGCCTCGCCCGCGCCGCCGACGCGCCCGCACCCGTCGTCGACGTACCGCAGCCGCACGAGCAGGAGGTACGACGATGAACGCACCCGTCCTCGAGCTGCGCGCCGTGAGCCGGGTGCACGGCGCCGGCGCCACCGAGGTGCACGCCCTGCGCACCGTCGACCTGCGCGTCGCCCCCGGCGAGCTGGTTGCCGTGATGGGGCCGTCCGGCTCCGGCAAGTCGACCCTGCTGACCCTGGCCGGCGGCCTCGACTCCCCCACCTCCGGCGGGGTGCTCGTGGAGGGCATCGAGCTCGGCACGCTGTCCCGCACCGCGTTGGCCGCGCTGCGGCGGCGCTCGATCGGCTACGTGTTCCAGGACTTCAACCTGGTGCCCGCCCTCACCGCCGCCGAGAACGTCGCGCTCCCGCGCGAGCTCGACGGCGACAGCAGCCGGGCGGCCCGCCGGCTCGCGACGGCGGCCCTGGACGAGGTCGGCATCGGCGAGCTGGCCGACCGCTTCCCCGACGACATGTCCGGCGGGCAGCAGCAGCGCGTCGCGATCGCCCGCGCGCTGGTCGGCGACCGGCGCCTGGTCCTCGCCGACGAGCCGACCGGTGCGCTGGACAGCGAGACCGGCGAGGCCGTGCTGCGGCTGCTCCGCCAGCGTTGCGACGCCGGCGCGTCCGGCGTGCTGGTCACGCACGAGGCCCGCCACGCCGGCTGGGCGGACCGCGTCGTGTTCCTGCGCGACGGGGTCGTGGTGGACGAGACCGCGCCGACCGGCGTACCCGAACAGCTGCTGGACGCCGGCCGATGAAGCGCTGGCGCACCTGGCGGCCGGCGCTACGGATCGCCCGGCGCGAGGCGGTGCGCGCGAAGGGCCGCAGCGTGCTCGTCCTGGTGATGATCGTGCTGCCGGTCCTGGCGGTCGTCGGCGCCGACGTCCTCGGGCGGACCGCTGACGTCACGACCGTCGAGGGCCTCGATCGCCAGCTCGGCACCTCGGACGCGCTGGTCCGCTGGAACGGCGACCAGTCGCCCGTGGACCAGAGCCCGACCTTGGACACCTACGGCACGCGGGCCAGCGCCACGGCCGGCCTGCCCCGGCCCACCGCTCGCACGATCGCCGCGGTGCTCCCCGCAGCGCACATCGTCACCGTCGACACCGGGCAGGTGGCCGTGCGGACCCGGGTCGGCGTCTCGCGACCGGCGGCGATGGAGCTGGACGGCCGGCGGCCCGTCACCAAAGGGCTGCTCGACCTGCGGTCCGGCCGCTATCCCCGCGACGCGGGCGAGGTCGCCGTCTCCCCGCGGCTCGCCGCGCGCGGCTTCGACGTCGGCTCCACCCTGCGGTACGACAGCGGCGGTCGCGCGAGGGTGGTCGGCCTAGTCGAGCCGACCACGTCGACCCGCGCCATCTTTCTCGTCGGACTGCCGGGCACGCTGCCGCTGGAGACGTCGGTCACCGCCGAGCCAGGCCTGCGGTCGTGGTTGGTGTCGGTGCCCGGCGGTGTCTCGTGGTCGAATGTTCGGGCGCTCAACACCCACGGCCTGCAGGTGCTCTCCCGCCGGGTGGTGGAGCATCCGCCGCCCGCGTCCCAGGTGACCATGCCGTCTTCGAGCAACGGGTTCACGTCCTCGCAGCTGGCGGTCCTCGCGATGATCGTGGCGATGGCCCTGCTCGAGGTCGTCCTGCTCGCCGGCCCGGCGTTCGCCGTCGGCGCGCGCCGCCAGGAACGCTCCCTCGCGCTGGTCGCCTCGACCGGCGGCACGCCGCGGGACGTCCGCCGGGTCGTGCTGGCCGGCGGCGTGGTGCTCGGCCTGACCGCCGCTGTCGTCGGCTCGGTCGCCGGCATCGCGATCGCCTGGCTGGCCGAGCCATTCGTGCAACGCGTCAGCAGCCAGCCGTTCGGCCCGTTCCAGGTTCCGTGGCGCGACATCATCGGCATCGCAGCTTGCGGTCTGCTCAGCGCGCTGCTCGCCGCCGTCGCGCCGGCGGTGATGGCGGCGCGCCAGGATGTGGTTGCCGTGCTCGCCGGCCGGCGGGGACGCACCACGCGACCCCGGTGGTCGCCGGTCGCCGGGGCGGTGCTGCTCGGCTGCGGCGTGCTCAGTGCGGTGGCAGGATCTCGGCGTACCGGCATCGGTGAGGCGACCATCGTCGGATCGGCCATCCTCAGTGTGCTCGGCATGGTGCTGCTGGTCCCGCTTGTGGTCTCGCAACTCGGTCGCGGCTCGGCCCGGCTGCCGCTGCCGTTGCGGTTCGCGGCGCGCGACGCCGCCAGGCAGCGCGGGCGCACGGCTCCCGCCGTCGCCGCGGTCGGCGCGGTCGTCGCCGGTGTCGTGGCGCTGGGCATCGGCGCGGCCAGCGACAACGCGGAGAACAAGGCCACCTACGAGCCGCGGGCGCCACTGGGTGTCGGGGTCGTCACCTCGTACACGCCGCCGCAGAAAGGTCAGGACCCGTGGGCTCGCCTCACCCGGAGCGTCACCGCGCAGCTGCCCGGCGCCCGGTTGCAGGTCGTGCGCGGCCTGCCGGACGCCGCGCCGTCGCCCGCGGACCCGGCTCTGCAACGACAGCTCACCCTGGACCCGGTCGCCGTCAGGGGGCCGGTCACCGCCAGCTACTCCAACTCCCTGGGCAGTGGACTGCTGGTCGGGCGCCCCGCGTTGCGAGCCCTCGGGCTGCACCTCCCGGCCGCCGACCTGTCCCGCGCCGACGCCGTCCTGGCGCGTGGGGGCGTCGTCATCCTCGGCCAGGCACCCGCCGACGTGCACGCGGTGACGGCCACCGTCGGGGAGTTCGACCCGAACGGCGCGCCGGGCCCGTCCGACGGCCGGCACTGGCGGTTCCCGGCGACCCAGCTCGTCGTCCCCGGCACCACTCTCCCGGCGCAGGCCGTGGTGTCCCCCGCGGTCGCGCGCGTCACGGGGTACCCGGTGGTCACGACCAGCCTGCTGGTCCGCGGCGTGACCATCGACCAGGCCAGCGAGGACGCGATCAACGAGGCGGCGCAAGGCGTCGACCCGAACGCGTCGCTCTACGTCGAGCGCGGGTTCCACGACAGCTCGACGTCGGTCGCGCTGCTGGTGCTCGGCGTGCTCGGCGCGGTGCTGGTGCTCGGCGGCACGCTGACCGCGACGTTCCTCGCGCTCTCCGACGCCCGGCCGGACTTCGCCACGATGGGTGCCGTCGGCGCCGGCCCGCGGACCCGACGACTGGTGGCGTCGTCGTACGCACTGGCGATCGGGCTGGTCGGTGCGGTGCTCGGTGCGGTCGTCGGCGCGGTGCCGGGCATCGCGGTGACCTACCCGCTGACGAGCCATCGCTGGCTGGTGGGCAACACCGACGCGCACGGCAACGCGATCCCCGATCACTTCCTCGCGGTGCCGTGGGCGCTGGTCGGGGCGGTCGTGATCGGGCTGCCGCTGCTGTCCGCTGTCATCGTGGCCGTGGCCACCCGCTCGCGGCTGCCGATGGTGAGCCGGCTGTCGTGACCGACGTACGACGCGAGCGGCGCGCCGCACGGCGGCGGACGTTGGTCGTGCTCGCCCAGCGGCGTACCCAGACTCGCCGTCAGGCCGTTGCGTCCGCGTCCACCGGGGAGGGCTCGCCCTTGACCCACGCATCGATCTCGAGCACCGGGCGCATGCCGACCGACTCGTAGAGGCGCAGCGCCCCGGTGACGTTGGAGACGTCGACGTGCAGGATCGCGGCCGTCCGGTCGTGGGCGGCGGCGCGCGCGAAGTGGTCGAGCAGCAGCGCGGTGCCGACACCCCTGCCACGTGCACCGGTCCGGGTGCCGAGGGTGCGCACGTAGCCGGCGTCGTCGGTCTCGACGAACTGGTTCGTGGTCACCATCACGCCGACCGGCTCCTCGCCGATCTCGGCCAGCCAGACCTTGGACCAGTCCTCGCCGTACGTCGTGAGGTGCTTGCGCCACGCCTCGAAGCTCACCGGTACGTGGCCGAAGTGCTCGACGAAGGACTCCTCCGCGATCTCGTGCGCAACCCGCAGGCCGCCCTCGTCGTCGGGTGCGACCTCGCGGATGGCGACGGACGCCGAGGGCGCTGGCGTCGGGTGGTCGAGCTCGATCCGCATCCGGGTGAACGTCGTGCCGCGGTGGTAGCCGGCGCCCTCGACCCAGGACCGGGCGCGCTCGTCCTGGCGGTAGACGCCGACGCCGATGACCGGCTCGCCGTACCCGGCGTGCTCGACGAGCAGCCGCGCCCGGTCTTCGAGATGGGCCAGCACCTCGGGGCCGAGGGCCGCGTCATGGTCGGGGTGCACGTAGAGGTCGACCTCGCAGCGATTGCTGCCCGGCGCGTGGCTGACCCAGCCGTAGGCGACGAGGCTGCCGGTGTCGTCGTACCAGCCGACGCGCTCGTGGTCGGTGCGCCGCAGGTCGGCGAGCACCTCGTCGGGCGTGAAGTCGACGAAGCCGACGACCGCGGTGTCGCAGGCGGCCAGCAGCGCCGCGACCTCGTCGAGGTCGTCGGGTCCGACCGGCCGGCGGGACGGGCCGGTGTGGGTGCTCACCGGGCGAGGCTGCCAGCACGGCGCCGAGGGGTCCACCGCTTTGCCTCCCGCGCGTGAGCGAGGATGGCAGGCATGAGCGAGCCGCACACGGAGCAGACCGAGCAGCAGCCGACCGGTCCCGACCCCCGGGTCGTGATCGTCGGGCCGGACGGGATGGCGATGGAGGCGGCGCCCGGCAGCGACGAGGTCGACGAGCGCTCGGTGACCGAGCTTGTCGACCAGCCGGCCAAGGTGATGCGGATCGGCAGCATGATCAAGCAGCTGCTCGAGGAGGTCCGCGGCTCGGACCTGGACGAGGCCAGCCGGGTCCGGCTCAAGGAGATCCACGAGCGCTCGATCAAGGAGCTCGAGCAGGGGCTGGCGCCTGAGCTCGTCGAGGAGCTGGAGCGGCTCTCGCTGCCGTTCACCGAGGACACGGTCCCGTCGGAGAGCGAGCTGCGGGTGGCCCAGGCGCAGCTGGTCGGTTGGCTGGAGGGTCTCTTCCACGGCATCCAGACGGCGCTGTTCGCACAGCAGATGGCGGCCCGCGCGCAGTTCGAGGAGATGCGCCGCCGCGCGCTGCCCCCCGGCGTGCTGCCCGGCCCCGGCCACGGCGGTCCCGGCGAGGACCCGACCCACAACACCGGCCAGTACCTCTAGCCGCCCACCCCGCCGCCACCGCCGACCCGGTGATCGTGAGGGGGTCGGTGCCACA
Organism: Actinomycetes bacterium; assembly: GCA_036499185.1. Classification (GTDB taxonomy): domain Bacteria; phylum Actinomycetota; class Actinomycetes; order JACCUZ01; family JACCUZ01; genus DATBDW01. The sequence continues at coordinate 13,158 of DASYEF010000149.1, read as the reverse complement.
TTGTGGTACCTGGCCACTCACGATCATGGTCAGCGCGCGTGGCTGTGGACACGAGAGCCGGCCGGTACGGGCTCTCGCGCCACAGTCACCCGATGAGGACTGCCGACGAGTCCCGAGCCTCCGACACGCTGTGGTGCGACGACCTCGCCCTGGTGAGCGATCTCGTCGAGGCCGGCGGCGTCTACCGCACGATCCGACGCCGGGTCCGCGTCGGCACCTGGCAGGAGCCGTTGCGCGGCGTCGTCTGCCGCACAACAGGACAGCTCACCGAGCGTCAGTGGCTGCGAGCAGCCCTGCTGTACGCCGGACCTTCGGCGGCCATCAGTCACGCCTCGGCGGTGCAGCTCTGGGGCGTACCCATGGATGTCGACGCCGTGATCGTCACCTGTCCGCACGGCCGCCATCCTCCGTCCACGCCACGCGTGCGCGTGCGCCAGTCGAAGCGCCCCTACCGGCGATTGCCCCTGGACGGCCTCGCGGTGACCAGCTCGGCGCGAAGCGTCCTCGACGCGAGCCTGGACCTCCGGCACCTGGCGGAGGTAGACGCTCTCTTCGGGCGGGCCTGCCAGCGCGGGCTTGTCACCGTCGACAGCTTGGGCGACGAGCTCGCTGACGCACCGTCCTCGGGTTCGCGGCTCCCGCGACTGGCTCTGTCCGAGCTGGCTGTCGGCTCTCGCGCCGCGTCCGAGGCTCAGCTCGTGCGGCTTCTGCGACGGTCCGGTCTGCCGATGCCCGAGCTGAATGCCCCGGTGGCCACGGCGCTCGGCACTCGCTTCGTCGACGCACTCTGGCGGCGGCTGGGCAAGGGCGTCGAAGTGGACGGGAAGGCCTACCACCTCGGTCCCGCCGAGTGGCGCGCCGACCTGACCCGGCAGAACGCGATCCAGACAGCGGGGTTCGTGCTCCTGCGGATCGCCGCACGCCGACTGTGGACCGAGCCGGACGCGGTGGTCCGGGAGATCCGCTGGTTCCTCGGCTCCGGTGCACCGTTGGTCGCCGCCTGATCAGTGATCGTGAGGGGATCTGTGCCACATATTCGTACCGCTGCCCTCACGATCACCCGACGGGATAACTGGTGGGCCTGGCTAGAGGTCGAAGAGGCGCTCGAGCTCGCGGGCGACGCCGTCGTCCTCGGGACCGGGTACGACGCGGTGCTCGCCGACCACGGCCAGCGCCTCGGGATGGGCGCCCTCGACGGCGTACCCCCGGCCGGCCCAGGTCAGCATCGCCACGTCGTTGGGCATGTCGCCGAACGCCACGACGTCGGCCGCGTCGATGCCGCGGTCGGCCGCGAACCGGGCCAGCGCGGTCGCCTTCGAGACACCCGCTGCCGAGATCTCGAGCAGTGCCTCGGTGGAGGAGTGCGTCACCTCGGCCAGGTCCCCGACCACCTCGCGTCCGGCAGCAAGCAGGTCGTCGGGGGCCATCGTCTCGTGGCGGGCCAGCAGCTTGATGGCCGGCGACAGGTAGAGGTCGTCGAGCGGGCCGACGGCGAGCTCCTGGCCCACGTCGAAGCGCGCGACGTACGTCTCCTCGTGCGCGAACCCCTCCGGCGTCTCGACCGCGAACGCCACGTCCGGTACGGCGGCGCGCAACCGCCGCGCGACTTCGAGCCCCACCTCGACCGCCATCGGGTTGTACGCGACGATGCGCTCGTCGTGCAGGTCGTAGACGACGGCGCCGTTGGCGCAGATCGCCAGCCCGGTGTGGCCGGTCCGCTCGGCCAGCGGCGACATCCAGCGCACCGGCCGGCCCGTGACGAAGACGACCGGTACGCCGAGGTCCTCGACGCCACGCAGCGCAGCCACCGTGCGGTCGCTCACCGTGCCGTCGCGCCGGACGATCGTGCCGTCCAGATCGGTCGCCACCAGCCGCGGGCGCCACCCGTCGACCGGCTGCAGCTCCCCGTCGGCGGTCACACCTCAGGATCGCAGGCCGCCGGACCCTGGCGGTCAGGGGCGGCGCAGGATCTCGGCGACCAGGTCGCGGACCTCGGCGGGGGTGAACCCCATCGTCGCGTCGCCGACGGCGAGCTCGACCACCGACCAACCGGGTGTCTCGGCCGCGAACGTCCACGACCAGGTCCAGACCTTCCGCTCGGCAGCCACCCGCCGCACACCGGCGAGCAGGTCGTCGGCCGGCCGGTCGACGTACAGGTGGAACATCTGCGCCTGCGGCGGGTCGGGCACCAGCCGGACGCCGTCGAGGTCCGACAGCGCGCCGGCGATCGCCTGGGCGTGCTCGACGTACGCCGGCATCCGCGGGCCGCGCAGCCGCAGCCCGGCCAGCCCCGCGGCGGCGTAGGGCCACAGCCCGAACAGGGTGCCGCCGTGCCGGTGCCGCCACTCACGCGCCTCGGCGACCAGCTGCTCCTCGCCGGCGAGCACGCAGCCCGAGATGCCGCCGAGCCCCTTGTACAGCGAGAGGTAGACCGAGTCGAACAGGCCGGCGACCTCGGCCGCTGGCCGGCCGTAGAACGGCAGCGACTCGAGCAGCCGAGCGCCGTCGAGGTGCAGCGCCGTGGCGTGCGAGCGGGCCAGCGCGGTCTGCGCGACCAGGTCGTCCCACGACGGCAGCTGCCCGCCGATCTCGCGCTGCGGCAGCTCGATCAGCAAGGTGCCGGCGTACTCCGCGACCTCCTCGAGGTCGGCCAGGGTGATCAGCCGTCGCGAGTCGCCGACCGGCCGCGGGTGCAGCCGGTGCAGCCGCTCGACCGCCTGGTCCTCGTGCAGCGCGAGGTGACACGTCGGGTGCCACAGGACGGTACGGCGGCCGGTCCGCTCGGCGTGCACGCGCAGCGCGATCTGCTGGGCCATCGTGCCGCTGGGCATCAGCACCGCCGCCGGCTTGCCGAGCAGCGCCGCGACCTCGGCCTCCAGCTCCTCGACGACGCCCCCGTCGCCGTAGCGGTCCGCGGTGAGGTCGCCGAGCACGTCATGCACCTCGGCGAGCACGACCGACGGCGGCCGGTCGCCGTGCCCGAGCAGGAACCGGTCGCAGCCGGCCCGCAGCTCGTCAGCCGTCGGCTCGGCGCCGGTCTCGACCGACGTGTCAGCCGCGTCGCCGGTCTCCACCGTCACGGCCGGTCCCGTCACGTCGACCACCGCCGTCTCCTATGCCTTGGCGACCGGGTCGAGGACCTCGCGGCCACCGAGGAACGGCCGCAGCGCCACCGGCACCCGCACCGAGCCGTCGGCCTGCTGGTGGTTCTCGAGGATGGCGACGATCCACCGGGTCGTGGCCAGCGTGCCGTTGAGGGTGGCGAGAGGGCGGGTGCCGTCGGCGTCGCGCATCCGCACCCGCAGCCGCCGCGCCTGGAAGGTCGTGCAGTTCGACGTCGACGTCAGCTCGCGGTAGCGGCCCTGGGTCGGCACCCACGCCTCGCAGTCGTACTTGCGCGCGGCCGAGCCGCCGAGGTCACCGGCCGCGACGTCGATGATCCGGTAGGGCAGCTCGACCTTCGCGAGCATCTCGCGCTCCCAGCCGAGCAGCCGCTGGTGCTCGGCCGCGGCGTCGGCCGGATCGACGTACGAGAACATCTCGATCTTGTCGAACTGGTGCACGCGCAGGATGCCGCGGGTGTCCTTGCCGTAGGACCCGGCCTCCTTGCGGAAGCAGGTCGACCAGCCGGCGTACCGCAACGGCAGCCGGTCTGCGTCGATGACCTCGTCCATGTGGTACGCCGCGAGCGGGACCTCCGAGGTGCCGACGAGGTACAGGTCCTCCTCCGGCAGGTGGTAGACGTTCTCGGCCGCCTGGGCGAGGAACCCGGTGCCCTCCATCGCCTCCGGCTTGACCAGCACGGGAGGTACGACGGGCACGAACCCGGCCTCGGCCGCCTGCGCCATCGCGAGGTTGAGCATCGCGAGCTGCAGCTGTGCGCCGACCCCGGTGAGGTAGTAGAACCGCGCGCCGGAGACCTTGGCGCCGCGCTCGGTGTCGATGGCGCCGAGCCGCACGCCGAGCTCGAGGTGGTCCAGCGGCTCGAAGTCGAGCTGCGGCGGCTCGCCGACGTGCTCGAGCACGACGTAGTCGTCCTCACCGCCCTCGGGAACCCCCGGCTCGGTGACGTTGGACAGCCGGCCCATCAACCCGCTGAACTCCGCCAGCGCGGCCTGCGAGTCGGCGTCGGCGGCCTTCACCTCGGCGGCCAGGTCCTTGGTCCGCGCCAGCAGCGCGGCCCGCTCGTCGCCCTGTGCCGTGGCGACCTGGCGGCCGAGCTCCTTCTGCTCGGCGCGGGCCCGCTCGAAGGTGACGATGGCGGCCCGGCGGCGCTCGTCGGCCCCGAGCACCGCGTCCACCAGGTCCGGATCCTCGCGCCGGGCGCGCTGCGAGGCCCGGACGGCCTCCGGGTCGTCGCGCAGCAGCTTGAGGTCCAGCACCCCGCGAGCGTAGCGAGGGACCGGCCGCCTACCCGACCGGATATCGGGTGGCACATCCGGGGCATACCGGGCGGCCTCGCCGGACGGCGAGTGCCCGGCCCGTGTTCGGGGTACGACGAGCGGGTGCGCAACGTCCTGTACCGCCCCACCGAGGCCCGCCGGCCGCCCCGGGCACCCAGGCGCAGCCTGGGCGGCCGCCTCGCGCTCGGCGGCGGGCTGGCCGCGCTGCTCGCGATCCCGTTCCTGCTGATCCTCCTGTTCGTCGAGTCCTCGTTCGACCCGGTGCAGCGCATCGACGTGAGCACGGCGAACTCGCTCAACACGTACGCCGACGGGCGCGCCTGGCTGGTGCACACCCTCGACGTCGGCTCGGTCGTGCTTCAGCCGTGGTCGTTCCGGGTCGTCGTGCTCGCCGTCGCGGCCTGGCTGTGGGTGCGCGGGGCGCGACGCCTCGCGACCTGGGCGGTGGCGACCATGGCGATCGGCGGGGTCCTCGCCGGCATTCTCAAGGTGGTGGTCGCTCGCGCCCGCCCGCACTTCCCCGAGCCGGTCGCGCACGCCGGCGGCTACAGCTTCCCGAGCGGGCACGCCATGAACTCGATGCTCGGCGTCGCCGTGCTGATCCTGATCTTCCTTCCGGTCCTGACCCGGACCGGCCGGGTGATCGCCTACACCCTCGGCGCGCTGGTCGTGCTGGCCACCGGCTTCGACCGGGTGGCGCTCGGTGTGCACTTCGTCAGCGACGTCGTCGCCGGCTGGATCGCCGCGCTTGCCGTGGTGGCCGGCACCGCAGGTGCCTTCGAGATCTGGCGCCGCGAGCAGGGCCGGGCGCCGTCCAGCCCCGGCGAAGGCGTGGAGCCCGAGGCCGCCCCCGAGATGTCCGACGAACAGACAGCGGACAGCACGACCACGGAACACTGACCTGTGCCACCGACCTGCCCGACTGACCGCCGCACGCCGTAGCACTCCTGCCGATCACGAAAGTTGGTCCCTCCCGTGAATGCTCGCGTCGTCGCCAAGACGGCCGGAGTCGTGGCGGTGCTCCTCGCCCTCGACTACCTCCTGCTCCTCGGCATCGGTCTGCTGCTCACCAAGATGTTCGAGCACGACTCCTGGCTGACCGCCGAGAACCACGTCAACACCGACCTCGCCCACCACCGCAGCGCGACCGGCAACGACATCAGCTACGTCGGGTCCGGGCTGGGCAACACCGCGGCGATCATCGGTGCGCTCGCGGTGGTCGCGATCGTCCTCGTGATCGTCATGCGCAAGTGGCGCCCGTCGATCTTCCTCGTCGTGGCGGTCGCGGGGCAGGCCCTCGTGTTCTTCCTCGTGCAGCTGGCGGTGAAGCGACCGCGCCCACACGTGCACCGGCTGGACAGCGGCATCCCGACCTCCAGCTACCCCAGCGGGCACACCGGCGCCGCAACCGCGCTGTTCGTCGGCAGCGCGTTGCTCATCGCGTGGTACGTCCGTCGGCGCTGGATCAGGACGGTGAGCATCGTGGTGCTGGTCGCCGTCCCGCTGTTGGTCGCCGTGTCGCGGCTCTACCGTGGCGCGCACCACCCCACCGACGTCCTCGCCGCCTACCTCAACGGCTCGATCACCCTGCTCATCGCCGCGGGGGTCATCCTGTCGCGAGGCCCGCTCGCCCGGTTCGCGCCGGAGGACGGTGATGCCCGGGACCCTCAGGAGGCCCCCGTGACGACGGGGGCAGCGGGAAGCCGGTGAGCCGCGCCGCGGTCGTGCACAACCCCACCAAGGTCACCGACCTGCCCGCGCTCAAGCGGCGCGTCGAGCCCGTGATGGCCCGCGCCGGCTGGGAGCCGCCGCTCTGGCTCGAGACGACCGTCGAGGACCCCGGCGCCGGGATGGCCAGGCAGGCCGTGGCCGACGGGTGCGACGTCGTCTTCGTGGCGGGCGGCGACGGCACCGTGATGGCAGCCGCGACGGCGCTGGCCGGGACCGAAGTACCGCTCGCGATCCTGCCCACCGGCACCGGCAACCTGCTGGCCCGCAACCTCGACCTGCCGTTCACCGACGAGGCGGCCTGTCTGCGGATCGGCCTGGCCGGGCGCACCCGGGCGATCGACGTGGGCGCGGTCGAGGACCGCAAGTTCGTCGTGATGGCCGGCCTCGGTTTCGACGCCGCGATGATGCGCGACGCGCCGGAGGGGCTGAAGAAGAAGGTCGGCTGGCCGGCGTACGTCGTGTCTGCCACCAAGCACCTGCGCGGCCGCGGGATCCGGGTCACCCTCACCCTCGATGACGGCGAGCCGTTGAACCGCCGGGTCCGCACCGTGGTGGTGGGCAACGTCGGCCGGTTGCAGGGGAACTTCCCGCTGTTGCCCGACGCCGTGCCCGACGACGGCGTGCTCGACGTCGTCGTCATCGCCACCCGCAACATCCTCGACTGGGCCCGGGTCGGCACGCGGGTCCTGCGCCGCGCCGACGTGCCCGACCGGCGGATGGAGCGGTTCACCGCCAAGCACGTCCTGATCGAGGCGAGTCATTCGCAGCCGCGCCAGCTCGACGGCGACGTCATCGAGGACGGTCGGCTGCTGGACATCCAGGTCGAAGCCGGCGCGCTGCTCGTGAAGGTCCGCTGATGTCCTCGGTCACGCGGGTGCCGCAGACCGCCACGATGCGCGAGGACGACCTGTCGGCCGACGACGCGCGCGAGACGCTGCGCTACTACGGACGGCTGCGACTGGTGCGGGACTCGTTCGTCCGGTTCCGGTACGGCGACGGCTTCAGCCACTCGCGCGCGCTCGGCCTGCAGCTCGTGCTCGCCCTGATCCCGCTGGGCATCGCGTTCGTCGGGCTCTCCGCGACGATCCACACCCGCGGCCTGGGCCGGGTCCTGCGCGAGGTGCTGCTCCGGATCACTCCGGGCAGCACCGACCAGATCGTGCGCTCCACGCTGAAGCACGGGCAGCAGAGCGCGGGCAACGGCGGGCAGGTCGCGCTGTGGCTGGGCCTGGTCGTCGCAATCGTCGCGCTGACGACGTCGATGGGACAGATCGAGCGCGGCGCGAACCGCATCTACGGCATCCGGCGTGACCGGCCGGCGTTGCGCAAGTACCGCCGCGCGTTCCTGATGGCCTGCTCGGCGGGCTTGCTCTCACTGGTCGGCTTCCTCATCGTGGTCGCCGGCAAGACGGTCGGCGAGGTGCTCGCGTCGACGTACCACTGGGGCGACACCCGCCTGCAGCTGTGGAACCTGGCGCGCTACCCGGTCGGCATCCTGCTCGCGCTCGCTGCCTTCGCGCTGATCCTGGAGCGCTCACCACGGCGCCGGCAGCCGGGCTGGTCGTGGATCGCGATCGGTGCCGGGGTGGCCGTGGTCCTGTGGATGCTGTTCACCTACGCGCTCTCGCTCTACATCCAGACCAGCAGCTCGTTCGGGTCGACCTACGGGCCGTTGACCGGTGTGATGGCGCTGCTGCTGTGGGCCTACCTCACCTCCATCGCGCTGTTCCTCGGCGTCGCGTTCTGCGCCCAGCTCGAGGCGGTGCGGGCCGGCGTCCGCGACCCCGAGCTCGGCGACCCCGACGCCGACCGCGACCCGGTGATGACCTCGCGCTGAGTCAGACCCCCAGCGCCCACAAACGATCACGGTTCCGTGATCAACACAGCCGAACCGCGGTGCACTTGCCGCGGTCAGGTCGAAGTGATCACGGAACCGTGATCATCTTCGTGGGGCTGGGGAGGTCGGGAGAGCTGCGGACCGCGCCAACCCACCTCCGCCGTCCGAAGCCGCCTTTGCCCTGACGGACGCCCACCGCCGCCGCCCGCTGAGTCAGACCCGGCCGTTGCGGATCCGGCCGAGCCAGGCGGAGGCGTCCCGGAAGACCACGTCCTTCTCGGCGGCGTCGCGGGCCGCGGCGTCGGCCGCCGCGCCGCGGTCGGCGCGCGGGTAGGAGCCGAGGAAGCGCACATCGGGGCAGACCCGGCGCAGGCCGGAGAGCGCCTCGCCGAGCCGGGCGTCGTCGACGTGCCCCTCGCAGTCGATGGAGAAGCAGTAGCGGCCCATCCCCTCGCCGGTCGGCCGCGACTCGATGCGGGTGAGGTTCACCCCGCGCACCGACAGCTCGGTGAGCACCTCGAGCAGCGCCCCGGGATGGTCGTCGGAGATGAAGGCCACCAACGAGGTCTTGTCGTGGCCGGTCGGCAGCGGCGGCTCACCGGGCCGGCTCACCATCACGAAGCGGGTCACCGCGTCGGGGTTGTCCTCGACGTCACGTGCGAGGACCTCGAGGCGGTAGTGCTCCGCCGCGATCGGCGCGGCGATCGCGGCATCGTGCGAGGCGCTGCCGTCGGCGAGGCCCGCGGCGGCGGCCGCGGTCGACAACGCAGGTACGACGGCCGCGTCCGGCAGGACGGTCGCGAGCCAGCGTCGGCACTGGGCCGCGGCGTGCGGGTGGGTCGCGACCCGGCGTACCGAAGTGAGGGCGGTGCCCGGCCGTGCCATCAGCGCGAACGACACCGGCAGCAGCACCTCGCGGGTGACCATCAGCGGCTCGCCGACCGCCAGCTCGTCCAGCGTGGTGGACACCGAGCCCTCGACCGAGTTCTCGATCGGGACCAGCGCGTGGTCGGCCTCGCCGCGGCGGACCGCGTCCAGCGCAGCGCCGACGCTCACTTGCGGCTGCAGATCGCCCTTGGCCGCTGCCGGCACGGTGCGCAGGGCGGCCTCGGCGAACGTCCCCTCTGGACCGAGGTAGGCGTAGCGCGCTGGGGGCACTCCGGGCATGCGCCGCACCCTAACGGCGCCGCGCGTCCTCAGACCTCTCGGGCGGCCTCGATCGCGTCGCGCTCCTCGGGCGAGAGGGTGTGGTCGCTCGCCAGCCCGACCAGTGGCTTGGCGTAGGTGCGGGTCTCGCTGCGCCCGTTGATCGACGAGATGACCAAGCCGTCGCCGTTGTCGTCGTACAGGGCCGCGGAGAACGACAGCCGGCCGCCCATGTCACCGAAGGCGTCGTACCGGACGACCGCGACGTGGCGCAGCGCGCGCCGGTCGATGCCGGCCTCGGAGACCGCCCGGGCCGCACCCGAGGAGCGGCGGACCCGGCGGCTGAGCGCACGCAGCCGGCCGAGCACGACGAGCAGCAGCAGCAGACAGAGGACCGCGGCGACCGCGGCACCGAGCGCGACCGCCCGGTAGGTCTCCTGGGACCAGCTGGGCACGGCGTCCTCCACGAGACGGGCAGTCGGGCAGTCGGGGCGGCGGGCAGGCGCGGGGGCACGTTACCCGGCAACTAGATTGACGCGGGTGGACCGCGCCGAGCTCGAGTCGCTGCTGCGCGACGTCGCGGCCGGCGGGGTTGCCGTCGAGGCGGCCGCGGACAAGCTCGCCGAGGGCCCGATGGCCGGCCAGCTGGACCTGGGGTTCGCACGGGTGGACACCCACCGGGGACTGCGCACCGGTGATCCGGAGGTCGTGTACGCCGAGGGCAAGACCCCGGCCCAGACCGTCGAGATCCTGCGGGTGCTTGCCGCGCAGGAAGGCGGCCGCCCGGCGCTTGCGACGCGGGTCGGCCCGGAGTCGATGGCAGCCGTGCGGGCGGCGTTCCCGGACGCGCTGGTCGACGAGCAGGCATTGGCGGTGGCCGTCGGGTCGTTGCCCGCGGCCCACGGCACGGTCGCCGTCGTGGCGGCGGGCACCTCCGACGGGCCGGTCGCGGCCGAGGCCGCGTTCGTGGCCCGGGCGTTCGGCGCGGGTGTGACCCGGGTCGACGACGTCGGCGTGGCCGGCCTGCACCGGCTGCTCGCGACCCGGGCGGTCCTCGACGCGGCTGACTGCCTCGTGGTGGTGGCCGGCATGGAGGGTGCGCTCCCCAGCGTGGTGGGCGGGCTCACCGGCGTACCGGTCGTCGCGGTGCCGACCTCGGTCGGCTACGGCGCGTCGTACGGCGGACTCGCGGCCCTGCTCGCGATGCTCAACTCCTGCGCGCCGGGCGTCGTGGTCTGCAACATCGACAACGGCTTCGGCGCCGGGGTCTTCGCGGCGCGGGTGGCCCGGGCGGTCCGGCGCCCCGCTGCTCCGGAGCCGGCATGACGCTGGCGTGGGTCGACGCCTCGGCGGGGGCGTCCGGCGACATGCTGCTCGGCGCCCTGGTCTCGGCCGGCGCCGACCTGGCGGCGGTGCGGGCCGCGGTCGGCGCGCTCGGTGTCGAGCCGGTGGTGCTCGCCGCCCGGGAGGTGACCCGGGGCGGGCTGGCCGCGACCAAGGTCGACGTCGCGGTTGCCGAGTCCGCGGTCCGGCGTACCTGGACCGACGTGCGCGCCCTGATCGAGACGGCCGGCCTGGTCGAGCCGGTCCGAGCCAGGGCGCTGGACGTCTTCGCAAGACTGGCCCGGGCCGAAGGGGCGGCGCACGGCATCGACCCCGACGAGGTCCACTTCCACGAGGTCGGTGCGCTGGACTCGCTCGCGGACGTCGTCGGCGTGAGTGCCGCGCTCCACACGCTGGGCATCGCGGAGCTGCACTGCTCGCCGGTGACGCTCGGGCGAGGTGAGGTGCAGACAGCGCACGGGGTGCTTCCCGTCCCGGTCCCGGCGACCCTGGCGGTGCTCGCCGAGGTCGGTGCGCCGGTCGCCGGCGGGGACGTGGACGGCGAGGCATGCACGCCGACGGGTGCCGCGCTGCTCGCGTCGGCCGTGACGACCTGGGGACCGATGCCGGGCATGCGGGTCCGCACCACCGGCTCCGGAGCGGGCGACAGGGACCCGGCCGGTCGGGCCAACGTGCTGCGCGTCGTCGTCGGCGAGCCGGTGGACGCCGTGGCGACGGAGGACGCGCTCGTCCTCGAAGCGAACGTCGACGACCTCGACCCCCGGGTCTGGCCGAGCGTGCTGTCCAGCCTGCTCGCGGCCGGCGCGTCCGACGCGTGGCTCACCCCGATCCTGATGAAGAAGGGCCGCCCGGCCCACACCGTGTCGGCCCTGGTTGCGGCCGGAGCCGTCGACGCCGTACGCCGGGTGCTGTTCACCGAGAGCTCGACGATCGGAGTGCGGTCGCACCCGGTGACCAAGCACGCGCTCGACCGGGAGTTGCGCACGGTCGACGTCGAGGGATGTCCGGTGCGGGTGAAGGTGGCCCGCCTCGCTGGTGTCGTCGTCAACGTGTCGCCGGAGTACGACGACGTCGCTGCGGCGGCAGCCGCGCTCGGCCGTCCCGTGAAGGCGGTCCTGGCCGCGACGACAGCAGCGGCGCACGCCCTGTGATGACTCCCACGTCCTGATGGACCTCGTCGTCGTCGCCACGGCGTTCGCGCTCATCTTCCCGGTCGAGCTGCCGGACAAGACCTTCGTCGCGACTCTCGTGCTCGCCACACGCTACCGGCCGGTGCCGGTGTGGGCCGGGGTGTCGGCGGCGTTCTTCGTGCAGTCGCTCGTCGCGGTCACCGCCGGTGGGCTGCTGTCACTTCTCCCACACCCCGTGGTCTCGGCCGCAGCAGGACTGCTGTTCCTCGTCGGCGCGGTGATCCTGTGGCGGGGAGCCGCCGACGTCGACGCCGACGTCGAGGAGAGCGAGGAGGAGGCCGACGTGGTGGCGCTGGCGGCTGCGGACGTGACCTGGCTGCGCGCCGCGGCGACGAGCTTCGGTGTCCTCTTCCTCGCCGAGTGGGGCGACCTGTCCCAGCTGCTCACCGCCGGGCTCGCCGCGCGCTACCACGACCCGCTCAGCGTGTTCGTCGGGTCGTGGCTGGCGCTCGTCGTCGTGGCCGCGCTCGCGGTCGTCCTGGGCCGGACCCTGATGCGGTTCGTGCGCCTCTCGACCATCCGCCGGGTCGGGGCAGTGATCTGCGTGCTGCTCGCCGGCGTCGCCGCCTACGACCTGGTCACCGCCCTGTGACCTGTCAGCCGCTGAACGACCCCTGGGTCGTCCTGCGGCTGACAACTCTCAGAGGTCGGCGCGCTCGGTCATCGTGAAGCGCAGCTTGGCCATCATGTTCTCGACCTCGGGGCTCAGGCCGCTCGCGGCGAACAGCTCGTGCGCGCGGGCCGCGATCCCCTCGGCGGTGAACCGGGTGTCATGGTTCTGGATGACCGCGACCGACGTGAACGGCTGGTAGAGCTCGACGGCGTCGCCCTGCACCCCGAACACCTTGCCGCTGATCATCCCGGCCGACTCGCTGCAGAGGTACGCCACCAGCGGCGCCACGTTGTCCGGGTGCCAGAAGTCGAAGTTGTCGGCCTCGTCGCCCGTGTTGTCTGGACTCGACATGTCCTTGAAGGCGCCGTACGCCGACTCGGTCATCCGGGTCCGCGCCGCGGGCGCGATCGCGTTGCACCGCACGCCGTACCGCGCCATCTCCATCGCGACGATCGTGGAGAACGCCGCGATGCCGGCCTTGGCCGCGCCGTAGTTGGCCTGGCCGAAGTTGCCGAGCAGTCCGGAGGTCGACGCGGTGCACACGATCCGCCCGCCGGTGCCGGCCTCCTTCCAGTGCGCGCACGCGTAGTGCGTCGGGAGGAAGTGACCGCGCAGGTGCACCCGGATGACGGCGTCCCACTCGTCGGCCGACATCTTCGCGACTGTCCGGTCGCGCAGGATGCCGGCGTTGTTGACCAGCGCGTCGAGCTTGCCCCAGGTGTCTATCGCGGTGTCGATCAGCCGCCGAGCGGTGTCCTCCTCGGAGCAGTCGCCGGTGTCGAGCACCGCCTCGCCACCGGCAGCCGTGATCTCGTCGACCACCGACTGGCCGACCTCGCCGTCCAGCTCGTTGACCACGACGCGGGCGCCCTCGCGGGCGAGCTCGAGCGCCTC
>DASYEF010000148.1:0-4850 GCA_036499185.1 Actinomycetes bacterium | reverse complement strand
TCCAGGAGCGCGTCGAGGTCCAGTTCGCCAAGCCGTCGCGCGGGGACCAGCTGACCATCCTGCGCCGGCTCAACGCCGCCGAGGCGTTCGAGACCTTCCTGCAGACCAAGTACGTCGGGCAGAAGCGCTTCTCGCTCGAGGGGGGCGAGTCGGTCATCCCCCTGCTGGACGAGGTGATGACCTCCGCCGCCGAGGCCGGCCTCGACGAGGTCACCATCGGCATGCCGCACCGCGGCCGGCTCAACGTGCTCGCGAACCTGGCCGGCAAGTCCTACGGCCAGATCTTCCAGGAGTTCGAGGGCAACCAGGACCCGCGGTCCGTGCAGGGCTCCGGCGACGTGAAGTACCACCTCGGGACCGAGGGGTCGTACACGGCGCCGGACGGCAGCGAGTGCAAGGTCTACCTCGCGGCGAACCCGTCCCACCTCGAGGCGGTGAACCCGGTGCTCGAAGGCATCACGCGCGCCAAGCAGGACCGCATCGACAAGGGCGAGGGCGGCTTCACGGTGCTGCCGGTCCTGATGCACGGGGACGCCGCGTTCGCCGGTCAGGGCGTCGTGGCCGAGACGCTGAACCTCTCCCAGCTGCGCGGCTACCGCACCGGCGGCACCATCCACGTCATCGTCAACAACCAGGTCGGCTTCACGACCTCGCCGGCAGCGTCACGTTCGTCCTTCTACTCCACCGACGTAGCGCGCATGATCCAGGCGCCGATCTTCCACGTGAACGGCGACGACCCCGAGGCCTGCGTCCGGGTGGCCAAGCTCGCCTTCGAGTACCGCCAGGCGTTCAAGAAGGACGTCGTCATCGACATGGTCTGCTACCGCCGGCGCGGCCACAACGAGGGCGACGACCCCTCGATGACTCAGCCCCTGATGTACAGCCTCATCGAGGCGAAGCGGTCCGTGCGCAAGATCTACACCGAGTCCCTCATCGGCCGCGGCGACATCTCGGTCGAGGAGGCCGAGCAGGCGCTGCGCGACTACCAGGGTCAGCTCGAGCGGGTCTTCACCGAGACCCGCGAGGCCATCGCATCCTCGCCGGACACCGGGACCGGGCACGGGATCGAGCCGCCGGCCGAGCAGTCGTCGGCGGTCGCTGCGGGCACCCGGCAGACCTCGGTGCCTCTCGAGGTCATCAAGCACATCGCCGATGCCCACGTCGCCATGCCCGAAGGCTTCACGGTCCACCCCAAGCTGATCCCGCTGCTTCAGCGGCGTGCCGCGATGGCGTCGGAGGGCGGCATCGACTGGGCGATGGGTGAGCTGTTCGCCTTCGGTTCGCTGCTGCTGGAGGGCAAGCCGGTGCGCCTCTCCGGGCAGGACAGCCGGCGCGGGACCTTCGTGCAGCGGCACGCCGTGCTCACCGACAAGAAGACAGGCGACGAGTGGGTGCCGCTCGCGCACCTCGACGACGGCCAGGCCCGATTCTGGATCTACGACTCGCTGCTCTCGGAGTTCGCCGCGCTGGGCCTCGAGTACGGCTACTCGGTGGCCCGCCCCGACGCGCTCGTCCTGTGGGAGGCGCAGTTCGGCGACTTCCTCAACGGCGCACAGACGATCGTCGACGAGTTCGTCTCGTCCTCGGAGCAGAAGTGGAACCAGCGTTCGTCGGTGGTGCTGCTGCTCCCCCATGGCTTCGAGGGCCAGGGGCCGGACCACTCGTCGGGTCGGATCGAGCGCTTCCTGCAGCTTTTCGCCGAGGACAACATGACGGTGGCGCACCCGTCGACGCCGGCGTCGTACTTCCACCTGCTGCGCTGGCACGCCTACCACGAGCCGCGCCGGCCCCTGGTCGTGTTCACGCCGAAGTCGATGCTGCGGCTGAAGGCCGCGGCCTCCGCGGTGGAGGACTTCACCTCGGGCACGTTCCGCCCGGTGATCCCCGAGGCAGAGGGCGGCATCGACCCGGCTGGCGTGCGGCGGGTCGTGCTGTGCGCCGGCAAGGTCTACTACGACCTGTTGGCCGCCCGGGCCAAGCGGGCCGGGTCCGGCGGCGACCAGGTCGCGATCGTCCGGTTCGAGCAGCTCGCACCCTTGTCCGCTGACGATGTCACGGCCGCGCTCGCGCCGTACGGCGACGCGCAGCTCGTCTGGGTGCAGGAGGAGCCGGCCAACCAGGGCGCCTGGCCGTTCATGGCCCTCAACCTGCCGGCCCTGCTCGGCAGCCGGTCGCTGAGCTGCGTCTCGCGGGCCGCCTCCGCGTCGCCGGCCTCCGGGTCGCACAAGGTCCACGACCAGGAGCAGGCGGACCTGGTCGACCAGGCCTTCGCCCTCTAGACCAGGCGTCGGAGCGACTGGCGTGTACTTCACCGACCGTGGCATCGAGGAGCTCGAGACCCGCCGTGGCGAGGAGAGCGTCTCGCTGACCTGGCTGGCCGCGAGGCTGCGGGAGTTCGTCGACGACAACCCCGACTTCGAGATCCCGGTGGAGCGACTGGCGACGTGGCTGGCCCGCCTCGACGACGAGGAGTGACGGGCTCGTTGTCCGACCCCGCCACGTCCCGCAAATGATCACGGTTCCGTGATCGCTTGCGCTCGACCGTGCTGAAGTGAGCACGGTGGGAGTACGCAGTCCGCGGCAGGGATGGGGGTCACGCCGGGAGACCACGATGACGAGTCGCGCCGGCCGCCCTCCGATGCCTCCACAGGATCTTCACCTCACCGCCGGATGATCGGCCTCCGCCGTCCCTAGGCTCGCCCGCATGGAACAGACCGTCACCGTTCTCGTGGTCGAGGACGAGCCGGCCATCGCCGACGCCGTCGCGGCCCGGCTGCGGTCCGAGGGCTTCACCGTGCATGTGGCGGCCGACGGGCCCGCCGGTGTGGCAGCAGCCGCCACGCATACGCCGGACCTGGTCGTGCTCGACGTCATGCTCCCCGGCTTCGACGGGCTCGAGGTGTGCCGCCGCGTGCAGGCGCAGCGACCGGTCCCGGTGCTCATGCTCACCGCACGCGACGACGAGGCCGACACCTTGATGGGCCTCGCCGCCGGCGCCGACGACTACCTCACCAAGCCGTTCAGCATGCGCGAGCTGGTCGCCCGGGTGCACGCCCTCCTCCGTCGGGTACGCCGGGCTGCCGAGCTCGCCCGCGACGGCGAAGCCGCGCCACTGCAGCAGCTGGGCGACCTCGAGATCGACCGGTCGGGACGCCGGGTCCGCCGCGCGGGTGCCGAGGTGCACCTGACGCCGCTGGAGTTCGACCTGCTCGCGTGCCTCGCGCAGCGCCCCCAACAGGTGCTCAGCCGCGAGCAGCTGCTCGCCCAGGTCTGGGACTGGTCCGACGCCTCCGGGACCCGGACCGTCGACAGCCACGTCAAGGCGGTGCGGCGCAAGCTCGGCACCGACGTCATCCGCACCGTGCACGGTGTGGGCTATGCCGTGGGGGTGCAGGGATGACGGCGCCCCGCCCGCTCGACCGGTTGCGCTCCATCAAGGCCAAGCTCGGTGTCCTCGTCGCGGTCAGCGTCGCCGTGTCGTCGCTGGCCGTCTGGTACGGCGTGGCGAACCTCGGCTGGCGGCCGCTGTACACGCTGCCGGTCGCCGTGCTGCTCGCGCTCGGGGTGACCCAGGTGCTGGCGCGCGGCATGACCTCGCCGCTGCGTTCGATGACTGCCGCCGCCCGGGCGATGGCGCGCGGCGACTACACCCGGCGGGTGGAGGCGACCTCACGCGACGAGGTCGGCGAGCTGGCCCGCGCGTTCAACCGGATGGCCGCCGACCTCGAAGCCGCGGACCGCGAGCGGCGCGAGATGGTGGCCAACGTCAGTCACGAGCTGCGCACTCCCATCGCGGCACTGCAGGCGACCCTGGAGAACCTGGTCGACGGCGTCGCGACCCCGGACCCGGCCACGCTGCGGGCCGCGCTCGAACGCACGGAACGGCTCGGCCGGTTGGTGCGCGAGCTGCTCGACCTGTCGCGGATCGACGCCGGCACCGAGCCCTTGCAGCTGCGCGACGTCGCGGTGAGCGCCGTGCTCGAGGCCGCTGTCGCCGACGCCACGACGAGCGGGCGGGACGTGCGGTTCTCCCTCGACGTCGCGCCACCGGACGCCCGCGCCTGGGCCGACCCGGGTCGCCTTCACCAGGTGCTCGCCAACCTGCTCGACAACGCCGCGCGGCACAGCCCCCCGGGCGGCACCGTCCGGGTGACCGCCAGCAGCGACGCCGCCGGTCTGCACGTGGAGGTGGCCGACGACGGCCCCGGCATCGCGGCCGCCGACCGCGACCGGGTGTTCGACCGCTTCTACCGGGGAGCGGGCACCGACGGCACCGGCAGCACCGGTCTGGGGCTGGCGATCGCGCGGTGGGCCGTCGGCCTGCACGGTGGCCGGATCGCCCTGGCACCGGCCGGCGAGACCGGCTGCCGGTTCGTCGTCGACCTCCCCACGGCGCCCCGGGTGACGGCGTGAGCGACCTCGCAGGTACGCCGGGTGCGATCCCGCTGCCCCGCACCGACCCGCTGGCGGCCGAGCTGTCCCGGGTCTGGCCCGACGACGGTCGGTCGGTCCGCAAGCCCGTGCTCGTCCTGTCCCTGGTCGCCGGCCTGGTCGCAGCAGTGCTCGTGGTGGACACCCCGCCCGGCCTCGGTGTGCTGCTGAGCGGCCTGGCGGTCGGGGCCACCGTCCTGCCCGCCGCGCGGCACCGGCTCGGCCCGCACGAGATCGGCTACGCCGCCCTCGGCGTGCTGCTGCTGTCCGGCGTGGTGGTCCGCGACGCACCGTGGTTCGTCGCGCTCTGCCTGCTCGGTGCCACTGGTCTCGCTTCGTTCGCTCTCGCCCCGGCCCGCACCATGGTCGGCGGACTGCTCAGCGGGATCTCGTGGCCGCTGGCCGGGCTTCGCTGCCTT
>DASYEF010000147.1:0-4153 GCA_036499185.1 Actinomycetes bacterium | reverse complement strand
AACCTCGCAATGGCCATGCAGGGGCTCGCAGTCGTCCCGCTGTTCGCCGGCTACGACCTCGACGCCGACGACCCGCAGACCGCCGGCCGGCTGTTCTCCTACGACGTCACCGGCGGGCGTTACGAGGAGCACAAGTTCCACTCGGTCGGCTCCGGCTCGATGTTCGCCCGAGGCGCACTGAAGAAGCTCTGGCGCGAGGACCTCACGGTCGCGGACGCCGTTCTCTGCGCCGTCCAGTCGCTCTACGACGCGGCCGACGAGGACAGCGCGACAGGAGGGCCCGACCTGACGCGGCGCATCTTCCCGGTCGTCTCCACCGTGACCCTCGACGGCTATCGCCGCCTCGCCGACGACGAGGTCGGCGGCGTGGTCGACGAGGTCGTCGCCGGCCGGATGCAGAACCCCGGCGGACCGCAGGCACCGCTGCGATGACCACCGCCCCGATCCGCCCCAGGACGCCGGAGGTCGCGCCGTGAGCATGCCGTTCGGATACGTGTCGCCCGAGCAGCTGATGAAGGACCGGGCCGACTACGCCCGCAAGGGCATCGCGCGCGGCCGGGCGGCGGTCGTCATGCAGT
This sequence comes from Actinomycetes bacterium, assembly GCA_036499185.1. Lineage (GTDB taxonomy): Bacteria > Actinomycetota > Actinomycetes > JACCUZ01 > JACCUZ01 > DATBDW01. Next base: position 3,575 of record DASYEF010000147.1, on the reverse strand, counting down.
ACGACGGCGGCATCGTCTTCGTCTCGGAGAACCTCTCCCGCGCACTGCACAAGATCTCCGAGATCTACGACCGGATCGCGTTCGCTGCGGTGGGCAAGTACAACGAGTTCGAGAACCTGCGGATGGCCGGCGTCAGGTACGCCGACCTGCGCGGCTACTCCTACGACCGCCAGGACGTCACCGGCCGCGGCCTGGCCAACGTCTTCGCGCAGACCCTGGGCACGATCTTCACGGTCGAGTCCAAGCCCTATGAGGTCGAGATCGTCATAGCCGAGGTCGGCGAGACCGCCGACGAGGACCAGATCTACCGGCTCACCTACGACGGCTCGGTCGCCGACGAGCACGGTTTCGTCGCGATGGGCGGCTCGGCCGAGACCATCAGCCAGGAACTGTCCGGCCGGTTCCGCGACGGGCAGAGCCTCGGCGAGGCACTCCGGCTCGCCGTCGAGCTGCTCGGCCGCGAGCCCGGGAACACCGAGTCGCGCGTTCTCACCGCCGAACAGCTCGAGGTCGCCGTCCTGGACCGCGCCCGGCCCCGGCGCACCTTCCGCCGGTTGACCGGGCCCGCCCTGGACCGCCTGCTCGGTGGCGACGACACGGCCGGCGCCGAGGCGGACGGACCCGAGGAGGGGGCCGAGCCGCCCACCTCGCTCGCCGGCGGATCCCACGAGCCCGCCGGGCCGGACGGCGACGGCGCTTCCTGACCGGTCCAGGCCGCAGCCTTGCCGCTCGCGGGTCCAGCGAGCGGGCTTGTCCCGCACCGATCCGGCGCGACCGGGCGCCGGAGACCCGCCCGAACGGCGCGGATCACCGTGAACCGGACATCGGCCCCGTACCCTGGATGCTCCACGCGGGACAGCCCGCGCAGGCACGTCCGGCAGTGATGGCAACGGGTGGGAGCAACCAGGTGGGGTCTCGAGCAGTCCGGTCAGGCCCGCGCGCCCTCCTGGTCGGCCTCGCCGCGGTCGCTCTGCTGGCACCCGCCGCGCCCGCGTTCGCCGGCACCCAGGTCGCCGACGCCGCCGGGAGCCAGACGGTCACCTTCCGCGGTACGTCGGTCACCGTGCCGTCGGACTGGCCGGTACGCCGGGTCGACGGCATCGCCGGCTGCGTGCGGTTCGACCAGCACGCCGTCTACCTGGGCGACCCGAGCCGGAGCACCTGCCCACCGCACCTCGTCGGCCGCACCGAGGCCGTTCACCTGACCACCAGGAGCCTGCAGGGCGTCGTTGCGCCCGACCGCGTCGTCACCGCGCCCGGTTCGCCGGTCGGCGTGGTCGTCTCGGCCGGCGACGACGCCGCGCAGGCCCGCACGATCGCCGACAGCGTCACCTACACCGGCGCGACGCCCGACGTCACCCCGCCCAGCGGTCGCATGGACGCCCGGACCTTCGCCGCCGTTCCGCGCACCGCGGCCACCCGCACCGCTTCGACGGAGAGCGTCTCGCCGACCAGCACCACAGCGACGACGAGCGCGTCGGCTGCCGCCAGCCCGTCGTCGACGAACGACACGACGTACACCGGTCTCGGCTTCGACGCGTGCACGGCACCGGCCCTGTCGACGATGGCCGCCTGGTATGCAGCGTCGCCCTACAAGTCGGCCAACATGTACATCGGCGGCGCGAGCCGCGGCTGCTCCCAGGCCAACCTCACCGCGGACTGGGTCACGCAGACAGTCGTCCAGGGTTGGACGCTGATCCCGACCTACGTCGGGCTGCAGGCCTCCTGCTCCTCGTTCCCGAACCGGATCGTGCCCGCTCAGGCGGCCGCCCAGGGCGCGGCCGCAGCCGACGACGCCGTCTCGCAGCTCAACGCGCTGGGTCTGGGGATCGGCAACCCGGTCTACTTCGACATGGAGGCGTTCTCGTATACCAACAGCACCTGCCTCGCCGCGACGCGCGCCTTCCTGGACGCGTGGACCGTGCGGCTGCACGCCAGGGGCTACGTGTCCGGGATCTACTCCTCCTCGAACACCCTGGCCGCGATCGTCCTCGACGGCGGCGCGCCGAGCGCGGCGATCCACCAGCCCGACGACATCTGGTTCGCGCGGTGGAACGGCGACACCACGACCCAGGACGTGCCTGCGAAGCCCGACCAGCCGTTCATTCCGGACCAGTACTGGTCGGCCCACCAGCGCATCCACCAGTACCAAGGCGGCCACACCGAGACCTGGGGCGGCATCACCGTCAACATCGACAACGACTCGCTCGACGCCGCCGTCGCCCCGTCGCAGCTCGCGGCCGAGGGCAGCTTCGTCACGATCACCGGCCAGGGCGGCACCTACCGGATCGCGGGCGGTGCGCCCATCCCGGTGACGGACTGGGCCGCGGTCGGTGGCGAGCAACCGGTCACCCCTCTCTCGCCGACCCAGTTCGCGTCCCTGCCGCAGCAGCCGGCGACGGGCACCTTCCTGCAGAGCGGCGCGACCGGGCGGATCTGGCGGGTGGCCAAGGGCATCGCGACCTACGTCCCGTCCTGGACGCCCTACGGCGGTCCGAAGCTGAGCATCGTCATCGACCAGACCGCCTTGGACAACGCGGGGCTGGGCGGCGTCTGGAACCACCTCGCGAGCGGTACGCCGGCACCGCGGATGACCGGCCCGGCGTCCGGAGGCACCTCCGCCGCGAAGGTCTCCTTCACGTGGTTCGGCGGCTACTCGTCCAGTGCTGTGACCACCTTCGACGTCCGCTACCGCACCGCCGCCTGGAACGGGACCTACGGATCGTGGACCCGCCCGTCGTCGTGGCAGCGGACCGCAGCGACCGGTGAGCCCCTGGGCGTGAAAACCGGTCACACCTCGTGCGTGTCGGTGCGTGCCCGTAACAAGGCCGGCCAGCTCTCTGCCTGGTCGACGCAGCGCTGCACCGCACGGTCCCTCGACGATCGTGCGGTGACCAGGTCCTCGGCCTGGAAGGCCAAGACGGGCAGCGGGTACGTCGGGCGGACCTACGTCACGACGACGACCAAGGGCGCGACGCTGACCCGGACGTCGGCCAAGGTCAAGCGCGTCGGCGTCGTCGCATCGACCTGCCGGACCTGCGGCAAGGTCGCCGTTCTCGTGGACGGCAAGCGGGTCGGCACGATCAACCTGGCGGGTGCCAAGCACCGCAGCACCGTCGTCATGGGCCCGGTCTTCGCCCGCCGGACCGCGACCATCACCCTCAGGGTCCGCAGCAGCGGTGCACGGGTCCGCATCGACGGCCTGGTGCTCAGCCGCAGCTGACCGCGAGCAATCTCAGCGGCGCACAGACCGCGCGAGGCGCAGGGCGAGGACCGGGCACGCCGTGACCGCATGCCTCGCGTGCTGCTCGAGACTCGCCGGCACCGGTCCCGCCGGGATCATGGGGTAGCCCCACTCGTCGAGGTCGAGGACCTCGGGCAGCAGCTCGGCACACAGGCCGTGCCCGGTGCACGCGGTGCGGTCGATCAGCAGCTCGAAGTCGCTGCTCATCGCCCGCCACCGAGGTCAGGTACCGGCAGGACCGGACGTGCGTCGGTACGCCGGCAGCGCCCGGCAAGGTGCTCGTGCACCTCCGCCTCGAAGGTCTCCAGCGCGCTGCGCACGAACCGGACCA
>DASYEF010000146.1:0-5356 GCA_036499185.1 Actinomycetes bacterium | reverse complement strand
GGACACCGGGGTCGCCCTGACTCCGGCGGAGCTGCGCCTCCTCGCGTGTGACGCGGGGATCGTGCCCGCGGTGCTCGGCTCACCGTCCCAGGTCCTCGACCTCGGCCGGGCCACCAAGAAGTGGAGCATCGCCCAACGCCGAGCGATGGCCATCCGCGACCGCGGCTGCATCGCGCCCGGCTGCGACCGCGCACCGTTCGCCTGCCAGGCCCATCACCGGGTCCGCTGGGTCGACGGCGGCCCCACCGACATCGACAACGCAGCGCTGCTCTGCGACTTCCACCACCACCAGGTCCACCGCCAAGGCTGGCACGTGATCCTTGCCGCCAACGGCTACCCCGCCCTGATCCCACCCACCTCGATCGACCCCACCCGAAGACCCCGACAACACCACCGGTTCCGGCTCCAGCTGCTCACCACCAGACAGCGGACCTGAACCGCGACAAGCAACAAAGCTTCGCGCGTGCGCTCACCGAGCACCCGCAGTCGTGACCCCGCGGCACCGACGCTCGAGCGGCCCGCCTCCCGACCGTGACTCCTCCGCCACGGCACCAGCCCCACCTCGACGGCATAGCGATCGCGCGCGGAGAGCCGCGGAAAGTGCGCCGCCACCACGGACCTCCGTCATCTTCAGCCGCCCTGACCCACGCCACCTACGGGCGGACAGCCGCGCTAGCACCGCCGAGCGAAGCCCGCGCTTCAGCGGGCCTCCGCAGCCCGCCCGTACCATCGGCGGGTGAGCGGGCAGCACGGTCACGAGCATGCGGCGCCGGTGGGGCCGGGCCAGCGTCGCCGTCTGGCCATCGTCCTCGCGATCACGATCACGGTGCTCGTCGTAGAAGTCGTCGGCGGTCTGCTGGCGCACTCACTCGCACTGCTCGCCGACGCGGGGCACATGCTCGCCGACGTCGCGGGCCTCAGCCTGGCGTTGCTCGCCGCGGCACTCGCCAACCGGCCGGCCACCCCGCAGCGGACGTGGGGCTACCGCCGGGCCGAGGTCCTCGCCGCGGCCGCTCAGGCGGCCGTCCTCCTCGCAGTCGGCGTCGTGATCCTGGTCGAGGCGGTACGCCGACTCGTTGACCCGCCGGACGTGAGCTCGGGACTGATGCTGGTCTTCGGCGCTATCGGGCTGATCGGCAATGTGGTGGCCATCGCGGTGCTGGCTGGGAGCAGGTCGGAGAACCTCAACATGCGCGCGGCCTTCCTCGAAGTCGTCAACGACGCCTTGGGCTCAGCCGCTGTCCTGGTGGCGGCCGTCACGGTCTCGGCGTTCGGCTGGCTGCGCGCCGACCCGGTGGCGTCGCTCCTCATCGGCGGATTGATCCTGCCACGCACCTGGCGGCTGCTGCGCGAGACGGTCGACGTCCTGATGGAGGCGACTCCGCGTGGCCTGGACCTCGACTCGGTGCGGGCCCGGCTGCTCACGGTCGACCACGTCCACGACGTACACGACCTGCACGCGAGCAAGGTCGCTACCGACCTGCCCGTCCTCACGGCGCACGTGGTCGTGGACGACTCGTGCTTCACCGACGCACACCTGCCCGCCTTGCTGGACGAGCTGCAGGCCTGCCTGGCCGACGACTACGACGTGCCGCACTCGACCTTCCAGTTCGAACGCGCCGGCCATGCCGAGCACGAGCACCCCACCCACGCCTGACAACCCCGGCGGCCCGACCAGCCCTCGAACACGTGTTCGATCTTCTGGCATGCTCGTTCGGTGGCGGCCGGTGGCATGGGAGGGCGGCGGGGCGTCCCGCTGCGCGACCGGATCCGCCCGGGGATGGGGGTGGATGCCGGGCCGTCGGGCCACGGGGACCACCTCGCGACCCCGGCCCGGCACTGCTGGGTCGCCGACCCGGTCGATCACTCGCCCGGCAAGCGGCCCGGACTTCTCGTCGAGTGGCGCCCTGCCGTCGGCGGTGGCTGGCAGGGTCGGGTTCTCTACGTGGCCGAGCTGCGGGCGGGGCGCTGGGCGGTCGTCGAGGAATGGGTCGACGAAGCCCTGCTCACCCCGGCCTGACGGAGCGGTCAGCCCTTCGCGGACAGCACGGTCACCGAGGTCTGCTCGGTACAGCCGGCGACCTCGCGGATGGCCCAGCGACCGGTGTAGCCGTTCCCGGTCCAGTTCGACTCCGCGTCGTGCTCCTCGACCTCGCCCTCCTTGGGAGTGAAGCCGGCCTTGGGCAACGCCGTCTGCAGGCCGTGCAGGACGGTCTTCACGTCGGAGTCCACAACGGCGTAGACGATCGTGCGCCCCTCGGAGCGCCGCTGGGTCGCGTAGACGACCGAACCCTCGGGCATCGGGAAGCTGGTGGGAAAGGCAGCCGGCACCCCCGTCATGCCGGCCGTCTTGGCCTGGTCGACGCACACCGGGGTCGGCGCCTCGCTGTTCGCCAGCTGCTTCTCCGCCTTCTTCTCGGCGGAACTGTCCCCATCCCCGCTGCTGCCGCCGCAGCCGGACAGCAGCCCTGCCGCCACCACGACGGTGGTGGCGAGCACCCCGGAGCCGCGCACTACTTCTTCTTCTTGGCGACGTGCTTGCCACTGACGACCGCGTCGTTGGCACCGAAGAGCGTGCTGCCGCTGGACTGACGTGCGATGGTGGCCAGCGCATCGAAGTTCTGCGCTCCGCCGGTGGCGCAGTCACCGGTGCAACCGTCCGCGTAGGCGACGAGCACCCTGCCCTGCTGGTCGATCGTGGCGTCGATGAAGTCCAGCAGGTTGCGGTCGTTGCCGCACGTCGTGCCCGCGGTGCAGATCGACCCCTTCTGGACCGGGTCCCCCGACGCTGCGTCCGTCGTGACCCAGGACAGGCCGCCGTCGTACGTCGTGGCGACGTAGGGGTGCCAGACGCCGTGGAAGTTGGCGGCGTCCTGGTAGTCGCCACCGGTCGTGGTCCCGAGGAAGGCGAACGCCGCGCGATTGCCGTCACCCGCAACGGTCGCGGGGAAGACGATGTTCTTGATGCCGAGCTGGGCGCCGACGTTCTGATCGTTGACCCACGTCGTGCCCTTGTCGTGGGAGACGGCGACATGCGCCGTGCCATCGCTGTTCTGGTAGCCGAAGTACACCGTGCCGTCGGCACCGATGCCGACCGACGGATCCGAGTCGCCCGGGGTACTCGTCGGGACCTTGTGCAGGGTCCAGCTCAAGCCGTTGTCGGTGGAGACCGCGACGCCCTGGTTGCCGCCGCAGCCCTTGTTGGGCACGTAGACGGTGCCGTCAGGGGCGACCTTCGCGTGGCCGTGCAGGCCTCCGCAGTCGAGCAGGCTGTACATCGGGACGGCCGGCCCGTAGGTCGTGCCACCGTCACGGCTCACCGCACAGGACGCGTCCGCGATGTCCTGCGAGCAGTAGTAGACCGCGCGGTCGGACGTGACACCGCCGAGGGCGCCGTCGTGGAAGGCTCCGCCGCCGAGGGTCTGGTGGTCGACACCCGAGTTGATGCCCGACCCGGACGTCGGGTTCCAGGTCTGCCCGTCGTTGTCGGTGTAGCAGGTCAGGGCGGTCTTGCCGGCGAGCTGCGACTCGAACGTCCGACCGGTCGTGTGGTCGGTGTAGAGGATCGGGTCGAGGCTGGTCAGTGACCCTTGGGGGCAGCCGTTGCCGGCGCTCGCACTGACGTCGGTCCAGGTCGCCGTACCGGCGGCGTCGAAGGTCGCCTTGAACGTCGAGGTGTACGACTGGTACATCGCCGCGCCGGTCTTCCAGTTGTCACCGATGGACGGCTCGCCGGCGCTGTGGGCGTTGGTGAAGGTCTCCGGCGGCGTGTAGGTGCGGAACCCCGGTGCGGGCGCAGTCGACGGGGCCGGCTGTGCGGGGTTGGTGACGACCTTCGCGGTGCCGGTGATGCTCTGGCCGAGCGGCGCGTAGGGCACGACCCGGACCGTGTACGACGCCGCAACGGCCGGCAGCAGCAGGGTCTCGGGGTCGGAGGACGAGGCCGCTGAGCTGACGCTGTTGCCGGCGGCGTCGAGCAGGTAGACGTCGAAGTCGGCGGCGGACTGGGGCCACGACACCTCGACCCGGACACTGTGGTCGGCGTCGTAGCCGGCCGGCACGTCGACGGTCAGCTTGTAGTCGTCGCACGGTGTCGCGGTGCCGCAGGTCGGCGTACCGACGTTGCCGGTGACGTTGGGGATGGCGAACGGGCCGGCGGTCCATGTCGCGGTGGGGCTGGCGTCACTGATCGTGCCCCCGGCGGGGCTGGCCGCCATGGCCGGGACGACCAGTCCGGTCGTCCCCAGGACGATCGCTGCGAGCACCGCGACCCGGCGGGTGTGCCGCCGGACCGACGGGCTTGACGAGATACGGGCTGCCAGTCCCACGGGGACGCCTCCTCCGGGCCCGCCAGCCGGGCCGCCACGGTGACGAACGAGCCGGAGCGGCGAAGGTCACGCGTGCCGCCGGTTCCGGTCCTCGACTGGATCGGTCTTCCCGCCTAAGGCGCCTCCTAAGCCCCTGACCTGCGAGGTATGGGCATCTTCCCGATGCCTGGGTGGGGGCCTCAGAACGACTCTGGTGGGGCACGACAAGAGATCGCCACCGCCATCAGGAGACCGTCATGACCAGCTTGCTGACCACCGCCGCCGCCCGCGAGCACCGCCTGGACCTGCTCGCCGAGGCGGACGCCGGCCGGCGCGCGGCGCTCGTCCCCGCGCGTTCGCGCCGCGGCCGGGACCTGCGCAGCCCCCGCCACCGCTGGTGGCAGCGACCGGGAACGCTGCGCCCTGCCGTGTGACCCCTTCCGATCATGGGACCTGTCAGGTCGCGTGACCTGCGGCGATCTGACAACGCAAGATCGCCTCCTGCGCTACAACTACACAGGTCGGAGGTCCCGACGCTCAGCGAGCCATGGGCAGATGGATGACGCGCATCCCGCGGGAGGGGGTCGTCGAACCGACGGCCGTCGCGCCGATCCTGCGCGCGATCTTCGAGCTCTCCCCCAGCGGGCTGCTCGTGTTCGACACCGACCTCCGCTACGTGCTGGTCAACCAGCAGATGGCGTCGATGGCGAACACGCCGGTCGAGCAGCTGATCGGCCGGTCGGTGCGCGAGATGTTCGGCGCCTACGAGGAGCTCACGATCCGCATCGAGCGGGTGCTCGCCACCGCGGAGCCGCTGATCGGGTACGACGTCTCCGGCGAGGTGCCCGGCGAGGACCACCGCGAGCACGTGTGGAGCCTGTCGGCGTACCGCCTCGTCGACCCCGAGGGCACCGTCCTCGGCGTGGCCGTCGCGTCGAACGAGGTGACGGCCGCCCGGGCACTCGAGCGGGACCGGACGGAGCTGGCCGAGCGGCTCCAGCTGCTCGCGGCGTCCGGTGAGCTGCTGTCCGGGGGTCTGGACGAGCAGG
>DASYEF010000145.1:0-9146 GCA_036499185.1 Actinomycetes bacterium | reverse complement strand
TGTTCCCGCGCAACGAGGAGGTCGAGCTGTCCTGGAAGGTCATCGACCCGCTCGAGGAGTTCTGGGCCGGGAAGAAGCCGGAGCTCTATCGCGCCGGCGAGTGGGGCCCGCGTGGGGCCGACGAGATGCTGGCCCGCGACGGCCGGGTGTGGAGGCGACCATGAGCATCGGGGGCCCCGAATGAGCACGATCCTCTGGGACACCAACGGCACCGAGATCGTCAAGACGCTGTCTGCGGAGCGCCGCGCCGCCGGCGCACTCGCCTCCGGCCTGGCCCTCACGCTGGTCGTCGTCACAGAGGAGGAGTACGCCGAGGAGGCCCAGGCGGCAGCCACCACCGCGGCGTCCGCGCACCCGTGCCGTCTGCTCGTCGTCGTCCGTCGCCGGGTGGATGCCGACGACCGCCTCGACGCCGAGGTGCAGGTGGGTGGCCGGCTGGGCGCCAACGAGGCCGTGATGATGCGGATGTACGGCCGGCTCTCGCTGCACGCGGAGTCCGTCGTGTTGCCGCTGCTGGCGTCGGACGCACCGGTGGTGACCTGGTGGCACGGCAGCACGCCGGACCGCCTCGCCTGGGACGCACTCGGCGTCCTGGCCGGCCGTCGCGTCACCGATGCGGTCTTCTCCGGCGACGACCCCATCGCCGCCCTGCGCCGCCGCGCGAAGGACTACGCGCCCGGGGACACCGACCTCGCCTGGACCCGCGCCACGCCCTGGCGGGCGCTGCTCGCCTCGGCGTTCGACGACATGACCGCGCGCCCGACCTCCGCCGAGGTCCAGGCGGAGCACGCGAACCCGTCCGCGGCGCTGCTCGCGGGTTGGCTGACCTCCCGGCTGGGCATCAAGGTCAAGCGCAGCGACAGCGGCGGGCCCGGCGTCACGGCGGTCGACGTGCGCTTCGAGGGCAAGGAGCGGCTGCGCATCGACCGGCCGGACGGCTACCTGGCGACGCTGTCCCGCACCGGGATCTCGGACCGTCAGCTGCCGCTGAAGCGGCGTGGCCTGGGCGAGCTGCTGGCCGAGGAGCTGCGCCGGCTGGATGCGGACGAGGTGTACGCCGAGGCGCTGTCGGTCGTGACCGGAGCCCAGGACCTGGCCGACCGGCCGCCGATGCGCACCTTGATCTGGCGCGACCCGGAGAAGCGGGTGACCCGCAGGGCGACACCGGCGCCGAAGACCAGCCGGTCCGCCGCCGCGGCCAGGGCCGGCGCGTCGGCCGGAGACAGCGCCGTGAAGAAGGCGACCAAGCGCAAGGCCGCGCAGTCCGGCAAGGCCGCGTCGGGCACCGCGAAGCGCACCGCCACGAAGGTCGCCGCGCGCCGGGCCGCCAAGAAGAAGGGCTGACCGGCATGAGCGGGAGCACGCCGACCGTCCTGGTCCATCGCGACGCCGACGAGCTCGCCGCTGCGGTGGCCGCTCGACTGGTCACGCGACTGGTCGACGTACAGTCCGCGCGCGGCGAGGCGTCCCTGGTGCTCACGGGCGGGAGCATCGCGCGGCGGATCTACGAGGCGCTCGCAGCCTCGCCGGCCCGCGGGGCAGTGGACTGGCGCCGGCTGGACGTGTGGTGGGGCGACGAGCGGTTCCTGCCCTCCGGCGACCCGGAGCGCAACGAGACCCTCGCCCGCGAAGCACTGCTCGACCAGGTCCCGCTCGACCCGGCGCGGGTGCACGTCATGGCCCCCTCGGACGGCCCGGACGGTGACGACGTGGACGCCGCCGCCGAACGCTACGTCGCAGTGCTCGCTGCCGCGGCCCGGCCCGAGGACCACGGGCCGGTGCCCACGTTCGACGTGTTCCTCCTTGGGGTCGGCCCCGACGGGCACATCAACTCCCTCTTCCCCGAACACCCCGCGCTCTACGACGACCGCCCGGCATTCGCGGTGCGCAACTCCCCCAAGCCCCCGCCGACCCGCATCTCGCTGAGCCTCGGTACTACCCAGTCCGCGCGCGAGGTGTGGGCCGTGGTCGCGGGCGAGGACAAGGCGCGCGCCGTGACGATGGCGCTGTCGGGCACCGGGGAGCACCAGGTGCCCGCTGCGGGGGCTCGCGGCCGGGAGCGCACCCTGTGGCTGCTGGACCGGGGCGCGGCGAGCCACCTGCCCCCCGGACTCGGCCGGATCGCCTCGCCCTGACCCGGCAACGAGGTTGGGTCGACCATCGGCCGGCCGGTGGGACGAGACATGCCACCAGCCGGGCCGCCTGCGTGTCCGGCTGTGCCGATGTGGCTGATTTGTCGCAGCGACCGGCTTAGCCTTGCAAGTTGTGACTTCGCCTGCGACCGCGCCGCACGATCACGCGGTCAGCTTCTACGATCTCGACACCGAGGTCGTCGCGGAGGTCGCCGGCTACGTCGCGGAGGGGCTGGCTCAGGGTGAGCGTGTTGTCGTCATTGCGACGGCGGGCCACCGCGACGCCATCGACGAGGTACTGCTCCAGCACGGAATCGACACCGTCGGAGCACGGATGCTCGGTCGCTATCTGACGCTCGACGCTGCGGAGACGCTTGCGCGGTTCATGGTCGCGGGTTCGCCGGACCCGGTCGGCTTCGAGGCCGTGATCGGTCAGGCGATCGATGCTGCCGGCAACGGCGGCTGCGGTGTCCGGGCGTTCGGCGAGATGGTCGCCCTGCTGTGGAACGAGGGAAACGTGGCGGCTGCTTTGCGCCTGGAGGCCCTCTGGAACGACCTCGAGGGGGATCGGAAGTTCCTCTTGCTGTGCGCATATGCGCACGATGCGGTGCAGCGGGCCACGTTGGAAGACGTCCACCAGGTCTGCAGCCTCCACACCCAGGTCGCTGCCCCGCGGAGCTATTTCGCTGCGGACCACGTCTCGGAGCCAGTGGCGCCACCTCGAGTGTCCGACGTGTTCCTGCCGGTGATGGCCGCTGTGCCGGCTGTCCGCAGGTTCGCCACCGACGCGCTGAGAGCCTGGGGCCTCGACGAACTCGTTGCCGACGGCAGCATCGTCGCCACGGAGCTCGCGACGAACGCCCTGTCGCACTCGGCTTCTCCGTTTCGCGCGTCCATGACACGCTCCGACTCGACGGTTCGGATCGCCATCGAGGATGTCAGCCCGTTCGTCCCGCAACTCGTCCACGCCGCCTCCGACGCCTTGGGTGGTCGCGGGATCGCCATTGTCGCCGAACTTGCGACGACATGGGGCTGCAGCGAAACGGCGAGCGGCAAACTCGTATGGGCCGACTTGTCGTTGCCGTTGCCACGCGAGCCGTAGACATTCGCTCGAGGCCACCGCCGGCGCGAAGTACGCCGCCGGACCGCGATCAGTCCGAGGCTGACCCGCTGGGCCGGGGGTTCGGGCAGGTGTGGGCCGCCCGCGACACGACCCACCCGTGGTTGTGGTGCGGCCCGCCGACCTTGGAGTGGTCCTGGGCCACCGCGGCCACGCAGGAGCCGTGCACGCCACCGGACCCGGTCGAGTCCTCGGGGTCGGGAGCCTCCGACTCACCCTGATCGGCTGCCTTGTCGGCCTTGTCGGCCTTGGTCTTGGCCGCCTTGCTGTGCTCACCCGACTTGCCGTGCACTGCGGCCGTCGCCGAGCCCGACGGTGCGCCGTCGGCGACGGTGACGAACCGGGTGGCGTTCCCGGTGAGGGCCGCCGCGGCGATGACGACCCCGAGAACCGCCCCGACCGCGAGCAGGGTCGCGACCCGCGCCCCCCGGGTGGTGCTCTCCAGCAGCCGTGCCAGCACGCGTACCCCCTCCGCCCGGTGCCCGGTGTCCGGTGTCCGCCTGCTCATCGCAGCGTAGGCCCCACCCGTTACGCGACCGCGGTGGCGGGCGGCGGGCGGAGCGCGACACGATGGCCCCGTGCCGCCGCCCTCGTCCGCCGACCGGGTGCGGGTCGAACGCCTGATGGCCGCGGACCCGGGCGTCGTCTACGACCTGGTCAGCGACGTGACCCGGATGGGCGACTGGAGCCCCGAGACGTCGTCCTGCCGCTGGGTCGGCGCGGTGACGGGGCCGGCCGTGGGCGCCCGGTTCGTCGGGAGCAACCGTCGCGGCCCCCTGGTGTGGCGGACGAGCTGCCGGGTGACCGCGGCCGACCCCCGCTCGGCGTTCGCCTTCACGGTGAGCTTCGCGGGGATGCCGATCTCGGACTGGGGCTACGACATCGCGGCCGACGACCGGGGTTGCGTGGTGACGGAGACCTGGACCGACCGGAGGTCGTCGGCGCTGAGGCTCGCTTCGGTGCCGCTGATGGGGATCGCCGACCGGGCGGCGCACAACCGCCGTGGCATGACAGCCACCCTGGCCGCCCTCGCGAGCGCCGCGGAGGGGGCCGGCTCGGACGAATGACGGTGCGCTGCACGGGAAGACGGGTGGCGTCGCGCCCGGTCTAAAGTCTGCGCGCATGGGCACGTACACCGACTTCGCACCCACGCAGCGCTTCTGGATCTGCCTCGCGATGGCCCCCGACGGGTCGGCCGTCGCCTACGTCGCGGATGCCGGCGGCCAGCTCAACCTCGTCGTCCAGGACCGGGACGGTGGACCTGGCCGACCCCTGACGCAAGGCACCGACTGGTCGGTGCGCCAGGTCGCGTGGAGCCCCGACTCCGGGACGCTGTTCTTCACCGCCGACCGGGACGGCGACGAGTACTTCCAGGTCTTCTCGGTACGCCGGGACGGCACCGACCAGCGCCAGCTCACCGACGCGCCGAAGGCGGCTCACTACCTGGCACCAGACCCGGTGTCGCCGGACGGACGCTGGCTCGCCTACGCCGGAAACGACCGTGAGCCGACCGACCAGGACGTGCTGCTGCGCGACCTCGCCACCGGCGACGTCCGGCGCCTCGTCGACACGGGTGGCTTCCTCGAGCCAGGCCACTGGTCGCCGGACTCGACGGCCCTGACCGTGCAGGACGCCAGCAGCAACGTCGACATCGCCGTGATGGTCGCCAGGCTCGACGGGTCCGTCACGCCGCTGCTCGACCGGCGCCCCGGCCAGCACCTGAGCGTGGGCTGGTCCCAGGGTGATGAAGCGGTCGTCCTACGCAGCAACCTCGACCGCGACTTCATGGCGCTCGTCCGGGTCTCCGTCCCGGACGGCGAGGCGACCTACCTCGACGAGCCCGACTGGGACGTCGAGCATGCGGCGCTGGTCGCCGGCGGCCGGGCCGCCGTCGTCTCGGTCAATGCGGACGGGGTGTCGCGGCTGCGTGTACTGGAGCTGTCCAGCGGGTCGGCCGTCGACCGGCCGGTGCCCGACGTGCCGGCTGGGACCATCGAGGCAATGTCGGTTGCCGCCGACGGCGGGACCATCGCGGTCCTGATGGCTACCGGGACGGGGCCGGACAACGTCGCCCTCGTCGACCTGCGTCTCCCGCAGTTCGAGTGGCTGACCGACTCGCGCCCGGCGGTCGCCGACCCGTCGGAGTTCGTCGAGCCCGAGCTGGTGCACTTCCCCACCCACGACGGGCGCGACATCCCGGCGTACCTCTACCGCCCCGACGGGCCTGGCCCCGTCGGTGTGGTGCTGTCGATCCACGGCGGCCCCGAGTACCAGGAACGGCCGGCCTACAACTACAACGGCTTCTACCAGTACCTGCTGTCCCGCGGGGTCGCCGTACTGGCTCCCAACGTGCGCGGGTCGACCGGGTATGGCACGGCGTACCAGAAGCTGATCCACCACGACTGGGGCGGCGACGAGCTCAAGGACCTCGACTACGCACACCGCTACCTCACCGAACAGGCCTGGGTGGACCCGGCGCGGATCGGCGTCTTCGGCGGCTCGTTCGGCGGGTTCGCCACGCTGTCATGCGTGAGCCGCCTGCCCGGTCGCTGGGCGGCCGCGGTGGCGCTCTTCGGCCCCTCGAACCTCGTCACCTTCGCCAGCTCGGTCCCGCCGACCTGGCGCCGCCTGATGGCGGAGTGGGTCGGCGACGTCGAGACCGAGCGGGACTTCCTGCTCGCGCGCTCACCGATCAGCTATGCCGACGACATCGACACGCCGCTGTTCGTGATCCAGGGCGCGAACGACCAACGAGTGGTGCCGGCCGAGAGTGATCAGATCGTCGAGCGGCTGCGTGAGCGCGGGGTCGACGTCCGCTACGACGTGTACCCGGACGAGGGGCACGGCTTCGCCAAGCGGGCCAACGAGGCGAAGGCGCTCTCCGACAGCGCGGAGTTCCTGCTCGGCTACCTCGCCGACCCGGGGACCGGTTGACGGTCGACCTCCGGGAACGGCACGCCGCCGGACAGGCGCGCGTAGCCGGGCCCGCGGTCGAAGAACGGCTCGTCCCCGGTACGCCGACCGCGCAGCTCGTCGCGGCGCGCGGCCGTCGCCTCGTCGTCGACCGTCGCCCGGCGCGCGTGCAGGGCGAGCACGACACCGTAGTCGGCGTACGCACCCTCGACGGAGACCTTGCCCCACTCCACGTCACGCACCACGTCGGCGACCGGCCGGTCCAGGGGGTCACCCCACCCGCCGCCACCAGTCGTCCGGATCCGCACGACCTGGCCAGCGGGCAAGGGCTCGGCATCGGCCAGCGCGTCGACGTCCCGCTCGCCCGGACCGCCCGGGTCGATGGTGACCTGGAAGGACCGGCCGGCCCTGCCGCCCTTGACGCCCCAGCAGGCCAGGATCGACCGGTCGGCGATCGACATGAAGTGCGCGTCGCGCAGCATGCGGATGTGCTTCTCGTAGCCGAGCCCGCCCCGATAGCGCCCGGCACCACCCGAATCGAGCGCCAGCCCGAGGCGCTCGACCAGGAACGGGAAGCGCGACTCGGTGAACTCGGTCGGCAGGTTGCGCGAGTCGGGGACCACGTGGATGGTGTCCTCGCCGTCGGCGTACCACCGCCCGCCCGAGCCGCCGCCGAGCACCTCGCGCATCAGGTAGGGCTCACCGTCACGGTCGGTGCCGTAGACGCCGGTGTAGCGGATCGTCTCCTGGTCGGCAGGCATCCGGCCGTCGACGGCCTTGGCCAGCACTCCGGCGAGCACGCCGAGCAGCCGCAGGATGACGAACGTGCGCGCGTTGGTGGGCGCCGGGAAGATCGGCGTGAGCAGCGTGCCGGGTGGTGGGAAGCGCATCTCGATGAGAGGGACGACGCCCTCGTTGACGTCCAGCTCGGCCATCCGCTCGGGTGTCTCCGCGAGGTTGCGCAGGATCGGCGCGAGCCACTTGGCGAGGAAGTTCCCGTCGGCGTAGTCGCCGCAGTGGTTGATCGGGCCCCTGGCCTGCGGTGAGGTGCCGGTGAAGTCGAGGACCAGCGGGCGTTCTTTCGTCGAGTCCATCGTCAGGGTGATCCGCTGGGCGTGCAGGCGCGGTTCGTCGACGCCGTCGTGCTCGGCGTAGTCCTCCCACACGTAGCTGCCGTCCGGGATCCGGGACAGGATCTCGCGCCGGTAGGTCTCTGTGGTCCGGTCGACGATCGCGTCGAAGCAGTCCTCGACGGTCGACCGGCCGTACCTCGCGAACAGCTCGGTCAGGCGGCGCGACCCCATCAGGCACGCGGAGCACTCGGCGTCCAGGTCGGCGGCGAGGGAGTCGGGCATCCGCGAGTTGCGCGTCATGATGCGCAGGGCCGCCTCGTTGCGTACGCCCTGGTCCCACAGCTTGATGGGCGGCACCATCAGGCCCTCCTGGAACACGGAGGTGGCCGCCGAGGGCATCGAGCCGGGGACCGATCCCCCGATGTCGTCGTGGTGCCCGAACGCCTGCACGAAGGCGACCACCTCCGGCTCACCGGCTGCGTCCGGCACGAACACCGGCACGGTCACGCACAGGTCGGGCAGGTGCCCGATGCCTCCCTCGGAGAGGTAGACGTCGTTGTGGAAGAACACATCGCCCGGACGCATCGCCTCCGGCGGGAAGTCGCGGGCGACCGGATGCACCAGCGCCGAGTAGGACCGCCCGGTGAGCTTGCGCAGCCGGCGGTCGTGGATGCCGGCGCGGAAGTCATGGGCGTCGCGGATCATCGGCGACCGGGCGGTCCGGCCGATGGCGGTCTCGACCTCCTTCTCGATCGCGGCGAGCGAGCCCTCGACGATCTCGAGCACGACCGGGTCCACGGGCTGCGCGCTCATCCGGCCCTCCTCACCACGAGGTTGCCGTGCCGGTCCACCCGTGCCGTGAACCCGGGGTGCAGGGGCACGGTCGAACCGAACTCCTCGAGCACGGCCGGACCGGTGATCTCGTCGTCAGGGGCGAGGTCGGGCCGCCAGTAGACCGGGGTCTCGGCCCAGGCGTCGAAGAAAACGGGACGTACACCGGTGCGCGCCCGCTCGACCCCGCCGTCCCGAGGGGTGAGCTCGACGAGCTTCGGCCGGCTGATCGGCCCGACGCCGGTGACCCGCAGGTTCACCCACTCGACCGGCTGTCGGGAGTCGCCGCGGAAGGCGTAGCCGTAGAGCTGCTCGTGGGCGTCGTGGAAGGCGTCTGCCACCGTGGTGGCGAACCGGACGTCGACCGGTCCGTCCGGCGTCGGGACCCGCACCTCGAACGCCTGCCCCGCGTAGCGCAGGTCGGCCGACCGCAGGTAGCGGTGCTGTTGCGGCGAGAAGCCCTCGCGCGCGAGCGCCGCCGCGGCGTCGGCCTGCAGGTCGTCGAGCACAGCCGAGACCTCGTCGAGGTCCAGGTCGGTGTGCCGGCTGACGGCGGTGCGCACGTAGTCGTTGCGGACGTCCACCGTCAGCAGGCCGAAGGCGGACAGGTTGCCGGGGTCCCGCGGCACGAGCACCCTGGCGAGACCGAGCACGTCCATCAACCGGCACAGCAGCAGCGAGCCCGACCCGCCGAAGGTCGCCATCGTGAAGTCACGTACATCGAGCCCGCGCTTGACCGTGACCTCGCGCAGGGCATTGGCCTGGTTCCAGGCCGAGATCTCGAGGATGCCGGTCGCCGCTCGTTCGAGCTCGAGGCCGAGCCGGTCGGCGAGGTCCTGGAGGCCGGCGCGGGCGGCGTCGACGTCCAGCGGGATCTCGCCGCCGAGCAGGTGCGGCGGGATCCGGCCCAGGACGAGGTGCGCGTCGGTGACGGTCGGCTCGATCCCGCCGCGGCCGTAGCAGAGGGGACCCGGGTCGGCACCGGCCGAACGCGGACCGACCTTGAGCGCGCCGTCGGGAGACACCCACGCCACCGACCCGCCGCCGGCGCCGACAGTGACGACGTCGATCATCGGC
>DASYEF010000144.1:0-1836 GCA_036499185.1 Actinomycetes bacterium | reverse complement strand
CGCCGCCGACGACCGGGTCCATCGCGAGCCAGATGGTCGACCTGCGTGACGGTGTCGTCGTCCCGGACGGTGCGACTCTCGCAGCGTCGCTGGCAGCCGTGGCTCCCGGCATCCACGACCTCGCCGACCTGCTCGTCGGGCGCGAGCGGATCGGCGAGGGCCTCGACTCGCTCGTCACCCGCTGGGCCGGCACCGACGGTGTGGTCAGCGCACCGAGCACGCTGCCCGGCGATGTCGGCCTCACCCTGCTGGACGGCATGTCCTACGTCGAGCTCGTCGCCGCCGGGCGCGAGCGTCGCTACGTGCTCGAAGGGCTGGCCGCCGCGGTCGACACGATCGTTCACGTCGGCTGTGCCTCCGACTGGCCGGCCGGCCGGCCGCCAGCCTCGTGCGTCGACGCGACCGGCAGCAGTCCCACTCCGATCGCGGCGGCGGACACCGGCGACTTCTTCGTGCAGCTGCCGGGCCCGTCGACGGCCGCGACCATGCGTCCTGACCACGACGTCGTGGCGGCGCAGGCGGCCCAACTGACGACCGTGCTCGCCGGGCGCACCGCGCCGGTCGTCCTGCTCGGGTACGGCGCCGCAGGTGCGGCCGCCGTGCGAGCCGCCTCCGGGCTGGACGCGGTGAGCGCCGTCGTCACCGTCGGCGCCCCGTGGTCAACGGTGTCACTGCTCGCCCTGAGCGACGGGCTCGGCGGGGACGCGCTGCGCTTCCTGGACCGGTTGGTCCCCTCGCCGCTGCCCGCCACCTCGGACGCGGCGACGCTGCACGGCTGCACACCGGCGCAGCGCGGCTGGTCCCTGGTCGGCCATTCGCACGAGGTCGCCGACCCGAGTGACCTGCCGTCCGTCGCGGGCGAGTCCCGCCGGACCGGGCTGGAGGTGCGCGCGGTCTTCGGGGCGGTGAGCAAGGCCGACGTCTCGCGTGCGGTCGCAGCCGTGGTGGTCGGCGGCGCCCAGGCTCGCGCCGATGCCCAGTACGCCGCCGAAGCAGCCACCTCCGGACCGCCCGACGAGCTGCACATCGGCGTCGACGTACCCGTCCTCAGCCTCGACGTCGGCGGCCTGTTCGTCGGCGCGGGTGCCGCCGTCGACCTCGTGTCGGTGCACGCGACGAACCCGCACGTCCGCCCGCTGCGCGAGGTCATCGCGACCCTCCGGCTCGGGGTGACCGACGGGTGGCTGGTGGGCGGTCCCGGCGCGAGCCAGCACGACCTCGAGGTGCGCTGGGTCGACGTCCGCGTGCACGTACCGCTCGACGGCCGGGCCGGGTCGGCCGATCTGGTGCTGCACGACGCGAAGGCGTTCACCGCCTACCGCGAGACCTGGGTGGTCCGCGCCGGCGCCGACGGGACGGACGCGACAACGGCGCTGCCCGAGGTCAAGATCCTGCTCAGCGAGGTCGTCGCCCGGCTGAACAGCGCCTCGCCCGACGTCGCGCACCTGCTCGAGCTGCTCGGCGTCGTGCGTAGCTCGGGCCTCGACGGCGACGCCCTCGACCAGCTGCTGCACGATCCCGTCGCGACGCTGCGCCCGCTCGTCGCCGCCCACGCGGCCGACCTGGCCGGCACGCTCCGCGGGCTGATCGGCCTGCCGACGACGTCGCTGCCCACGACGGCGTTCGCGGTCGGGGTAGGCGACGCCACCCTCGTCGTCGACCTCGCGACCGGCAGCATCACCGGCAGCGTCGGGCTCGACATCGACGGACTCCCGCACCTCGAGCTCGACCTGACCGCGAGTGCCACGGGAGCAACGGCAGCTGCGGCGCTCGGCAGCATCGACCCGACCGTCGGTGGCCTCCGGCTCGTCGGTCACGCCGGCACGTCGGGGGCCG
>DASYEF010000143.1:0-8192 GCA_036499185.1 Actinomycetes bacterium | reverse complement strand
GCTGGCGTGCGTCGTGGTGTTCCTCGCCGAGGACCTCGACCACATCTGGTGGATCCTGCTCGCGATCGCCGTCGGCGCAGCGGTGGGCGTGCCGGCGGCGCGTCGCGTCGCGATGACCCAGATGCCGCAGCTCGTCGCGCTGTTCAACGGTGTCGGCGGCGCCGCGGCGGCGCTGGTGGCCGGGCTCGAGCTCACGGGCACAGTCCACGTGGCAGGCGGGGTGTATCTCCCGTCGCTGGCCACGCACGCGGTGGGGGGCCACGGCTTCTTCACCTTCGCGACCGGCGGAACTGTGCCCGTCGATGCCACGTCGAGCACCTACCTCGCGGCTGCTGCGGGCGCGTTCACCGTGCTGGTCGGCGCCATCTCGTTCGCCGGATCCTGTGTCACGTTCGCCAAGCTCCAGGAGCTGATGACGACCAGGCCGGTCGTCTTCCCCGGCGGTCCGGTGCTGATGGCCGGCGGTACGGCGGTCGGCCTCGCGCTCGCGGCCGGCGTCGTCGTCGATGCGCGCGACAGCGTCATCCACGCGTGGCTGCTGCTACTGCTGGCGTTGGTCGCGCTGGCCGTCGGCGTGCTCTTCGTGCTGCCGGTCGGCGGCGCCGACGTACCCATCGTCATCTCGTTGCTCAACGCGTTCACCGGTCTCACCGTGGCGGCGAGTGGCTACGTGCTCGACAACGTGCTGCTGCTGGTCGCTGGCACGCTGGTCGGCGCGAGCGGCACCATCCTCACCCGGCTGATGGCCGCCGCGATGGGGCGCTCCACGGTGAGCATCCTGTTCGGCGCGTTCAAGGGCGGGTCGACCGCGGGGTCGACGGCGGTCAGCGACCGGCCGGTGCGCTCGTCGACACCGGAGGACGTGGCGATCCTGCTGGCGTACGCGCGCAAGGTCGTCATCGTGCCGGGCTACGGGCTCGCCGTCGCGCAGGCCCAGCACACGATCCACGAGCTCGCCGAGGTGCTGGAGGGCAAAGGCGTCTCGGTGGTCTACGGCATCCACCCGGTCGCGGGACGGATGCCGGGCCACATGAACGTGCTGCTCGCCGAGGCCAACGTGCCCTATGACCAGCTCAAGGAGATGGACGAGGCCAACTCCGAGCTCGCCTCGACCGACGTCGCGCTGGTGGTGGGCGCGAACGACGTCGTGAACCCGGCGGCGAAGACCAGCCCGGGCAGCCCGATCTACGGCATGCCGATCCTCAACGTCGGCGAGGCCACCTCGGTGGTGTTCCTCAAGCGCTCGATGCGACCGGGCTTCGCGGGCATCGAGAACGAGCTGCTCTACGAGCCCGGCACCACGCTGCTGTTCGGTGACGCCAAAGACTCGCTCACCAAGGTCCTCGCCTCTCTCAAGACCCTCTGACCACCCCGGGCACCGCGCCCATCGTCAACAGGCGGCATGAGAGCTCTGCGTCAGAGGGGCTTGCGCAGCTCGACGAAGTCGAAGTCGTCGCGTAGCGCGCCGGCCGCCTCGTGGAACGGGAACGGCTTGCGCGCGCCGGTGCCCGCGTAGCCCCGCCGTTCGTACCAGGCGATCAGCTCTTCACGAAGGCTGATCACGGTCATCGACATCGTGGTCGCGCCCCACTCGGCGCGGGCCGCGTCCTCGCAGGCGTGCAGGACGCTGCGGCCGATGCCGCCGGCCTGATGGTGCGGGTCGACCGCGAACATCCCGAAGTACGCACCGTCGCCGGCTCGTTGCACGAGGGCGCACGCGACCGGGCGCCCGTCGAGCTCGGCGAGCAGGAACCTGCTGTCCGCGGTGTCCGCCAGCAGCGCGGCGATGGCCGCCTCGCTGGTGCGCGGGCCCGTCAAGAGGTGACTCTCCGTGGTCCAGCCCTGCTGCGCGTCCGGGCCGCGGTACGCCGCCTCGATCAGCGCAGCGACCGCGGGGACGTCGGCCGGGTCGGCGTAGCGCGTGCGGAGCCGATCGCCGTACTCAGCCATGCCCGCGACCCTAACCGGCACGTGACCGGGGTCACCCGAGGGATGAGGTGCGCGGGCCGTGACCAGTGGGTAGGTGGCTCGTTGTCAGGGCGTCGACGAC
Source organism: Actinomycetes bacterium (assembly GCA_036499185.1). GTDB lineage: Bacteria > Actinomycetota > Actinomycetes > JACCUZ01 > JACCUZ01 > DATBDW01. The sequence goes on along the minus strand of DASYEF010000143.1, from coordinate 6,142 downwards.
CCGTCCGCCCGGGAGGTCAGCCGCGATGAAGAAGGACGACCGTTCTCTGCACGGGGACCACGAGCGAGCACGCACGCCGGATCCCGACCCGAGCCAGCCGAACCAGGACCGCGAGGCCGCTCAGCGCAATGCGGGGATCGCCATCGCTGTGCTCGCCCTGGTGGTCATCGTCGTCTTCGTCGCGCTGATCATGGGCGGCACCGACGCGTTCCGGTGAGCAGCGACCCTCGACCATCACGGCGAGCAGCGGGGATGGCGGGCGGGGTTAGCGTGCTGCGGTGAGCTGGTCGACGTACGGCGCGTTCCTCGCGTTCGCCACGGTGCTGGTCCTGGTGCCGGGTCCGGACTTCGCCGTCGTCACGCGGAACACGCTCGCCGCGGGGCGGTCCCGCGGCCGGTGGAGCGCGGTGGGTGTGACGACGAGCAACGCCGTCCAAGGGATCGCCGCCGCGGCGGGTCTGGGCGCGCTGGTCGTCCGGTCCGAGCCGGTCTTCGAGACGGTGAAGTGGGCCGGGATCGGCTATCTCGGGTATCTCGGGGTGCAGGCGCTGCGCTCGGCGCTCCGCGGCGAGTACCCAGCTCTCGACGGCGCCAACGCCACCCCGACGCGGAGCGCCCTGGCCGGTTTCCGGCAGGGTTTCCTGTCCAACATCACCAACCCCAAGGTGCTGGTCTTCTACCTCGCGGTGCTCCCGCAGTTCCTGGGCCGGGACGCGTCGGTGCCGGCACTCGCGGCGTACGCCCTGAGCCACGCGGCGCTGTCGCTGCTCTACCTGCTCGCCCTGGTCGCGGCCATGACCCGTGCCCGGCGGTGGCTGTCGCGCCGTCGGGTACGCCGGTCGCTGGACGCCGCCACGGGCGTCGCGTTGCTCGGCTTCGGCGCCCGCCTCGCCGCCGAAGGTTCGCCATGATCATGAAGACCGGTGCACGCTCTTGCGTGGGTAGACCTTCATGATCACGGTTAGACCCAGCGCTGGCCGAGCGAGGCACGGGGGCCGAAGAGCAGCTCGCAGATCTCGAGGTAGAGCCCGTCGGGGTCGGGCAGGTGGGTGATCCGCCGCAGCGCCTGGTCGTGGCCGGCAGACTCGATCACGATCTGGCCGTAGCCGAGCAGCCGCCCGAGCGGGGGGCGGGCGTAGCTCATGTCAGTGACCTTGATCAGCGGCATCATCGCGACCTGCCGGGTGATCAAGCCGCTGCGCAGCAGCAGCCGCCGGTCGGTCACCACGAACCAGTCCGCCCGCCACTCGAGCAGGTGCCAGGTCAGCCGCGCGAGCAGCACCACCCACCCGGCGAGGAGCACCTGGCGCACGTAGGGCACCAGCGGGAGCACCTGGTCCAACCAGAGCAGGAGCACGAGGGCGAGAACGGCGGAGCCGGCCGGCTCGAGCAGGCGCGCCCAGTGCCGGCGTACCGCGATCACCCGCCGCTCCGAGGGCAGCAGGAAACGCTCGATCCCGCGGAACCCGCCCGGGTCGGGCCAGGCCCCGCGCGGCGCCACTGCTAGCGGACCAGCGCGTCGAAGAACGTGGCCAGGCTCTGCCCGGCGACGCTGACGCCGTCGAAGGCGGCGCGGACCAGGTCGGCTGCCCTGTGCGGGCTCACGATGACCGTGTAGACGATGAAGGCGAGGCCCAGCCACAGCAGGACCCGCTTGGTCGTGGTGGCCACGGGAGGCTCCTGGCGGTCGGCTCGATCAGGGGGCGAACCGGTACAGACTGCCGCATATCGGGTACGCCGTGGCAGTCCGCCACGCCGGTCATCCGGCCCTACCGAGACGACCGACGCCGGACCCAGGCGAACTGACCTCGGTTGGCCGCAAATGATCACGGAACCGTGATCATTTGCGGCGAAGGAGCGGGTCAGACGACGCCGTAGAGGCGGTCGCCGGCGTCGCCGAGGCCGGGGACGATGTAGCCGACGTCGTTGAGCCGCTCGTCGAGCCCGGCGGTCACGACCTGCACCGGCACATCCGTGGACGCGAACGCCGCCTCCATGAAGGCGATGCCCTCGGGCGCAGCCAGCAGGCAGATGGCGGTGATGTCGTCGGCGCCGCGGTCGAGCAGGTAGGTGATGGCGGCCACCAGAGTGCCGCCGGTGGCCAGCATCGGGTCCAGCACGTAGCACTGCCGGCCGGAGAGGTCGTCGGGCAGCCGGGTCGCGTACGTCGAGGCCTGCAGCGTCTCCTCGTCGCGGATCATCCCGAGGAACCCGACCTCCGCGGTCGGGATCAGGCGGACCATCCCGTCCAGCATGCCCAGGCCGGCCCGCAGGATCGGCACCACGAGCGGCTTGGGTGCGGCCAGGCGCACCCCGGTCGTGGGAGCGACCGGAGTGGTGATCTCGACCGGCTCGGTCCGGACGTCGCGGGTCGCCTCGTAGGCCAGCAGGGTCACCAGCTCGTCAGCCAGCCGACGGAAGGTCGGTGAGTCGGTGCGCTCGTCGCGCAACGCGGTCAGCTTGTGCGCGATGAGGGGGTGGTCGGCGACGTGGGTCCGCATGGCCCGACAACCTAGTGGAGGCGACGCGGGCGCCCCCTGCCGCTCCGGCTCGATCTCTGCCACGATCGGCGCAGGAGGACCCGTCCCCGGCTGCGGGTCCGCGCGGTGCAAAGGAGGCGAGATGGCGGACACCCTGGTCGACTTCGCCGTCATCGTCTTCCGCGAGGACAGCCAGTGGCAGGTCGGGTCCTTGCCGCACCGGGCCGCCGAGTCCCTGCCCGCGCTGATGCAGGCGGTGCGCCAGCAGCCCAGCGAGGGGCCGAGCTTCGCGTTGTGCTCGTACGGCGACGACTTCTTCCTTGCGCTGCGGCCGGACGGCGACGAGTGCCGGCTGATGATCTCCGACGCGGGCGCTGCCAACGAGTGGCCGATCGCCGAGCAGCTCATGGCGGCTGTCGACGAGGATGTCGCGGACGACGAGGACGAGGTCGAGCCTGCCGGAGACCTGGACATCTTCGCCGACTTCGGCATGGACGCCATGGAGCTCTCGGCCGTCTGCTCCGACCTGGAGCTCTACCCCGACGAGATGCTCGGCCAGGTGGCCGCGCGAATCGGGTTCGGGGCGCAGTTCGAGCAGGCCGTCGGCGACGACCTCGCCTGAGACGACGTACGCGATGACCGTGAGCACGCAGCACACCAGCACGCAACACAAGCACGCAGCGCCCGACAGACCGATGAACGCAGGCGACCGCACCTAGCCCTGGAGGAGACGGGGTGTCCTACTTCACCGCCGTGCTGGCCCGTGACGGCCGCGCATGGACGTTCCACGACCTCGACGTCGACAGCCAGTCGACCCTGACCGAGCTCACGGCCGACCTGCGCGGTGTCGCCGAGGAAGACCAGCCGGTGCTGCTGCTCGTCGAACGAGAGGATGCCTGGTGGGCGGTGGTGCGGGTTGACGGTGACGACGACCCGAGGGTGTTCGTGTCCGACATCGCGGGCGCAGTGGCCTCGCCGTACGCCGAGCTGCTGGCCGTCGCCGACGAGGAGGACGAGGACCTGGCACCCGGAGTCTGCGGCGGTGACCTCGACCTGCTCAGCGACCTCGGCACGTCGCCGGAGTCCCTGCGCGAGATGTGCGACGACCAGCTCCTGCCGATGGATGCCCTGGCAGCCGTGGCGGAGGCGGGCGGCTTCGCCGAGCAGCTCGACTCGCTGCGCTGAGCCCTATCCTCTCGGCGCATGACGCCTGAGCCCTTCCCTGAGGAGCGGTACGCCGGCTGGATGCGTGCCGCGCTCATGGAGGCCGAAGCGGCGCTGCTCACCGGCGACGTGCCCGTCGGTGCGGTCGTGGTCGACCCCGCCGGGGCTGTGATCGGGCGCGGCCGCACCGTGCGGGAGGCGGAGGGTGACCCGACCGGCCACGCCGAGGTCCGCGCCCTCCGGGCCGCCGCGGCGAGCCTCGGCACTTGGCGACTGGACGACTGCTCGCTGGTCGTCACCCTCGAGCCGTGCACGATGTGCGCCGGCGCCCTCGTGCTCGCGCGCGTGGGCCGGCTGGTCTACGGCGCCGTGGACCCCAAGGCCGGTGCAGTCGGCTCGCTCTGGGACGTCGTTCGCGACCGCCGCCTCAACCACCGGCCCGAGGTCGTGCCGGGCGTGCTCGCGGACGAGTCCGGCGAGCTGCTGCGACGGTTCTTCGCGACCCGGCGCGGACCGGGCTGAACGCGACCGGGGCGTCGCCGACGGCCAGGCAGCGGTCGGGCCGCCCGGTCGTCCGTCATGCTGTGCCGACACGTGGTCGAGCCGCGTGATGACAGGCGTCGAGGTCACGGGCGGCGACCGCAGCGAAGGAGGCCGGGTGGGGCAGCCGTGGTGGCGGCTCGGCTGGGCCGAGTCCGGCGCGGTCGCCGGCCTCCTGCTGCTCCCGGCGCTTTACCTCTCCACCGTCCACCTCAGGCGCGCCGACACTGCCCCCGCCGGGTACGTCGCCGCGGTCAGCTACCACGCCGGCTCCACCGTGATCGCGGCCGTCGCCGGCTTGCTGCTGACGGCCCTGCTCGCCGTGCACCTGGTCGGCCTGCGCCGGTGGTCCGTGCCGTGGCGCCCGGGGGCCGCCGACAGCTGCACGGCGATCGGCATGGTCGCGGTGCTCGGCCTCGCGGTCGGCTTCGTCTGCTCCCTTCTCGCCGCCTACGGCTCGCGACACGGCTGGGGCGTGGACCAGGTAAGAACGATGGGCGCCGTCGCCGAGAACGCTGCGGCGGTGCTGCTCGCAGCGATCGCGGGACCGGCGTACCTGGTGACCCGCCTGGCCCTGAACGACGGGGTGCTGCCGGTCCGGCTCGGCTACGTCGCGGGCGTCGCGACCGGCGTTCTCATCCTGGTCGGCGTGCTGCAACCGGGCCTCGCGACCTGGCCGGCGCTGGTCTGGCTGATGGTCAGCGGCATCGCCCTCGCGCTGCGACGTGAGCCCGCCGAGCCCGACCCGGAGACTGTGGCCACCGACTGATCGGCCCACCGGGACGAGCGGCCCGCGAGGGTCCGGGATGTCCGGGCACCCGTGCCGGTCCGGTAATCTCTGCGGCGGTGGCGTGTCCGAGCGGCCGAAGGAGCACGCCTCGAAAGCGTGTGACGGTGCAAGCCGTCCGTGGGTTCAAATCCCACCGCCACCGCCAAAATCAGCCCCGGACCACTGGCCCGGAAGACGTGGCCAGAAATGCCGACCTTGGGCGACTCGTAGCTGGGTCCAGGCCGAGTGCCGTCAGTCGACCGGGCCGGCTCGGCTCGGTATCGACAAAGGTCGACAATGCGGATCTTCCCCAAACGCCGTGATCGGTCTACTTTCCGCTTAGCCGTTGGAACGCCACGGCCCCAGCAGACGGAGGCCCCCATGCACCGACACACGTTGAGGGTGGCGGTCACCGCCATCACCGCCCTGGCCGCAGTGCTCCTGATGGCAACACCCAGCTCGGCCACGAGCGGCTGGAAGTGGGCAACGGATGACAGCCTCGGCTACATGGGTCAGGACGTCCACGGATCCGGTCTGACCGTGAGCTGGCTCGAGGCGCAATATGTGCCGCCGAACCGCGACTTCCTGACCGGGCACGCGTGGCGGTTCCACATCACCTGGTACAAGTGCGACCCGCGAGGCCAGGACAGGAGCCAGGCGGGCTGCCCCCAGCAGACACCCCACTGGAACGGCCCGACGCGCACCGGCAACCCGCCGAAGGCGGGCAGCACGTGCGTGACCCTCGACATCAACGGCGCCGGGATCGAGGCCTGCAAGGACTACGGTTTGGCCTACGCATCCACCGCCGACGGAGACTTCCTGCCCGGTTGGGGCACGGGGAACAAGACCTTCGCTTCCGGGAGCTGGCTGTGCACCGAGATCCAGAAGCGGGACAGCACAGGCAAATGGAACAACATCGGGGGCAACTCGCCCATCGGCAAGGGTCTGCGGGCCTGCGCCGAGGTGCACGACTGAGCGGCCTGTCCCGGCGCCGTGGATGAGACGGACGCTCGTCGCTAGAGAGGCTGGCCCGACGGTAGGTCGCGGATGGCCTCGGGCGGAGCAGGGCGGTGCATCAGGTAGCCCTGGGCCATCGCGCAACCCAGGTGTCTGAGCTGGTCGTTCTGGTCCTGGGTCTCGACTCCTTCGGCGACGACCGCGAGGTTCAGCGACTGTCCGAGGGCGATGA
>DASYEF010000142.1:0-23788 GCA_036499185.1 Actinomycetes bacterium | reverse complement strand
ACGTTGTTGTTGCGACACTCCGGCGTGTCGCAACAACGGGGTCGCAAACCGCGGTCTGGGCGGGGGGCGGGTCAGACGAAGTAGCGGCGGCCGACGGGGTTGCCGGCGAGGTCGGTGAGCGACAGGTCGTGCTCGGGGTTCAGCTCGACGGAGATGCCCTCGGTGGGGATCGTCGCGGGCGACGAGTACGTCGCCCGGCGTACCGCACCGGAGGTGCACGACACCGGCGCGGCCGACGCGTCGTCGCACCGCCAGGTGCCCGGCAGCACGGACCCGTCGGCGCGCGAGGTGACGGGGGCGCTTGCGGCGCTGATCCCCGTGACGTCCTCGCTGAAGTCGAGCACCGGCAGGCCGGTGGCTGTCGAGGTGCGCACCACCCGAGGCGCGACGGTGTCGGTGTTGGTCACCACGAGCGTCGGCTGGCCGGCGTAGTAGTGGTGGACCCGGCCGGACCGGTCGGTCACGAGCAGCTGGGCGTTCCAGGTGCCGGGGACCGCGCCGCAGTGCGGGATCGTCGCGGCCGCCTGCCAGGTCCCGTCGTGCGCGGTGCCGGCCCGCAGCAGCAGCCGGGTGTCGTAGATGACTTCGGAGTCGTCGGGGTCGAAGAGCCGCAGGCGTACGCCGGCCACACCAGACGCTGAGTCGCGGGCCCGCAGTGCGGCCTGCACCTGCACGTCACCGGTGCTCACGTCGACCGACGGCGGTGTGAACGTCAGCCCGGTCGCCGTGGGATGCCGCCGGTCGGCCCGGCTGTCGACCACGAACGACCGGTCGACGTGGTGTCGATGGCCCAGGGTGGCCAGGTTGGGGGCGGAGTACTCGCGCACGTTGCCGACCTTGTCCACCAGCCCGACCCGCAGTGTCCACCGGCCGTCGCCGACCCAGGTCGGGATGCGCAGCGGCCCGGCCCAGGTGGTCCCGCCGGCGCTGCTGCGCACCCGGTGCAGGGGCATCGACACGAAGCGCCGGCCCTCAACCGCGGTGACGGTGATCCGCTTGGGCTGGGCGAGCCCCGAGCGCACCCGAGCGGTCGCCTGGACCACCGCGGCGTGCCGTCGGGTGTCCAGGCTGTGCCGGTCCAGCCGCAGGCCGAGCAGCCGGGGCGCGGCGGTGTCGGCCGGCCCGTGCACCTCGATCTCGGCGCCGGGGTCGGTGTCGCCGTCGAGCCGCGCGGTCATCGAGTTGCCGGCGACGTCGACGGCGACGAGGACCGGCAGCCAGGTGCCCGGCGACGTACCGACCGGGACCGCCACCTGTGCCTCCCAGGTGCCGGAGTCCGACAGCGACATCCGCAGCGGCCGTTCCGGCAGCTGGTGCCCGGCCGGGCCGACGAGCTGGACGAAGACCTCCGCCACACCGCTGGCCGCACCGGGGCCGCCGGTGTCGGTCACGGTTGCCGAGACGTCCACGGCGCCCGGCCCGGTCGACGTACTGACGACCGGCGGGGTCAGCGTCGCCGCGGTCACCGTCGGCAGCCCGTTGTCGGGGCTGGCACAGGTCGACAGCGGTACGGCGGCGGCGGCCGGCCCGGCCGTGGTGAGGGCCGCCGCCGGGGCGACCAGGCACACCGCGAGCACGAGGGGCCAGCCAGGACGGAGGCGCATGCGTGGCTCCTGTGATCGGACGGTGTCGTGGTCGGGCCTTCGAAAGGACGACGCGTGGGCCGCCCGGTCGGTTACCTCACCACGAAAGGGTGCCCGTGCGCAGGTACGCCGCGCCGCCCGACCTGCTGCGTCGACTGGCGCGTTTCGGCTGTGCTTTACCAGGACAGAACCGGCCGCTTCGCGCCAGTCGACGCGGGCAGGCGCCGGCCGCCCGGGCATCCACAGCGGATCGGCAGGCCCGTCCCGGCCGGTTCACACGCCGTCGCCACATCGTGATCCCAACGACCGGAAGGCGCGACCAGCGACCCGGCACACCACCGACCGGCGACCAGCCGGGATACCGAGGGGGCACCCGTGGACGAGCCGACCAACCCCGAGCCCGACGAGCAGCCCGACGAGTACCACCGCGTACCGGTGCACGACGCCTGGCGGATGTCCGAGCCCGTCGCGGGGCCGCCGTCGGCCGATCACCTCGCGGCGCCACCCGCTCGCGAGCCGACGGGCGCGCCCGGCGAACCCGAGGTGTCGACCGAGCCGACGCCCGGCCGCGGCTGGCGCGGCGCCAGCCGCGGCCAGCGGGTGCTCGCGCTGGCCGCCGCCGGCGTACTCCTTGCAGGAGGCGTGGCCGTCGCGGTGGCCACGAGTTCGGGCGCCTCCAGCGCGGGCACCGTCGGTACGACCGCTGGGGGTCCGCCGGCGGGGGGTCTCGGCCGCGGGTCGGGCGCGCAGACCGGGCCCGGCATCGCGCAGGGGCCTGCCGGCGTCGCCGGAGAGCAGCACATCGAGGGGACGCTCACCGCGAAGACCGGCTCGACGGTCACGGTGCAGGCCACCGGTGGGACAACTGCCACCTACACGGTCACGAGCGACACCCAGGTCGTCCGTGACGGGGCGCGGACAAGCCTCTCCGAGGTCCAGGTCGGCGACGCCGTCCTCGTGCATGTCCTGCCGACGACATCGGGCGGGCACAAGACCGCCGAGCGACTCTTCGCCGGGACGCTGCCCACAGGTGGCTTCGGAGGCGGTGGTCCGGGCAATCCCGGCACCAGCGGTGGATCGGTCAGTTCCGGCGCCGACACGACCTGAGGATCGTCCCCGGCCCGGGGACCCGCGCCGACCGTCCCCTCCACGGTCGGCGCGTGCCCTGCTCCGGGCGGCCGACCTCCTGGACCGTTGCTAGTCCATCGGTGCCCGGTCCGTGGCGTTACATCCCTCGCCGGACGAGTCAGGGCCGGCGCCGGGTGCTCCACGGTCCGCCGCGGTACGCCGACTGGCCGCCCCACCGGCGCCACCGCCTCCACCGGCTCCATCGCCCGAACCACAAGACCAGCACCGCGAGCCACAGCAGCGGGAACGGGAAATGCCCGTGCGCGACCGCGGCCACCGAGCCGATCACCAGGACCAGCGCCACGCAGGCGGCCACCGGGGCGAACGGCCAGTAGCGGTGCTGATGCGGGTGCGGGTGGTGGCCCTCGTCGTGGTGCTCGTAAGGGTGGCGGTCGTAGGGGTGGCGCGCGCCACTGTCGCTGTCGCCAGGCAGGTCGGCGAGCAACCCGGGCAGCTCGTCGAGCCAGATCGCGCGCAGCGCCGCCTCCATCCGCTCCTCGAACTCGTCGGGGGTGAGTCGGCCCGCCTCGCGGTGCCCCTGCAGGGCGGCGACCACCCGGTCGCGGTCGGTGTCGCCGGCGCGGATCCGTCGGGGGGCGCCCGGCGGGCCGGGGCTCTGCGGTGTGCCGGGGTTCTCGGTCATGACGTCGTCCTCCTCATCGGTACGACGCCAGCCTCCGCGTCGGGCCGATCCCTGTCGTCGTACGCCGGGAGGCACTGCGGCTACGCCCGCCGGCGTACCCGCGTCGCCCCACACCGTGATCATGAAGACCCGTGCACCGCACTTGCGGGTGCGAAGTTTCATGATCACCGGGGCGTTGGGAACTCAGGCCAGCCAGCCGGGCCGCACCAGCCCGGTCTCGTAGGCCAGCACCACGAGCTGGGCCCGGTCGCGCACCGCGAGCTTGACCATCGCGCGGCTGACGTGGGTCTTGGCCGTCGCCGGCGACACGACCAGCCGCTGGGCGATCTCGTCGTTGGACAGGCCGCCGCCGACGAGCGCCACGACCTCGCGCTCGCGTTCGGTGAGGACGTCGAGGGTGCCGCTCGGTCGCGGCTCGCGCAGCCGCCCCGCGAACTCCTCGATCAGGCGGCGGGTCACCGAGGGAGCGAGCAACGCATCACCGCGGGCGACCGCGCGCACCGCCGCGAGGAGGTCGACCGGCTCGGTGTCCTTGAGCAGGAAGCCGCTGGCACCGGCGCGCAGCGCCTCGAAGACGTACTCGTCGAGATCGAAGGTCGTGAGGATCACGACGCGAACGTCGGCCAGCTCCGGGTCGGCGACGATGCGCCGGGTCGCGTCGAGCCCGTCGCTGCCCGGCATCCGCACGTCCATCAGCACGACGTCGGGACGGTGCTCGCGAGCCAGGGCCACTGCGGTGTCGCCATCGGCGGCCTCAGCGACCACCTCGACGTCGACCTGCGCGTCGAGCAGCGCGCGGAACCCGCCGCGCACCAGCGCCTGGTCGTCGGCGATCAGCACCGTGGTCATGCGCCGAATCCCTTGGCCTGCACGGGGATCCGGGCTTCGACGCGGAACCCGCCGGCCGGGCCGGGTCCGGTGGTGAGCTCGCCGCCGAGTGCCGCGGCACGCTCGCGCATGCCGACCAGCCCGTGCCCGTCGGGTACGCCGAGAGGCCGGCCGCGCCCGTCGTCGGTCACCGTCACGGCGAGGTCCGCGCCGCCGTACTCGAGGCGCACCTGCGCGGCTCGCCCGCCGGAGTGCCGGCGCGTGTTGGTGACCGCCTCCTGCACGATCCGGTACGCCGCCAGCTCGACCCGCGGCGGCAGCGAGCGCACGTCGCCGGTGCGCACGACCTCGACCGCGAGGCCGGCCGCGGTGCTGCGGGCGGCCAGCTCGTCGAGGTCCGCGAGGCCCGCGGCCGGACGAAGCGGCGCAGCGTCGTCCTCGCGGCGCAACGCGCTGACGGTCGCGCGCAGCTCCTGCAGCGTCTCGTGGCTGACCTCCTTGATGGCGGCCAGCGCGTCGCGGGCCCGGCCCGGGTCGTCGTCGAAGAGGTGCAGCGCGGTGCTTGCCTGCACGTTGATGAGCGACACGTCATGGGCCAGCACGTCGTGCAGCTCCTGCGCGAGGCGCAGCCGTTCGTCGCTGGCCTGGCGACGGGACCGCTCCTGACGGCCCTCGCGCATCTCGGCGTACCGCTGGCTGCGTTCCCGGGCCAGCTCGGCGACCACGCCCGCGCCGGCGGCCAGCACGACCCGGCCGGTCAGCGACGCGGCGGACGGCCAGTGTGCGGTGTCCTCGTAGGTGGCCAGCACCGAGAGACCGACGCCGGCGGCGAGCATGCTCCACACCCAGATCCGGTGACCGCGCGCGCTGGCGACGACCGTGGCGATGAGCGCGCCGAACACGACGGGGCCACCGGGCTCGGACAGTCCGAGGTAGGTCGAGGTCGCGAGCACGGTGACCACGAGGACGGGCACCGGGAACCGCCACGCCCACGCGGGTGCGACGGACGCGACGACGAGCAGGGCGGCGCCGACCAGGTCCAGCGGCAGGCCGGTGCCGTGCCGGGAGGCCAGATAGGTGACGCCGAGCTGCACGACGAGCAAGACCACCGCGACCGGACGCCCCCGCGCTCGGCCGCCCCTGCCGCGGACCCATGGCGGCCCGTGCCGGCCCGGCCAGCCGCCGTCCCCGGGCGGGGCAGGGCGGCGGCCGTCGGCGACCTCCGGTGTCGACACGGTGCCACCGTACGGACGACCGGCCCGCCCGGTCGTCGCCCGTGGGCGGCAGACCGGCCTACTCCCCCCGGCGTACGCCGCCTCCTACCCCGTGATCATGAAGACCTGTGCACGCCCTCGCGGGTGCGAAGTTTCATGGTCACGGGGACATGCGGCCGGCCTTGAGGGTGACGGCCCACCAGGTGAGGTCCTCGACCAGCAGGTCCATCCTCGGCGCCAGGTCGGCGAAGACAGGCGCGTCCGCGGGCCACTCGGTGTCCTCGGCCGAGCGGACCGCGATCATCGTGGTGGGCAGCACGTGTACGGCGAACCGGATGGGTGCCATCTCCATCTCGATGACGACCTCGCGCAGCTGCTCGATCGCGCGGGCGCCGCCGACGTTGCCCCAGCCGACGAAGCCGACCGGCTTGCGCTGCCACTCGGGGAACGTCCAGTCGAGCAGGTTCTTCAGCACCGCCGGGTAGCCGTGGTTGTACTCACCGGTGACGACCACATAGGCGTCGGCGGCGTCGATCTGCCGGCCGACCGTGGCGACGGCGTCGTTGGCGTACTCCCGCGGCGCCCGGGCCGGTGGAATCCCGTCGAAGAAGGGCAACGGGTGGTCGCGCAGGTCGAGCACGTCGACGTCGAAACCAGGGCGGCGACGCAGGGACGCCAACACCCATGAGCGGATGTGCGAGCCGAAGCGGCCGTCGCGGGTGGTGCCGATGACGACGAGCACCCGCAGCTGCTCGTCGGGCTCAGCCAAGGGTGACGACCAGCTTGCCGACCTTGGGTCCGCCGAAGGCGCCGAGCGCGTCGTTGGCGTCGTCCAGGGCGTACGTCGAGGCGACGGTCACCCGCAGGCTGCCGTCCGCGACCGCGCCGAGCAGCGCGGAGAACTTCTGTTGCGAGGTCTCGGCAAGTACGCCGGTGACCGTGACGTCGTCGCGGCCGACCTGCTCCTCGGTGGCACCGGCGATCGAGGCGAGGCGCCCGTCCTTGGCGAGCAAGGTGCCCAGCGTGGGGACGTCGCCGGCCGCGTGCGCGATCGCCGTCACGCCGTCGGGGGCCAGCTCGCGTACCTGCGCCGCGAGGTCGCCGGTGTGGTCGACGACGAGAGCCGCGCCGAGCTCGCGAAGGGTGTCCTCGGTGCCGGGGCGACCGGTCGCGATGACGGTGGCGCCGGTCTGCGCGGCGAGCTGCACCACGATGGTGCCGACTCCGCCGGTCGCGCCCGAGACGAGCACCGTGTCGTCGGGGGTCAGCCCGAGGGCGTCGACCAGGTCGCGCGCGGTGACGCCGGCCAGGCCCACCGCGGCGGCCTGCTCGAAGGTCACCTCCGGCGGGATCACCGAGAGGTCGTCTGCGTCCCACACGATCTCCTCGGCGATCGCGCCGTGGTAGAGGTCCATGCCGGTGATCGCGGCAGCGACCCGGTTGCCCACCTCGAGGCGGGTGACGTCGGCGCCGACCTGCTCGACCACTCCGGCGAAGTCGCGGCCGAGGACGACCGGGAACTCGTGGGGCATCGAGTCCCAGACGTAGCCCCCGGCGACGTACACGTCGATGCCGTTGACGGAGGCGGCCCGGACGCGGACGGTGACCTGCCCCGGTCCGGGGTTTTCGGCCACCATGTCGTGGACCGTGGGCGCCTCGCCCTTGTCGGTGATCGCGAGCGCGCGTGCCATGAGGGCCTCCGAGGTGGGTGCGGATGGAGTCGGTGGGCCGGGAAACGGGGACAGTTCCCCGTTCCGACCGTCGGCGACGCTAACACATCCGGGGAACGGTCCCCGGTTCGGGCTAGGGTGCCTGCGTGAGCACCCCTACCCCGGTCCTGCGCGCGGACGCCGCCCGCAACCGGACCCGCCTGGTCGACGCGGCGCGGTGCGTGTTCCGCGAGCGCGGCCTGGACGCCCCGCTCGACGACATCGCCCGCCGCGCGGGACTGGGCAACGCGACGCTCTACCGGCACTTCCCGAGCCGGTGCTCGGTGGTGGCGGCCGTGTTCGCCGAGACGATGCGCGAGGTGGTGGCTGCCAGCGAGGCGGCGCTGGCCGCGCCCGACCCGTGGGCCGGGTTCGCGGGGCACGTGCGCGCGCTGTGCGCGATGCAGGCGAGCGACCGGGCTGTGGCCGACCTGCTGACGGCCACGATCGGCGGCGCGCCAGAGCTCGAGGGGCTCCGGGCCCGTGCGTACGCCGGCCTGGTCGCCCTCATCGACCGGGCCCAGCGGGCCGGCGAGCTGCGCAGCGACTTCCGCCACGAGGACGTCGTGCTGCTGCTGATGGCCAACGCGGGACTTCTGGAGCGCACCGCCACCGCGGCGCCCGATGCCTGGCGGCGGCACCTGGACTACCTGCTCGACGGCCTGCGCCCCACCTCGTCGCCGGCCCGGCCCGGGCCGGGAACCGAAGCGGTGCTCGGCGCCATGGACGCAGCCGCAGCTCGCTTCGGCTGCGGACCCTCCGCCACCGCCTGAGTCCGCGCCACCATCTGGCGACACCAGCGTTGTCTGCGTCAGTGGTGGCCATGGTCGCCGTCGACGGGTGCCGGGCCGTTCATCATCCGCAGCATGGGCAGCCCGCCGCTGCGCACGAACCGCCAGACGAGGGCCGCGGCCACGACGAGGAACACGATGTTCAGCCAGGTGGTGTAGTTCCAGCTGATGCCGATGTCGGTCACCTTGGCGTCGCGCGTCGAGGGCACCAGGCCGAGTGGACTGAAGACGAGCTCGACGACGTACCCGGCGCCGGCCATCGCGGCGTAGAACACGGCGAAGATGCGCACAGCCATCGCCGTGCCGTAGTACTTCCGGTAGATCAGCAGGATCGGCACGATCAGCAGGTCGGCGAAGATGAACGACACGACACCGCCGAAGGAGATGCCGCCGTTCCACAGCACGCCGGCGAGCGGGATGTTGCCGACCGAGCAGACGAACGACAGCATCGCCAGCAACGGGCCGAGCAACGGGCCGAACACCTTCCCGGCGACCGGATGACCCTCGAGGAAGAGCGACTGCAGCCACGACGTCGGCACCCACGCGGCGAAGGCGCCGGCGACGAGCAGACCACCCACGACGTCACGCCAGACGGCTACCGAGTCCATCGCGAAGTACTCCGACGTCGAGGTGAACCCCGCGCCGGAGAACAGCCGCCGCAGGAAGGACGCGTCGCCGTGCACGCTCATGTCCATGGCGGCGTGCCCCTCCATGGAGCCGGCGTAGCCGCGGTCGGCCTGCACCCGCGCCGCTTCGACAACCCGCTGTGACACCCACCACCGGAACAGCAAGGCCACGGCGAGGATCATCAGCGGGCCGCCCACGAACTCGGCGAGGGTGAACTGCCAGCCGAGCAGCAGCGCGGTGACGATCCCGAGCTCGAGGACAAGGTTCGTCGCGGCGATCTGGAAGGCCATCGCAGCGGTGAAGCTCGCGCCGGTGCGGACCAGCGCGCGGGCCAGCGCGACGGCCGCGTAAGAGCACGACGACGACGCCGCGCCGAGACCGGCCGCGGTCGCCAGTGACCGCGGCGAATCGTCGGGCAGCAAACCGCGCACCTCCGCCGGGCGGCCGACGGCCTGGATCGCGCCGGACAGGGCGAACCCGAGGACCAGCGGCCACAGGATCAGCCAGCCCATCTCGCCGGCCGCCTGGAGGGCGTCCAGGAGCGCGCCGGGTAGGTCGCTCAGGTCCGCCGGCATGGCAGATGCCTACCGGACGAGCCGTGCGGCGCGCGAGGCGGGTGGCCCGCCAGTTGTCAGCCGCAGGACGACCTATAGGGCGTTCAGCGGCTGACAAGTCCACGCGTGGCCGCGCTGCCGCCGTACCGTGGCGGCGTGGACCTCGACGACCTTCCGCTGATGGAGCTGGGCTTCCCCGGGCGGCTGCGCGACCAGCTCGTCGGCGCCGTGCTCGACGGGTCGAAGACCACGACGACCGGGCTGGTCGTCGACTGGGAGCGCGACGGCGAGCTGCCGACGGCCGGGCAGCGGTACGCCGTCATCGACACCGACGGGCGACGGGTCGCGGCGATCGAGCTGACCGAGGTGCGCGTCCTGCGGCTGGCCGACGTGGACCTGCAGCACGTGATCGACGAGGGCGAGGGCGACGAGTCGATCGCGCAGTGGCGGGTGGGGCACGAGGGCTTCTGGCACGGCGAGGAGATGCGCGCCGAGCTCGGCGACCCGGAGTTCACCGTCAATGACGACACCTTGATCCTGGCGCAGCGGTTCCGTGTCCTGCACGTCGTGGCGGGTCCCGAGTAGCGTCCGGACATGTCGCTGACTGTGTGCGTGGCCGGGGCCACCGGCTGGGTCGGGCGGCCGATCGCCGAGGGCGTGCTCGCCGCGGACGACCTCGTGCTGCGGTCCGCGGTGTCGCGGTCGGCGGCCGGCTCGGACCTGGGTAAGGCGTGGCGCGGCGAGCATGTCGGCGTACCCGTGTTCGGGTCGGTCGACGAGGCGCTGGACGGCGTCGACGTACTCGTGGACGTCACCTCGCACGACGCGGTGCTCGCCGATGCGCTGACCGCGCTGCGCCGGGGCGTCCCGGTGGTGATCGGCACGTCGGGGCTGTCCGCGGCCGAGTTCGAGGTCATCGCGGCGGCCGCCGGCGAGGCGGGTGTCGGCGTGGTCGCCGCGGGCAACTTCTCGCTGACCGCGGCGATGGCGGCTGCGGCGGCGCTGCTGGTGGCGCCGTACCTGCCGCAGCGCGAGATCGTCGACTACGCGTCCGCCGGCAAGCCGGATGCGCCGAGCGGGACCGCGCGCGAGCTCGCCGAGCGGCTCGGCGCGGTGGGCCGGCCGGACCTCGCCGTGTCCGTCGCCGACACCAGTGGGCTGCGGGAGGCACGCGGGGCGACCGTCGCCGGCACCCAGGTCCACTCGGTGCGGCTGCCGAGCTTCGTGGTGTCGACCGAGGTCGTCTTCGCGCTGCCCGACGAGCGGCTGGTCATCCGGCACGACGCCGGCTCCACGCCGCAGCCCTACGTCGCCGGCGCGCTGGTCGCCGTACGTGCCGTCACCGGGGTCACCGGGCTCGTGCGCGGCCTGGACACGCTGCTGCTCGGTCGGTGACCCTGCTGCTCATGGAGATCAGGCTCGCTGTTCCGGACGACGTGGAACAGCTCGCCGGGTTGCTGGCGCGGTTCGCCGAGGGTGACGAGCCGTCGGGGGCGGCCTTCGCGCCGGATCTGCTCCGCTGGTGGTCGGACCACGACTCCCACCTTGCGTTTCTCGCCGTGCTTCCCTCGGGCGACGCAGCGGGCATGGCATGGCTCGCAGTCACCGCACGCGTACCGCGGCCCGGTGGGGCGCCTCGGCTCTGCGGCGATGTGCAGAGCGTGTTCGTCGTACCCGAACATCGATCCGTGGGCGTCGGTAGCGAGTTGCTGCGCGCGGTAGTGCAGCACGCCGAGTCCCTCGGCGTCGAGCACGTCACCGTCCACGCCAACCAGCGCGCTGTCTCCTTCTACGAGCGCGCCGGTTTCACGTCCTCCCCCGAGCTTCTGATGCGGACCTGGCGCTAGTCGGCCCCCGGCGCGTGCACCATCGCGGCCAGGGTGCGCAGGGCCTCGGGCCCGAGGGTCGCCAGGCCGCCGTCGAAGTCGGTGATCTGGTCGCAGGCACCGGTGGTGTCGAACACGAACCTCGACGATCCGAAGGCGTCCGACCCCGTCATGGCGATCATGGCGCCCTGGCGCGGCACGCACCGCAGGGTGTCGTCGCGACTAGCCGTGGCCAGCACCTGCTCGACGGCGGCGAGGTCGAGGTTGCCGTCGCCCAGCGGGCCACCGAAGCGCTGGTAGCTGGCGTCGGGCGCCGACGTGGACAACGTCAG
Source organism: Actinomycetes bacterium (assembly GCA_036499185.1). Classification (GTDB taxonomy): domain Bacteria; phylum Actinomycetota; class Actinomycetes; order JACCUZ01; family JACCUZ01; genus DATBDW01. Next base: position 12,553 of record DASYEF010000142.1, on the reverse strand, counting down.
CCCAGGGTGCGGGGTCACCGGTTCGGCCCGGACGGCACCCAGGACGCTGGCCCGCTCGTCGTCGGACAAACCGTAGGTGTCCAGCCAGACGTTCAACCAGGCAGGATCGAGGTGTCAGCCGTGACGAGACGAGGAGAGCGACATGGAGCTGCGGCCCGTCAGCGACACCGTGAAGGCGCCCGCGAGCACGTTCACCGGTGACGTCTACCAAACACCGATCACGCAGGGCGCCGAGCCGTCCCGGCTGGTCGCCAGCCTGGTGCGCTTCACGCCGGGCGCGCGGACGTTCTGGCACTCCCACGTCCTCGGTCAGACGTTGTACGTCGTCGAAGGGTCGGCCTCGTCGCGTCCCGCGACGGAACCGCCGTGCGGGTGCGAACCGGCGACACCGTCTGGGCGCCGCCGGGTGAGGAGCACTGGCACGGCGGCGCCGCGACCCACCTGATGTGCCACCTCGCGATGCTCGAGGGCTCCGGAGGCGGCGTCGGTACGACGTGGCTCGAAGCGGTCTCGGACGAGGACCACGCGGCCGCCAACCGCGCGACGTGACGCGGATCGGGGTGGCCGAGCAGTGGGCGGAGGCGGAGGGATTTGAACCCTCGATGGGGTTGAAGCCCCAAACCGCATTAGCAGTGCGGCGCCATAGACCGGACTAGGCGACGCCTCCCAAACCGCCGACCGGAGCCGGCTGCGCCGAGAAGGTTACCGGCCGCCGCACGAGCCGGGCAAAGCACCACGGCGCGAGCGGGACGAACGGACGCCTCGACCTCGCGTGAGGGGCGAGCCGCCTCGCCCCTACCGAGGCGACGCCAGCCGTACCGCCGTGAACTCACCACGGTCGGCAGCAAACGATCACGGAACCGTGATCATTTGCGGAACGCTAGGGGAGGGTGTGGACGTCGAGGGCGCCGTCGGCGTACTGGCGGCGGATGACCTTCTTGTCGAACTTGCCGACCGAGGTCTTGGGCACCTCGTCGATGAAGGCCCAGCGCTCGGGCACCTGCCAGGTCGCCACCTTGGCCGCCAGGTGCTCGCGCAGCTCCTCGACGGTCACCGTCGCGCCGTCGCGCACGACGACGGTGGCGAGGGGGCGCTCGCCCCACTTGTCATCCGGTACGCCGACCACCGATGCCTCGGCGACCGCGGGGTGGGCCATCAGCTGGTTCTCCAGCTCGACCGACGAGATCCACTCGCCGCCGGACTTGATGACATCCTTGGCCCGGTCGGTCAGGGTGAGGAAGCCGTCGGGGGTGATGGTGCCGACGTCGCCGGTGCGCAGCCAGCCGTCGTCGAACTTGGCCGGGTCGTCGTCGCGGAAGTACGTGCCCGTGATCCACGGCCCGCGCACCTCGAGCTCACCGACCGCGACGCCGTCGCGGGGCATCTCCGAGCCGTCCGGCCCGACCAGGCGGGCCTGCACCGACGCCGCGAGCCGGCCCTGGGTGAGGCGGTAGCGCCACCGCTCCTCGCCCTCGACGCCGGCCGGGGGTCGGGAGATCGTGCCGAGCGGCGACGTCTCGGTCATCCCCCAGGCGTGCGTCAGGTGCAGGCCGTGCCGGTCCAGCCCCTCCATCAGCGCGCGCGGTGCCGCCGAGCCGCCGACGATCGCGTCGCGGATCGACGACAGGTCGCGCGGATGCTCGTCGAGGTGCGCGAGCAGGCCGGCCCAGATGGTCGGGACGCCACCGGCGAGCGTCGGCTTCGTCGTCTCGATGAGGTCGGCGAGCGGCTCGGGAGCCAGGAACCGGTCGGGCATGATCATCGTCGCGCCGCACATCATCGCCGCGTACGTCGTGCCCCATGCGAGCACGTGGAACATCGGCACGATGAGCAGGATCCGGTCGGCCTGGCTGAGGCCGAACCCGTCGGCCATGCAGACCTGCATCGAGTGCAGGTAGATGGACCGGTGGCTGTAGGCGACGCCCTTCGGGTTGCCCGTCGTGCCGCTCGTGTAGCACATGGCGGCCGCGTCGTTCTCGTCCACCTCGACCCAGTCGAACTCCTCGGGCTGGCCCGCCAGGACGTCCTCGTAGGCGTGCACCTCGGCCTGGGTGCCCTCCAGCACCGTCAGGTCGGCGGGCCCGTTGACGACCAGATGCTCGATGGTCGTGATCTGCCCGAGGACCTTCGCGAGCAGCGGCAGCACCGAGCCGTCCACGATGACGACCTTGTCCTGGGCGTGCTCGGCGATGAAGGCGAGCTGGTCGGAGAACAGCCGGATGTTCAAGGGGTGCAGCACCGCGCCCATCGCGGGCACCGCGCAGTAGGCCTCCAGGTGCTCCTGGTTGTTCCACATGAACGTGGCCACCCGGTCGTCGCCGGTCACGCCCAGCGCGCGCAGCCCGTGCGCCAGTTGTGCGGACCGGCGGCCGAGCTCGGCGTACGTCGCAGTCCGGACACCCTCCCCGGTCCAGGTGACCACCTCGGACGTCCCGTGCACCGTCGTGCCGTAGCGCAGCAGCGTGGCCAACGACAGCGGGGTCTCCTGCATGGTGCTGCGCATCCCACGGACCTCCGGGTCGGCTCGCCTTCGTCCCTTGTGATCCTCACCCGCCCGACCGGCAGGGGCAAGGTCCACGCCGCAGCGGTACGCCGACGGGCCGGCCGCCGCGGAGCGCGCCCGTCACCCGGTTGGCTCAACTCCCCGCGCTCATCTGCCGATGGGAGGACGTGACCGTCCCGGCCAACCGTGCCGCGGGGATGGAGCGGGGCGCCTCCCCGCTCGACGCCCCGGGCCGGTTCGGCGCGCTCGCCCGGCTGCGTCGGGTCGTGGCCGCCCAGAGAGACATCGCGGTCGCACCGGCCGACCCGGACGAGGTCTTCCAGGTCCTCGCCGACTCGGTCCTCACCGTGTTCCCGGCTGACGGCGCGATCGCCTCCCAGCCGGAGGGCGACTCGATCGTCACCCGGGCATCCGGGGGCCTCGCCGGCCCCCCGGTCGGGCACCGGATCCCGCAGGACGGGACTCTCGGAGGGCTCGCGTTGCGGACCCTCGAGCCGCAGATCTGCGCGGACTCGCGGGTCGACCCGCGCACCCTTCCCGCCGTGAGCGCCGCGGCCAGTACGCGTTCCTCGATCATCGTGCCGCTCGTCCACGACGGGGTGTGCATCGCCCTCATCGCCGCCGTGTCGGCGCGTCGCGCGGCCTTCGACGAGGACGATCTCGAGCTGCTCGGCATGCTCGCCGACGTCGCGGCCAGCCGGCTCGGCACCGCACTGGCCGAGGCGGCGCGCAGCGCCCTCGAGGCGCACCAGGCCGCGCTGGTCGACGTGATGACCGACGGCCTGATCGTCCAGGACCGCGACGGTCGGATCGTCCTCACCAACGCCGGCGCCCAGCAGATCCTGGGGTTCAGCGAGGAGCACCTGGCCGGACGCTCCAGCGCCACCGAGTGGCAGATGTTCTGGGACGACGGCACCGAGCGGACCAACGACATGCAGCCCTCGATGCTCGCGATGTCCACCGGTGAGCCGCGCCGCGACGACGTGCTGGGGCTGGACCCCGGGAACGGACACCTGCAGTGGCTCAGCGTCAACTCCGTCCCGGTGCACAACTCAGCCGGCGAGCTCACCGGTGTGGTCAGCGCCTTCACCGACATCACCGTCCGGCGTACCGCCCGGGAAGCCCGGATGGCCCGCCAGCGGCGGCTGCACGCGGCCCAGGAGCTGACCGGGCTGGCCTGGTGGGAGCTCGACGTCGCCAGCGGCGTGCACACCTGGTCCGACGAGATGTTCCACCTGGTCGGCCTCGACCCGCGGGAGCAGCCACCGACCTTCGAGGAGTACGTCGAGCTGCTGCACCCCGACGACCGCGGACCGGCGCGCGAGCTGCGCCAGCGCGGCTACAGCACCGGTCACCGCGACGTGTTCCGGGTCGTGCACCCCGACGGCGAGATCCGGCACCTGCAGTCGTGGACCGACGTCGAACGCGGCGTGGACGGCGCGGTCACCGCCGTGTTCGGCGCGACGATCGACGTCACCGACCGGGAGGAGGCGCTCGCCTCCGTCGCGGTCAGCCGGGCCTCCCTGGCCGCGGCCATCGACCTGACCCGCACAGCCACCTGGGACTGGGACCTCCGCACCGACCGCCTCGAGTGGTCCGACCGGATGACCGCCCTGATGGGTCGCGACCCGGCCGCTTCGGCGCCGACCATCGAGGACTTCCTGGCCTGTGTGCACCCCGACGACCGGGAGCGGATGCGCGCGACGGGCCAGCGGACCATCGCGACCGGTGTCGCGGAGGAGGCGGTCTACCGGGTCGTGCACCCCGACGGGTCCGAGCACCACGTGCGGGCCTGGCGAGACGTGCGGCGCGACAGTGACGGCGCGGTCACCCACCTGTGGGGCACCGCGATGGACATCACCGAACAGGAGGAGAACGCCGCCCGGCTGGCCGACAGCGAGGAGCACTTCCGGGTCGCGTTCGAGAACGCCCCGATCGGCATGTCGATGATCGGCCTGACCGCCGACGACCAGGGCCGCTACCTGCGCACCAACGCCGCGTTCCAGCAGATGCTCGGACGCGGCGAGGAGGAGCTCGCCGGGGTCATGCTCGGGGACCTCACCCACCCGGACGACAGGGAGGGCGACGCCCAACGGTTCGGGAAGCTGCTCAGGGGTGACCTGTCATCGCTGGAGTTCGAGAAGCGCTACCTGCACGCCGACGGCCACGTCGTCCATGCCTGGATCACCAGCTCGGTCGTCTACGGCACCCACGGCGAGCGGCTCTACCTCGTCACGCACGCCGTCGACATCAGCGACCGGTTGCGCGAGAAGGCGGAGCTCGAGCGCCTCGCGCTCACCGACACCCTGACCGGCCTGGCCAACCGCACGCTGCTCAACGACCGACTCGACCAGGCGCTGGCCCGACTGCACCGCCGCGGTGGCGCGGTCGCGATGCTGCTGCTCGACATCGACCGGTTCAAGACGGTGAACGACTCGCTGGGCCACCAGGTGGGCGACGCCCTGCTCGTCGAGATGGCCGGCCGGATCGAGGCAGTGACCCGCGCCGAGTCCACGGTGGCCCGCCTCGGCGGGGACGAGTTCGTCGTCCTGGTCGAGGGGCTGCCGTCCGCGGAGGCCGTGCACGCGGTGGCGGACCGCCTGCTCGAGGCGCTGCGGCGCCCGTTCGACCTCGGCCCCGCCGCCGAGTCGCTGGTCGCGACGGTGAGCATCGGCATCTCGCTCGCGGTGGAGGACGCGGCCCGTACCCCGGGAGATCTCTACCGCGAGGCCGACCTCGCGCTGTACCGCGCCAAGGACTCCGGGCGCGACCAGTACGCGCTCTTCGACGACGAGCTGCGCGCCCGGGCCGACCGCCGACTCGCCGCGGAGACCCTGCTCCGCCGTGCCTTGGCCGAGAACCTGCTGGAGCCGGTCTTCCAGCCGATCGTCGACCTCGTCGACGGGAAGGTGCACGCTGCCGAGGCGCTGGTGCGCATCTACGACGGCGACCGCGTCATCCTGCCCGCCGACTTCATCGACGTCGCCGAGGAGACCGGGCTCATCGTGGAGATCGACGCGCGGATGTTCGAGCGGGTCGCCGCCGAGTGCGCCCGGCTGCTCGACTCCGGGGTCCTGCTGCGACGGCTCACCACGAACGTCAGCGCGCGCTCGCTCGAGGACCCCGGCTTCGTCCCGCGGCTGCAGAAGGCGCTGCGGTGGTACGGCGTACCGGGCTCGATGGTGCGCATCGAGCTGACCGAGCGCAGCCTGCTCGCCGCGAGCCCCCAGGTGAAGGAGTCGCTGGCCCGGATCCAGGACATGGGGGTCGCGGTCGGCCTCGACGACTTCGGCACCGGCTACTCCGCGCTGGCGTACCTGCAGAGCTTCCAGCTGCACTTCCTCAAGATCGACCGGTCGTTCGTGAGCCGGCTCGGCACGAGCGCCCGCGACGACGCGGTGGTCGCCGCGGTGATCGACCTCGCACATGCCCACGACCTCGTCGTCGTTGGCGAGGGTGTCGAGACCCCCGAACAGCTCGCCGCGCTGCGCCGGATGGGCTGCGACCGGGCGCAGGGCTACCTGATGGGCCGGCCGATGTCGGCCGCCGCCCTCGACGACCTGCTCGGCTCCGACCCCACCTGGTAGCGGCCCGCGGGCCATGCGGCTCGAGCTCGCGCCCCGGCTGGCCACGTATTACGTGGTCAAACTCGTGGGCGCGGTCAGCGGGGGTGCGCGGTCAGCGGGGACTGCGCGAGGCGCGGGTGCGGCGCAGGTCGATGACCTGTGCGGCGGCGGGGTGCTCGTCGCCGGCGACGTCGTAGCGCATCCGGTCGGCAGGTACGCCGAGCGCCGTGAGCCGGTTGACGGTGGCCCGGGTCATCGCGGGCGAACCGCAGACCATGATGTCGTGCTCGCGCCACCCGGCGTACCCGTCGGACCAGCGCGCCACGACGTCGGGCAGCAGTCCCTGCTCGCCGTTGAAGGTCGCGTCCTCGGACACGACGGGGACCACCGTGAGCCACTGGTTGACCGCCGACATCCGGTACAGCGGGCCCATGTCGTAGAGGTCGCCGGTACGCCGAGCGCCGAAGAACAGCGTCACGCGGCGCGAGGTGTTCCACCGCGACATGCCGTCGATCACCGCCTTGAGCGGGGCCAGGCCGGTGCCGCCGGCCACCAGGAGCAGGTCGCGCCGGGAGTCCTGGTCGATCTTCATCTCGCCCATCGGGGCGCCGAGGCGCAGAACGTCCCCGACCTGCGCGCGCCAGACCAGGGGACCGCTGACCCAGCCGTGCGACAGGGCCCGGACGTGGAACTCCAGCAGCCCGTCCGGCGAGGGCGCGGTGGCCATCGAGTAGGTGCGCCACGACCGGGGCCGGTACGGCGTCTCGATGCTGGCGTACTGACCAGGCTCGTAGTCGTAGGGCCGGTCGGTGCGCAGCAGCAGCACCGCGAGGTCGTCGCTGCGCCGCTCGTGCGCGACAACCTCGCCCCGCCACCAGGCCGGTTCGCGGGTGGCGGCCTCCTGCGCGCCGCGCTGCATCACCGCGGCCATCGTGGCGTAGGCCTTGGTCCAGGCGGCGTCCAGCTCGGGCACCCAGTAGTCGGAGTGCTTGCGCAGGGCGGTGAGCAGGGCCCGGCCCAGGACCTCGTAGTGCTCGGCCTTGACGCCGTACTTGCGGTGGTCGCGACCGAGCTGCTCGAGCATCGGCTCGAACTGCTCGGGGACAGCGAGGTTGCGCACGCCGCCGAGCAGCGCACGGAACAGCCGGTCCCGCTGGACATCCATCGCGGCCGGGAACAGGGCTCGCAGGTGCGGGGCCTCGACGAACATGGCGGCATAGAAGTAGCCGATCGCCCGGTCCTGGCGGTCGCCCAGCAGGCGCAACGACTCGTCGAGCAGCGCGATCTCGTCGTCGCTCATCAGCTGGGACCGGGACTGGTTCTCGGTGTCGTCGTAGAACTGCCCCATGGCGCGCCAGGGTAGCCCGCTTGTCCGATGCGTCCCATTCCCGGGCGTGTCCCGCGAGACACCCGCTCGGACCTGCGGGGGACCCTGAGCGGATGCCGAACAATGCCCCCATGAGGTCATCGCAGCGCTCCCGGACAGCCCTCGCCGCCGTCGCGGTGACGTTGCCGCTGGTCGCGGCCATGATCACCGGATCCAGCGGGGTCGCGGTCGGGGGCACCCGGCACCTCCCGGGCACCAGCTGCCCGGTCTTCCCCGGCGACAACTACTGGCACGCCGACATCAGCAGGCTGCCGGTCAGCTCCCGCAGCGCGGCCTGGACCTCGCACATGTCGCCCTCGCGGGACCTGCACCCCGACTTCGGCCCGTCCTACGGCGCGCAGCCGGTGCCCTACGGCATCCCGGTCACCATCGTCGGCGCGGCGCACCCGAAGGTCGCCGTGCGCTTCCAGTACGCCGACGAGAGCGACCCGGTGCGCTACCCGCTCGGCGCCGACACCAAGATCGAGGGCGGCCGGTCGGCCGGCGGCGACCGGCACGCGATCGTCGTCGACAAGGGCACCTGCCGGCTGTACGAGACGTTCGCGACCTACCAGCGGTCGAAGGGGTGGACCGCAGGCTCCGGCGCGACATGGTCCCTCTCCCGCAACAAGCTGCGGCCGCAGGGCTGGACGTCGGCCGACGCCGCGGGTCTGCCGATCCTGCCGGGCCTGCTGCGGTACGCCGAGGTGGAGAAGCGCGGCTACGTGGACCACGCCATCCGCTTCACCACGGACGTGACCGACCGGGCGCACGTGTGGCCGGCCCGCCACGACGCCGGATCGGTCAGCGACCCGGCGTACCCGCCGATGGGCGCGCGGTTCCGGCTCAAGGCCTCGTTCCCGATCTCGCACTACCGCGCCGACACCCGCGTGGTGCTGCGGGCGATGAAGCGTTACGGGCTGGTGCTCGCCGACAACGGCTCGCCGTGGTTCTTCCAGGGCACCGCCGACTCGCGCTGGCCGTCCGGGCTGCTCGACCAGCTCAAGACGATCCCCGCGGCGGCGTTCGAGGCCGTCGACACCGCGCCGCTCCGGATCCGTCCCGGCAGCGCCAAGGCCCGCCCCTACACCCCCTGACCCGCCTCCACCGACAAGGAAATGATCACGTTAACGTGGTCAATCCAGCCTGGGCGCGGCCTATAAGCCACGCCCAGTACGAAACGATCACGTTAACGTGATCATTTCGGGGAAGGGGTGACCGTCAGGTGGGCTCGGCGGCGCGGCGGACGGCGGCGACGCTGGCGGCGACGTCCTCCGCGTCGGTCGACCAGTTGCTCACCGAGACGCGCAGCACGTCGCGGCCCTTCCAGCGCGAGCCGGACATCCACGCCGTGCCGTCGGCGAGCAGCCGCTCGGTGACCTCGCGGGTGCGCTCGTCGGAGCCGAACGACACCGACACCTGGGTGTAGACGACGTCGTTGAGGATCTCCGCGCCCGGGATCGCGGCGATGCCGTCGGCGATCGCCCGCGCGTTGTCGTGCAGGCCCTCGACCAGCGCGGCTACGCCGGACTTGCCGAGCGACCGCAGAGCAGCCCACACGGGTACGCCGCGCGCCCGCCGCGACAGCTCGGGCACCTTGTCGAGGGGATCGCCCTTGTCGGACGCGTGGATCAGGTAGCTCGCCTGCATCGACAGGGCACCGCGCAGTGCGGTGGGGTCGCGCACGATCGCGATGCCGCAGTCGTACGGCGTGTTGAGCGTCTTGTGCGCGTCGGTTCCCCACGAGTCGGCGTCGCCCATCCCCTCGACGAGGTGCCGCAGCCGCGGTGTCGCGGCGGCCCACAGCCCGAACGCCCCGTCGATGTGCACCCACGCACCCGCCTCGTGCGCGATGGCGATGCACTCGGCGAGCGGGTCGAAGCAGCCCGAATGCAGGTTGCCGGCCTGCAACGCCACCATCACCGGACCATCGAGGCCGGCCAGCGCCGAGCGCAGCGCGTCCGGCCGGATCCGGCCTTCCTCGTCGTCGGCGACCGCCGTCGGAGCACCGAGGCCGAGGTAGCGCAGCGACAGGTCCACCGTGGCGTGCCGGTCGGCACCGACGAGCACGTGCACCCTCGGCGCTCCGGTCAGCCCGTCGGTGTTGACGTCCCACCCGACGCGGCGCAGCACGTCGTAGCGACCGGCGGCCAGCCCGGTCCAGTTCGCCATCGTGCCGCCGGTGACGAAGCCGACGTCCGACCCGCGTGGCAGGTCGAGCAGGTCCAGCAGCCACGCGGCCGCGACCTCCTCGGTCCCCGTCACGCCGGGTGTCGCGAAGCGCATGCCGGTGTTCTGGTCCCACGCGCTGACCATCCAGTCGGCAGCGAGCGCGGCCGGCAGCGTCCCGCCGATGACCCAGCCGAAGAACTTGCCGGACGGCATCGCCATCAGACCAGGCTCGACACCGTGGGCCAGCAGGTCGACGACCTCGGCCGCGTCGGTCGGCCCGTCGGGCAGCTCGCCGCCGAGTGTCGCGACGACCGCGTCGGCGTCGACGAGCGGCGGTACGGCCCGGCCCGGGACGGTGGCGAGCCAGTCGCGGGCGTGCGCCGCGGCGCGGTCGAGCGGCTTGTCGTACTGGTCGGCTCCGGCACTCATACGTTCACTGTGCCTCAGCAGATGACGCGCGTCAGCAGCTGTCCACGGCAGCGAAAAAGCACACGCCGGCTCACACGCCGAAGTCGTGCCGCAGCGGGTAGCCCGACGACCCGCCGGCGGCGTTGCGGGTGCCGAGGACCTGGTGCAGCTGGATCTGGTTGCTCTCGAAGCCGAGCCGCGAGCCGGCCATGTAGAGGCCCCACACCTTCGCCACCGGCAGGCCGGCCTCCGCCACGCACGCATCCCAGTTCGTCACCAGGTTGTCGCACCAGCCGGTCAGCGTCTTCGCATAGTGGATCCGCAGGTTCTCCTGGTGCTGCACCTCGAACCCGGCGTCCTCCATCGCGCGCACGATGTCGCCCGAGCCGGTGAGCTCACCGTCGGGGAACACGTAGCGGCCGATGAAGCCGCGCCGAGGCAGCCCGGCGTGCTGGTTGTCCGACCGGGTGATGCCGTGGTTGAGCAGCCGGCCCTCCGGGCGCAGCCGCGACCGGAGGAACGAGAAGTACGCCGGGTAGTTCTTCACCCCGATGTGCTCGATCAGCCCGATCGAGCTCACCGCGTCGAAGTCGCGCTCGCGCACGTCGCGGTAGTCGCTGTGGCGCACCTCGGCGATGTCGTCGAGGCCCTCGGCCTTGATCCGGTGCTGAGCCCAGGTCGCCTGCTCGCGGGACAACGTCACGCCGAGGACGCTGACGCCGTAGTTCTTCGCCGCGTGCCGGACCATGCCGCCCCAGCCGCAGCCCACGTCGAGCAGCCGCATGCCGGGCTGCAGACCGATCTTGCGGGCGACCAGGTCGTACTTGTGCGCCTGCGCCTCTTCGAGGGTGGAGTCCTCGGCCGGGAAGCACGCGCAGGTGTAGGTCATCGACGGGCCTAGCACGCGCTCGTAGAACGCGTTCGACACGTCGTAGTGGTAGCTGATCGACTCCGCGTCGCGGTCGCGCGAGTGGCGCAGCCCGCGCCGCCAGGACGGCACGACCTCCTGGGCGGGGAGCGGCGGCGGCACAAAGGTCTTGGGTCCCAGCGTCCGGGCCCAGGCCATCGCCTCGGACAGGGACGGGCGCTGCAGGTGCAGCCCGTCGTCCATCACCTTGAGCAGCTCGTAGGGGTTGCCCGGGTGCACGCCCTCGACGTCGAGGTCGCCCTGGATGTACGCGCGGGCCAGGCCGAGCGAGCCGGGGGCCGTGGCGAGGTAGGACACGGCGCGGGGCGTGGCCACGCGGATGCCGATGTCGGCGTGCGGGTCGCCCGCGGAGCTGCCGTCGTACGCCGAGAAGCGCACCGGCGCGTCGGCGCCGAAGAGCCGCTCGAACATGTCGCCCAGGGTCACGGCACCGCTGCGCCCGAGGTTGTCCAGCTTGAAGGTCACCGCCGTTGCACCGCCTTCGCGTACAGGTCGAGCAGCCTCGACCGTGGGTCGTAACGCTTCTTCACGCCCTGGTAGTCCTCGCCGCCGTACAGCGCCCAGAACTCGTCCGCGCCGTAGTAGGCGTCGGAGTAGAGGCCCTTGTGGCCGCCGAGCGCCGTCACCTGCGCCTCGATCTCACGGTTCACGTCGCCGTCGGCCCGACCTTCCTCGATCGGGACCGTGGACCAGAAGCCCACGTTGACGTAGGTCTCGCTGCGGCGCAGCGGGTAGAGCGGCCAGGGCGACTGGTGCTCGCCGGCGTACATCGCCGACGGCCCGTCGTCGCGCAGCCGCAGGGGGCAGAGCCACACCGGCTCGATGGGCACCTCGCGCAGGAACCAGCGCAGGAAGTCGGCGGTGTTCTCCAGCGGGATCTCGACGTCCTGCACGACCCGCTCGCGCGGCGCCTTGCCCCGGCGGGCGTCGATGCGCGCGGCCACGCCGTAGCGGTTCTCCAGCCGGATGAGCTTCCAGTAGACGTCGCTGCGCAGCCAGCGCTTGGGCCAGACCCGGCGGATCCGCGGGTTCTGCACGCCGAACGCCCGCGAGCACCAGAACCAGTCGGTGTCCCAGCGCCAGAGGTAGTCGCGCACCGTGAGGTAGTCGACGCCGCGGGACTGGATCGACCGGTAGTAGATCTCCATGCCGGTGTAGTCCGAGGTGTAGGGCGCCTCGGCGGCCCACGACCCGAGGGTGAGGTAGGCCTCGTCGGCGCTGAACATGACGCCGTCGAGGAAGTCGACCTCCTCGCCCTCCCAGGACCGGCTGTCCGTGATCGTCGCGATCGCCGCGGTGAGCTCGTCGAGGTCGCCGAAGCGGACGTGCCGCAGCCGGACATAGGGGGACACCGGCTCGAGGTCGATCACCAGCCGCAGCGCGTAGCCGAGGGTGCCGTAGGAGTTCGGGAACGCCTGGAAGAGCTCGGCGTCGGGTCCGTCGGCCCGCGCGGTGACGACGTGGCCCGCGCCGGTCAGGATCTCCGCCTCGAGGACCGACTCATGAGGCAACCCGTTGCGGAACGAGGAGGACTCGATGCCCAGGCCGGTGACCGCGCCGCCGAGGGTGATGGTCTTGAGCTGCGGCACGACGAGGGGCATCAGTCCGTG
>DASYEF010000141.1:0-2547 GCA_036499185.1 Actinomycetes bacterium | reverse complement strand
ATCGGTGGGCCGGGGGGTGGTGGGCTCCGTCTCGGGGTGGGCTCCTGCGGGCACGCGGCAGCACGCCTCTCGTCTCGTCGGCGGTGCGAATCCGGCACAGCGCAGTGCGGCACCGCCGAGGTCGTCGCTCGGCTCGTCGGTTCGGGTGGGCGCAGCAGATTAGCGCCGTCCGCCCCGGCGCGGTAGTCCTTTCCCCGGCTCGCGCACTTGTCAGCCGCTGGACGACCGATAGGTCGTCCAGCGGCTGACAACTCGCGTCAAGGGGTCAGGGGCAGGTGCCGCCGTACCGGCAGGACACCGCGGCCGGGCGCTCGACCGGGCCACCGGCGTCGATCGACCAGGCCAGCCGGACGAACTGCGCGTGGCTCCAGCCCAGCGGGGTCGAGGACAGGGTCGGCGTACCCGGCTGGTAGCTGCCCGTCCCGGCCGGCGGGCTCGTGTCCCACACCTGCTCCGGCATCATCTCGCCGGCATTCGCCGTGCGGGCCATGTCGTCCAGGCGGCCCATCGCCTGGCTGCGGGCCGCCGCGGTGTCGCCGGAGATCTGGCCGGCGGCGAGCTCGTACTCGCCGCGTTCCCCGGCGAAGATCGGCCACAGCCGGCCGGTGTTCCCCGGCTCGGAGAAGCCGCCGCCGGTCGGCGTCTCGCCGTACCCGTCGCCGTTGTAGCGGTGCCAGAACTGGCCGTTCGGCGTCGTGACGCCGAGCATGTGGTCGACGACGGGGATGGTCGACCGGACGTCGGGGTCGTCGGCGCGCAGCACCCCGAGGCGCACCAGCTCGAGGAAGCTCGGGTCCACCACCGAGCGCTGGTCCACGGTGGGTCCGCCGTCGGACAGCGTGTACGTGGTGTCGGCCTGCGCGTTGCCGTCGGTGGTGAGCCGCACGAAGTACGAGTCGGCTGACAGCGGCCCGTTGCGGGTCACCGTCCACGTCCGCAGCGAGTCACGCCAGCTGTCGGCGGTCGAGCGGTACGTCGACGCGGCGGAGCCATCGCCGTTGGCCGCTGCGATGTCGGCCGCCGTGACCAGGCCGGCGATCTCCGCGGCGATCGACGAGGGCGAGTAGCCGATCTCGTTCTCCCAGCGCTCCTGGGTGACGGGGCCGTTGGCCAGGATGCAGGAGGCCGCCTTCTGCACGTGCGACCAGGTGGCCGCATCATGCTCACCGAGCTGCCCGGCCAGCAGGATCGGGTCGGCCACCTCGTCGAGCTGCAGGTTCGGCCAGTGCGGCGTGCCGTCGACCTGGGAGTTCTGCGGGAAGCAGCCATCGGGCTGCTGCTGGCGGTTCCACAGCCACTGCAGCGACCGGTCCGCCCCGGCACGGTCGCCGGCAGCCAGCCGCGCGGTCGCCATCTGGTAGAGGTCGCGCGACCAGACCAGGTGGTACGGCCCGGAGTAGCCCGCGATCTGCCCCCACACCCACGCCATCGACGGCGCCGCGATCATCGCGCCGCGGAAGGTCTTGTCCTCCGAGGCTGCGAGCACCATCACCGAGACGTCGTAGAGCGTCACGTGACCCGCGACGCTCCTCGGGGTGTTGATCGTCTCGAGGTAGTCGTGCCAGCCCTTCTGGTACGCCGACGTGGTGGCCGCGAAACCGCGGGCCAGCGAGGCGTTGGCCGTCGAGAGGGCCGACGCCGCGGTCGACCCGAAGCCCAGCGAGAGCGTGAGGTCCTGGCTGCCCGTCTTGCCGGACAGCTCGGTCCGCCCGGTCTGGACGACGTTGCCGTCGGGGGCAGACGAGTAGTTCCAGTCCATCTGGTAGTCGTGGCTCAGGTCGGTCCAGCCGTCACTCGTCCCGAGGTAGCCGTTGGACGTCTTAGAGAACGCCGGTGACGCAACCATCGCGCTGGCCGAGGTGGCGTCGTGCGCCACCAGGGCGGTGCCCGTCGTGGCAGCGGAGTCGTCGTCGCCACCGTTGGTCAGGCTCGGGTCCAGCACCGCGTAGAGCCGCAGCGGAGTGCGGGTCAGCGACTCGAAGTGGACCTTCACCTGCACGGCCGACCGGTCGGGGTCGGTGGTGAACGTCTTCGTGATGCGCCACCGGCCGTCCTTGTCGGTGTCGACCTGCTCGTAGCTGAGGCTGTGCGGGTCGGCGAGCCGCACGACGTGCGTGGCGTCGTCGCGGTCGCTGCCGGCGTACGTCTTGGCGTCGGTCACGACGAACCGCAGGTCGCGGACGGCCGGGGTGCCGAGGTCGGGGTAGTAGATCTCGGACAGCTCGCCGTGGCCGAGGGTGTACCAGACCCTGCTCGCGGTCGTCGTCGACGTACCGAACCCGGTCTTGTCGCCGGCCGTCCAGAGCGCGGTGTCACCCGGTGCCCCGGGCGCTGCACCGCTGGCCCGGGCCGGCGCCGCGAGCGGGACGAGCGCGGCCGCGGTGAGCACGACTGCGATCGCCAGGGACGTCGCGAGGCGGGAGCGGGCGGGGAGCAGGTGGGGACGCACGGTCGCCTCCGCGAATCAGCCCGAAACCGGGCAAACCCCCCGCTGGCGACCGGCCTCTGCCCCGTCGTCGGCGGATCTACACCGCGGCGGTCGCAGTT
>DASYEF010000140.1:0-4404 GCA_036499185.1 Actinomycetes bacterium | reverse complement strand
ACGCGCCGGCGCCAGCGGGACCAGATCCGGCTCCGGGAAGTAGCGGTAGTCCTGAGCCTCTTCCTTGCTGCGCCCCGAGCTGGTCGTCCCCGAGTCCTCGTGGAAGTGCCGGGTCTCCTGCACGATCCGCTCGCCGGCGTCCAGGCGGGCCCCCTGCCGCTCGACCTCGTGGCGCACGGCACGCTCGACCGACCGCAGCGAGTTGACGTTCTTGGTCTCGCTGCGCGTGCCGAGCTCCGTCGTACCAGCCGGCATCAGCGACAGGTTCACATCGCAGCGCAGTGAGCCCTGCTCCATGCGCACGTCGGAGACGTCGAGGCCGAGCAGCAGGTCGCGCAGGGTCGCGACGTAGGCCCGGGCCACGGCCGGGGCTTTCTCGCCGGCGCCCATGATCGGACGGGTGACGATCTCGATGAGCGGGATACCAGCCCGGTTGTAGTCGACCAGTGAGTACTCCGCGCCCTGGATGCGGCCGGTCGCGCCGCCGACGTGCAGCGACTTGCCGGTGTCCTCCTCCATGTGGACCCGCTCGATCTCGACGCGGAAGCTGCGCGGACCCTCCGGGGTCGCCAACTGGACGTCCAGGTGCCCGTCGGTGCAGATCGGTTCGTCGTACTGCGAGGTCTGGAAGTTCTTCGGCATGTCCGGGTAGAAGTAGTTCTTCCGAGCGAAGCGGCACCAGGTCGCGATGTCGCAACCGAGGGCGAGGCCGACCCTGATCGTCGACTCCACGGCCACCCGGTTGAGCACGGGCAGGGACCCCGGCAGCCCGAGACAGGTCGGGCAGGTCTGGCTGTTCGGCGGGGCACCGAAGGTGGTGTCGCACCCGCAGAACATCTTGGAGACCGTGCCGAGCTCGACGTGCACCTCGAGGCCGAGGACGGGGTCGTAGCGGGCGATCGCGTCCTCGTAGTCCACGAGCTCGGGGGCTGAGACCGTCATCGGTTCAGTCCCCGGCCTCTCCACGGCGCAGCCGGCGAACGATGACGATCAGCCCGGTGACCAGGACGGCGACGTTCAAGGCCGCGTCGAGCACCTCCCAGGGGTCACCGTCCTCGCGGGCCTCGCTGATCCGGCGGAGCGCGGTCCGCGCGGACAGGAGTGTGAAGACGATCGTGATGAACCCGTTGTGCTTCTTCACAGGGGATCCTCCGTGACGGTGGTGGTGAGGTCGGGCGCCTCGTCGATCAGGAGGTGCCCCCAGCGGTCCAGGAGGGCCGCCTCCAGGGCACCGCCCACGCGGTACAGCCGGTCGTCCGCCATCGGCGGCGCCATCACCTGGAACCCGACGGGCAACCCGTCCTCGGGCGCGAGTCCGGCCGGAAGGGACAGCGAGGCGTTGCCCGCCAGGTTCGACGGGATCGTGCACAGGTCGGCGAGGTACATGGCCATCGGGTCGTCGATGCGCTCGCCGAGCCGGAAGGCCGTCGTCGGTGTCGTCGGGGACACCAGCACGTCGGCCTGCTCGAAGGCAGCCTCGAAGTCGCGAACGACGAGGGTGCGCACCTTCTGCGCCTGTCCGTAGTAGGCGTCGTAGTAGCCGCTGGACAGCGCGTAGGTGCCGAGCATGATGCGCCGTTTCACCTCGGCGCCGAAGCCAGCGTCGCGCGTCACCGACATGACCCCTTCGGCGCTGGCGGTGCCGTCGTCGCCGACTCGCAGGCCGTAGCGCATCCCGTCGAAGCGGGCGAGGTTGGAAGACGCTTCGCTCGGCAGGATCAGGTAGTAGGCCGGCAGCGCGTAGGCGAAGTGCGGGCAGCTGACCTCGACCACCTCGGCGCCCATCGACGTCAGCAGCTCCACGCCCTCGCGGAACCGCTGCTCGACACCCGGCTGGTAGCCCTCACCGCCTAGTTCGCGCACGACGCCGATCCGCATCCCGCGCACGTCCTGGCGCCGCGCCGCCGCGACGACGTCCGGGACCGGCCCGTCGATCGACGTCGAGTCCAGTGGGTCGTGCCCCGCGATCACCGAGTGCAGCAGCGCAGCGTCGAGCACGGTGCGGGCACAGGGCCCGGCCTGGTCCAGCGAGGACGCGAGCGCCACGAGCCCGTAGCGGCTGGTGCCGCCGTACGTCGGCTTGGCACCCACCGTCCCCGTGACCGCCGCCGGCTGGCGGATCGAGCCACCCGTGTCGGTGCCCACCGCCAGCGGCGACTCGAAGGCGGCGACCGCGGCCGCCGAGCCGCCGCCCGAACCGCCGGGGATCCGCTCGAGGTCCCACGGGTTGTGCGACGGGCCGTAGGCCGAGTGCTCGGTCGAGCTGCCCATCGCGAACTCGTCCATGTTCGTCTTGCCCATCGCTACGACGCCGGCCTCGCGCAGCCGGCGGACGACCGTGGCGTCGTACGGCGGCCGCCAGCCCTCCAGGATCCGCGAGCCGCAGGTGGTGGGCACACCCTCCGTCGCGAGGACGTCCTTGAGTGCGATCGGTACGCCGGCGAGCGGCCCGAGTGTCTCGCCCGCGGCCCGGCGGGCATCGACCCGGCGGGCCGCCTCGCGCGCGCCGTCGGCGTCCACGTGCAGGAAGGCGTGCACCGCCGGGTCCACGGCCGCGATCCGGGTCAGGTGGGCATCCACGACATCGACCGCGCTGGCCTCGCCGGCAGCGACGGCGGCGGCCGTCTCGGCAGCCGTGAGCCGGGTGAGCTCGGTCATGCCGGCCTCACACCTCCTCGTCGAGGATCCGCGGGACCCGGAACCGGCCGTCCTCGGCGGCGGGGGCGCCGGAGAGCGCCTGCCCCTGGGTCAGGCCGGGGCGCACCTCGTCGAGCCGGGTCACGTTGGTCAGCGGCAGCGCGTGCGAGGTCGGCGGGACGTCGGCGGTGTCGAGGTCACCGATCCGGGAGATCGCGGAGACGATCGCACCGAGCTGACCGCCGAGCCGGTCGAGCTCGTCGTCGTCCAGCGCGAGCCGCGCCAGTCGTGCCAGGTGGGCGACCTCGTCGCGGGTGATCCCGCTGGTGTGCGTCGGACTCTCGGACATCGGGGCTGACGGCTCCTCGGGTGGCGCTGGCGGGCCGGACCATCCTAGGGGCGACCCCGCGACCGGCTCCGCCGAGTTCCCGCCGAGGCGAAGACAGGAGACGTTGGCTGTGAGCGACTCCTACGCTGTCGAAGTGGAGATCGGCCTGCGACCCCTGACGCGCACCGAGATCCCGGCGTGGGCCGACCTGCGCGAGCAGATCGAGCGGGTCGACCGCACGGGCGAGCACTTCTCGGCCGACGACCTCGCCGAGGAGATGGCCAACCCCGCGGTCGAGGTCGGGAAGGACTTCGTCGGCGCCTTCGACACCGCCGGGCAGATGGTCGGCTACTTCTCGATCCTGCCTCGCGGCGCGGCCGACGGGCACTACACGATCGACCTGCAGGGGTCGGTGCTGCCGGCCCGGCGCGGCCAGGGCATCGGCACGCTGCTGGTGACCCGGATGGTCGAGCGCGCCACCGAGGCGCGCGACGAGCGACGGCCGGACCTACCGGCGAGACTGTTCGTGGCGGGCTTGTCCTCCGACGTCGCCCAGGCCGACCTGCTGGCCTCGGTCGGGATGCGGGGCGAGCGGTGGACCTTCCTGATGCGCACGGCGCTGGACGCGCTGCAGCCCGCAAGACCGCTGGCGGCCGGCTACCGGTTGCGCCGCTACGACGGGTCGATGGCCGACGCACTCCGCCTGGCCCACAACGCGGCCTTCCTCGACCACCCGGACTTCACGCCGTGGTCGGACGTGCTCTGGAGCCAGACCGTCACCGGGTCGCGCAGCTTCCGCCCCGACGTGTCCTTCGTCGTGAGCCCCGACGGCTCCGACGAGATCGCGGCGTACCTGCAGACGGCCGAGTTCGAGGCCGACCTGGCAGCATCCGGCCGGCGTGAGGCGTACATCGGGAAGGTCGGGACCCTGCGGGGGCACCGTGGCCAGGGGCTCGCGACCGCGTTGTTGGGCCACGCGCTGCACGCCTACCGGGAAGCCGGGTACGACGAGGCCTCCCTCGCGGTGGACTCCGAGAACCCCACCGGCGCGCTCGGCGTCTACCAAGCTGTCGGCTTCACCGTCGAGTCACGCTGGACCAACTACGTCATGACCGTCGACGCACCAGCCGACAGGGCGCTGTGAGCGACGGGCGTCAGTTCTTGGACCGGGACACGCTCGCCGAGCTCTGGGGGACTGCGCTCGGTGCATCGCAGCGCCTCGTGCGCGTGGATCGGCTACCGGGCGGGAGCAAGAAGGGCGTCTATCGCCTGACGGCAGAGGACTCCTCGACCGTGGTGCTCTACGTCTGGGACCGCGCCGAGAACACTGGCCCGGAGCCGCGGCTGATGACCCAGGCGACCCGTTCGCTGACGCGAACGGGCTGGAGGCCCCTTTCCGATCGGCTCGGTGCGGTCACCCAAGCAGCGCAACCACGGGT